>JASGDS010000001.1:0-16483 GCA_047607025.1 Microbacterium sp.
ACATTCCGAACCCGGAAGCTAAGCCTCACAGCGCCGATGGTACTGCAAGGGAGACCCTGTGGGAGAGTAGGACACCGCCGGACTTCACTTACAAAAAGGGCCGCCTTCGGGCGGCCCTTTTTCTTTGCCCTCAGGTCGCGATCGCCGCGGCGAAGCGGAGCGGGTTCCACTCTCCGGCATGTTCGAGCTGCGCGTAGTGCACCTCGCTGCCGTGCCCGTTGACGCGCGCGACGCACGCGAGAAGGGATTGAGTGGGGTATCCCCATGGCCGGTTGTCTCGCACGATGGCGCGATCATCGGTTGGCTTGATGACGGCGCTGCGCGCGAGCACCGCGGTCCACGGCGTCCACCACTCGTCGGAATCCGGCAGCTGGGTCCGCGCGAACCTGGGCAGCCAGGTCTTGATGCGCGCGGTCGCGGGATCATCCGCCTCGTCATGCGCGATCATGTGGGTTCCCGGGGGCAGGGTTCGATGCGAAAGCTCTTTGCCATCCCACACGGTGATCGTCACTTCTGCGCCCTCGACGGTCACGAGGTTGAATCCCCGTGAGGAGAGTGCGCCGAGCGGACGATGGCCGCCGACCGCATCGAGCACGACGGCACCTCGTGAGGTGATCTGTTCGGGGGGAAGCGGCGGGGCGCCCTCCCGGTTGAGCAGGACCGCCAGGCGCGATCCCTCTGCGGCGAGCCAGGCACCGCCTGCCAGCTGATCCTGCACGCCGATGACGGCGGGATGCTGGGGCCACCACCTCCCGAGTGGCCGCCACGGGCGAGCGGGATCCTCGTCACGTATCGCGAGCAGGTGGACCGGACCATCGGCATCTTCTGGAACACGAACGACGACGGTGCACATGATTCTCCAGCGTATCGACGCCAACCGCTGCGAGGAAATGGGAGGATGGCAGACGATGAACATCGTCGTGGGCGTCTCGGGCGGCATCGCCGCGTACAAGGTCGTGCAGCTGGTGCGGCTGCTCGTCAAAGACGGTCACGAGGTGCACGTCGTTCCCACGCCGGATGCGCTGAGGTTCGTCGGACAGCCCACGTGGGAGGCGATCAGCCGTCATCCCGTGACCTCCTCGGTGCACGAGGACGTCGCTCAGGTGCGGCACGTCGCGCTCGGTCAGCATGCGGACGTCGTGATCGTTGCGCCCGCCACTGCGAACACTCTGGCGCGCTATGCCGCGGGGATCGCCGACAACCTGCTGACCACGACTCTGCTTGCGACGCAGGCGCCGGTGATCGTCGCGCCCGCGATGCACACCGAGATGTGGCTGCATCCGGCCACGCAGCACAACGTCGCGGTGCTGCGCGCGCGGGGCGTCACCATCGTGGGCCCGGCGAGTGGGCAGCTCACCGGCGACGACAGTGGACCCGGCCGGATGGTGGAACCCGACGAGCTGCGTCGTGCCGTCGACACGCTGCTCGCGTCGCGTCGCGACCTCGACGGACTGCGCGTCGTCGTGAGCGCGGGCGGCACACACGAACCCATCGACCCCGTGCGGTATATCGGCAATCGCTCCAGCGG
The DNA here is from genome assembly GCA_047607025.1 of Microbacterium sp. GTDB lineage: Bacteria > Actinomycetota > Actinomycetes > Actinomycetales > Microbacteriaceae > Microbacterium. The sequence continues at coordinate 1,529 of JASGDS010000001.1, forward strand.
TCGGCAGGGCATGGAACTGGCGCTCGCCGCCGTCGCTCGCGGCGCGCGGGTCACACTCGTCGCCGCGCATGTGGACGGCGCCATCCTGGCGCAGGCGGACAGACCGGGCATCACCGTCGTGAGTGCGGTAACCGCCGCTGAGCTCGAGCAGCAGGTAGGCGCCGCGGCGGAGGGTGCGGACGTGATCATCATGGCCGCCGCTGTCGCCGACTACCGGGTCGCGACGCCTGCCGACAGCAAGATCACCAAGGAGACCGCGCAGGGCGTGCCGCCGGTGATCACGCTGGTCGAGAACCCGGACATTCTGAAAGGACTCGTCGAGCGTCGGTGCTCGGGGCAGACGGTGGTCGGGTTCGCCGCCGAGATGCCGACCGACGGTGAGACCCTGATCGAGCGGGGCATCCGGAAGCGGCACCATAAGGGCGTCGATCTGCTGGCCGTGAATGAGGTCGGCTGGCGGCAGGGCTTCGAATCACCGAGCAACAGTGTGATCATCATCGACGATCGCGACGCGGCGATCGGTGAGACGACAGGCACCAAGCGTGAGGTCGCCGATGCCCTTCTCGACGCCATCGTTGCTCATCGAGCGCGGTGATCCTCCGGGTGCAGGCGCGGCGCGCGGCGCGGCTCGGTGAGACCGGCTGCGTAGATCAGGCGGATGACCCGCTGGCGGTGCCCTGACCAGGGCTGAAGCAGCTCGAGCATGCCGGGATCGTCGGTGCGTGCGCCGGCGAGGGCATAGCCCACGTGGTGCGCGAGGTGGAAATCGCCGACGCTGACGGCATCGGGATCGCCCAGCGCGCGGATGCGCGTCTCTGCTGCGGTCCACTCGCCGATGCCGCGCAGGCTGGTCATCGCGTCGACGTTGCCGCCGAGCACGGCGTCGGTGAGCGAGTGACCGCGGCGTGCTGCTTCGACAATCGTGCGCGACTGCGGCGGTTCGAGCCCTGCTCGATGCCACCCCCACGAGGGAACATGCCGCCATCCGTCGATCGAAGGCGGAGCGAACAGGGGCCGCGGCGTCGGCCCGGGGGAACGGTCGCCGAACCAGGTGACGACGCTGCGCCACGCACGGAACGCCTGGTGCAGGGTGACCTTCTGCTCGCAGATGACCTGCGCGAGGGCATCGAAGACCAGATCGGTGCGCGCGAGGCGCAGGCCGGGATGACGGCGGTGCGCGTCGGCGATCAGCGGATGCAGCGACGCGTCGAAGCCGGAGGCGTCGTCACGGGCACCGCAGAGTGCGGGCACCTGGGCGATCGCCCATTCACGGCCCTCTCCCCAACTCGCTGCGCGCACAGAGCCATCCGGATTCTGACGCAGCGCGGTCGTTGCGACCCCCTGCGGCGTGCGCGTCGCGCGCCAGATGACGCCGTGCGCCAGGGTCTGCGTCGGGTCGCCCGGCCCACGCTGCAGAGCTCCCACGGTGCCGGAGAGGTCGAGCCGATGCTCAGGACGGTACGTCGTTTCGAGACGTGGCCCCACAGGGACCGAGAGCGCGCGCTGCGGGAGCCGCACATCAAGCGCAGGCGACGGGATCACTCCTCCACGCTACGCTCGACCGCCGACATTCCTCTCGAAGCAGCGCCGCGGCTCGGCAGACCCCACGTGGCACGCGCACTATCCGAGCGATTGCGCGCTTTGGGCCTCAGAAGCGATCGGGAGACGGCGCGCCGGAGCCATAGCGGATGGAGACGTCGGCATGGCGGTCGAAGCGGTACCCGACGCCGCGCACGGTGCGCACGATGTCCTCGTAGCGCCCGAGCTTCGCGCGGAGGCGGCGCACATGCACGTCGATCGTGCGCTCGCCTGGCGTCTCGTCGTCGCCCTGCGCCTGCCAGAGCGAGGTGACCAGTTCTGCGCGCTCGATCGTGCGGCCTTCGCGCAGGACGAGGTACTGCAGCAGCTCGAATTCTTTGAAGGTGAGGGCGGCGGATTCGCCGTCCAGCAGCACGCGCTTGCGTGAGATGTCGACGACGACGCCGGTGGCGGTGTCCGTCTCCGGCTCGTCTGGCTGGGTCTTGGCGACCGCGCCCGGCTCCTTGAGCGCCAGCCGCACAACGTCGACGTCGCGTCCGCCCGATGACGCAGGAGCGAGGGCGACCGTTGCGTAGGTCTCGGCGCTGGGCGCGAGCTCGGCGACCGTGCGGCGCAGCGCGGCGACGAGGGTGGACAGCGAGACGCCGTCTGTCGCGGCCTTCAGCTCGTCGAGCCCGACGTAGAGTGCGAAGCCGCGGGGAACGGGAGCCTGCTTGGGCGCCTCGCTCTGGGCGGGCACGGCGCGAAGGTGAGCGCCCCGGCGTGCGGGGAGCGGGACGATGTTCGACGTGTCGTCGGAAAGTGTGGCGGCCATGATGATGATTCCTTAACGGAGGGAACCGATGCGGTTCTAGGCGTTGGTGGGCCGAACTCCGTGAGGAGCGGCGGGCGAGCCGGACGGCCGGTCGGGCTCAGAGGAGGGGCGTACTGCGAACGGGATCAGCGACACATTCGACAGCACATGACTGCATCGTCGGCCATCATCATGCCGACGGTCCCGTTCGCCTCCAGGGCGGACGAGGAAGTGGTGTGCACAGTCATGAGATCGATTATTCCGGGTTCCTCGCGATGCTGTCAACTTTGCCTCTCTCCCATTTCTTCCACGGCTTGAGAAAAGGTTCGCGCAAAGTCTTGACCTGTCACCCCGGCTCGGGCAATCTTGACCCCAACCCGTCACGAGCTGCGCGAGCGGTGGGCGATGACGCGACCTTGACAGCACCATGCAGAAGAGGAGCAGGAGACAATATGCCCCCAGCCGAGAAGTCAGACCGCACACCGGATCCACTCGCGCCGGCGCAGCGAATCGCTCATCCGGTCGCCGGCGGGCACCGTAAGCAGGGTGCGCCGGATCTGGACCCTCACGTCATCGTGCTGTTCGGGGCGACAGGTGATCTTGCTCGTCGAAAACTTCTCTCTGGAATCGCATTTCTCGCCGTATCGGGGTTCACCGCCGGTCTGCGCGTCGTCGGTTCATCACTGGAAGAGATGACGGACAGCGAGTTTCGTGATTTCGCGCGGGATTCGATTGCCGCGGTCGGTGCCAGAAAGCTCACGGACGTGCAGTGGGAGCAGTTCGCGCCCCTGCTGTCCTATGTGCCTCAGGGCGCGGGTCCGGAGGCACTCGCGGCGAAGGTCGCGGCCGCCGAGGCGGAACTCGGCCCAGGCGCCCGTCGCCTGCACTATCTCAGTGTGCCGCCGAGAGCGGCTCGCGACGTCATCACCACGCTCGACCAAGCGCACCTGGTGACGCGTTCGCGAGTGATCATGGAGAAGCCGTTCGGTGAAGACTTGGAGAGCGCGCGGGAACTCAACAGAGAGATCCATCGGACCTTCGAAGAGAGCCAGATCTTTCGCATCGACCATTTCCTGGGAAAGGAAGCGGCGCAGAACATCCTTGCCTTCAGGTTCGCGAACGGACTGTTCGAACCGATCTGGAACCGGAACTTCATCGACCACGTTCAGATCGACATTCCCGAGTCGCTCGGCCTCGATGCGAGGGCCGCGTTCTACGAACCGACAGGCGCCTATAAGGACATGGTCGTGACGCACCTCTTCCAGGTGATGGCGTTCGTCGCAATGGAGCCGCCGACAGCGCTCGAGCCACGAGCGATCTCGGAGGAGAAGAACAAGGTGTTCCGGTCGCTTCAGCCGATCCGTCCGGAGGACGTCGTGCGCGGCCAATACGCCGGTTATCGCGATGAGGAGGGTGTGAGCGTCGATTCTGACACGGAGACCTTCATCGCCCTGCGGGCTCGCGTCGACAATTGGCGCTGGGCAGGGGTGCCGTTCTACCTGCGCACGGGAAAGCGAATGGCAGAGGGCATGCGAATCATCTCCATCGCCTTCAAGGAGGCGCCGAAGTCGATGTTCCCCGCCGGGTCAGGCATCGGTGCGGAAGGGACTGACCACCTCACCTTCGACCTGGCTGATGAGTCGAAGGTGTCGCTTTCGTTCTATGGCAAGCGACCGGGGCCCGGTATGAGGCTGGAGAAGCTCTCCATGCAGTTCTCCACCAGCGACACCGGGCATCGGGCAGACGTGCTGGAGGCATACGAGCGCCTCATTCTCGACGCGATGCGCGGCGATCACACGCTGTTCACGACGGCGGATGGCATTGAATCGCTGTGGGAGAGCTCGGCACCGCTGCTGGACAACCCGCCACCCGTGAAGTCATACCCGCCTGGCACCTGGGGGCCGAACGCCATTCACCAGCTCATCGCCCCGCACGCGTGGCGACTGCCGTTCGAACGCCGATGGCGAGGATAGGGGCGCCCGTCGGAGCGCAAACGGACGTAGCCTGGAAGCATGGCTGAGACGGTGTTCACACACGATGAGGCGGCGTCGCGATACGAACTGCACGAGGGCGATCAGCTCGTCAGTGTGCTCGATTATCGGGACAACGGGTCGACGGTCGCGTTCACGCGCACGTTCACGATCCCCTCGCACCGAGGTCATGGCCACGCCGCCGAGCTGACCGAGAAGGCGGTGGAGGATGTCGCCTCTCGCGGCGGCAGGACCATCCAGCCCGTCTGCTGGTTCGTGAGCGACTGGTTCGATGCGCACCCCGAGCGCGCCGACCTGCTGGCCTGAGGCGCTCAATCCTCGAGCTCGGCGAACTTCGCCGCCATGGTCGGGTTGCCTCTGGTGAGCTTGCGCACCGTGACGTTCTGCGCCTTGTCGTTGGCCAGGCGCAGGTTGCGGTCGGCGCCGAGCAGGGAATCCTTCGTCTTCTGCAGGTGGTCGATCGACTTGTCGATCTCGTCGATCGCGGTCTGAAAGCGACGTGACGCCAGGTCGTAGTTCTTCTCGAACGCGTTCTTGAACGCGTCGAGATCGTTCTCGAAGTTCGTGATGTCGATGTTCTGCGCGCGCACCAGGTCGAGCTCGGCCTTGTACTTCACGGCGCTCAGGGCAGCATTGCGCAGCACCGTGATGATCGGGATGAAGAACTGCGGCCGCACGACATACATCTTGGGGTAGCGATGGCTGACGTCGACGATGCCGACGTTGTAGAGCTCGCTCTCCGGCTCGAGCAGCGACACCAGAACGGCGTACTCGCACCCCTTCTCCGCGCGGTCCTTGTCGAGCTCCTTGAAGAAGTCCTCATTGCGATGCTTGCGGCCGACCGTATCCGACTCGTTCTTCATCTCGAACATGATCGAGACGATCTCGGTGCCCGCGTCGTCGGCATCGCGGAAGATGAAGTCGCCCTTGCTGCCGCTGGAGGCGTCGTTGTCCTTCTCGAAATAGGCACGGGGGAAGGCGGTGGCACGAAGCCGGTTGAACTCGATCTCGCAGTGCTGCTCGAGCGTCTCACCGACCATCTTGGTCGACATCTTGGCCTTGAGATCTTTCAGCCGATCGATCGTGTCGTCTCGATCGCGCAGCTGCGTCTCGTACTTGTCGGCGAGCGCCTTCTCCGACAGCTGCTTCTCGAGCGCCGCCTGCGAGAGCGTGTGTTTGAGCTCGTCGCGTTCCTTCTCGATGCGCCCGACGGCCTCGCTGATCGCGAGCTTCTGCTCGGTCCTGCTCGACTCCAGCTGCGACGTGAGCTGCTGAATCCGCTGCTCGGCGGCGGCGCGTGCCTTCTGCAGCTCGCTCTCGAGTCTGGCTGCGGCAAGCTCCGTCTCCGACCGGTGCGCCTGCGTGAGCTGAGCGAGCTCCGCAGCGAGTGCATCGCGCTCCTTCTCGGCCGCGGCCCGGGCATCCGCCGCCGCACGCTCGCGCTCGGTCTCGGCCCGCTCGATCGTCGCGCGGAGCTGCGCGATGGCGGCATCCTTCTCGCTCGTGATCTTCGACTCGGCGAGTTCGATCTTCGACTGCTGGTTCTGCTCGAGGATCTCGATCTGCGCCTTGAGGGACGCGTCGAACTCCTTGTCGCGCACCTGCTTCAGGATGTGCGCATATCCGGCCTCGTCGACGGTGAAGGCCTTGCCGCAGTGCGGGCAGACGATCTCATGCATGCTCCCACGCTATCCCGGCCCCCCCGTCATCCCGCGTACGCTGGAAGCATGAACTGGCGCAGCGTTCTTGCCGTGATCGGAGCCATTGTGGCCGTCATCGTCGCGTGGTGGCTGATCGGATGGCTGTGGCACCTCATGTTCGCGCTTGCGAAGTTCGGTGTGGCGGTCGTCATCGGCGTGATCATCTTCTTCGCGCTGCGCGCCGCGCTCACGCCATCCGGCAGAGAGTAACCCGCCCGACACACGAATGAGGCAAGGTGGGGAGCATGAAGTTTCCTCCGCTTGCCACATCCTTCACGATCGCGCTTCCCTCCTGGATCGAGGAGGAGCTCGCCGACGTGCCAGACGTCATCCCGACGCTCGAAGAGCGGGCGGCGCTCGTCAACAGGCTCGCCGCGCGCAACTGGCGCGAGGGGAACGGCGGGCCGTTCGCGGCGCTCGTCGCCGATGCCGACACCGGACGGATCGTGTCGGTCGGCGTCAATGTGGTGCTGGCATCCGGCATCACCTCGGCCCACGCCGAGGTCACCGCTCTCGGCATGGCGCAGGCGCGCGTCGGCGCCTGGGATCTCGGCGGCGAGGGGCAGCCGCGCCATGAGCTGGTGGTGAACTGGCGACCCTGTGTGCAGTGCTACGGCGCGGCGATGTGGTCGGGCATCCGGGTGCTCGCGGTGGCCGGCTCAGGCCCCGAGTGCGAAGAGATCACGACGTTCGACGAGGGGCCCATGATCGCCACCTGGGCGGAGGACTTCGAGGCGAGAGGCATCCAGGTGATCGACCCCGTCGCGAAGGAGGAGGCGATCGCCGTCTTCCGCGAGTACCGCGAGGCCGTCGACTCCGGCTCGATCACGGTCTACAACGCCCGCGGCTGACGGGTCAGGAGACGAGGTCGGGGAGCGCCGAAGCCAGCTCGGCGAGCCACGCCGTCGCGTTGCCGTCGGAGGGCGCGCGCCAGTCGCCGCGAGGCGACAGCCCGCCCCACGGGCTCACCTTCGGGCCGTTCGGGATGGCGCTGCGCTTGAACTGCGCGAACCCGAAGAAGCGCTGCAGGAACACCTGCTCCCATTTCACGACGGTCGCGAGGTCGTAGCCGTAGCGGTCGTCGTCGGGGAACCCCGCCGGCCACTCGCCGGCATCCGGATCGCGCCAGGCGCGCTCGGCGAGGAACGCGATCGTCGACGGCCGGATGCCGCCGCGCAGCACGTGCGCGAGGGTGAAGTCGTGCAGCGCGTACGGGCCGATCGTGTCCTCGGTCGACTGCGTCCTGCCATCCTGCCCCGCCGGCACCAGCTCTGGACTGATCTCGGTGTCGAGCACGGCCTGCAGCACGCGCTCGGCCTCGTCGCTGACGACCTCGCCATCGGCGACGACCCAGCGGATGAGGTGCTGGATGAGGGTCTTCGGCACCCCGCTGTTGACGGCGTAGTGGCTCATCTGGTCGCCGACGCCGTAGGTCGACCATCCGAGCGCGATCTCTGACAGGTCTCCCGTGCCCACGACGATGCCGCCGTGGCGATTGGCGAGCCGGAAGAGGTAGTCGGTGCGCAGCCCGGCCTGCACGTTCTCGAACGTCGTGTCGTAGACGGGTTCGCCGCTGCCCGCCGGATGGCCCATCCGCTGCAGCATCTCGGTGGCGGCCGGCCGAATGTCGATCGTCTCGAACGTCGTGCCCATGGCATCGGCGAGCGCCTGCGCGTTGGAGCGCGTGTGCTCGCTCGTGGCGAAGCCGGGCATCGTGTAGGTGAGGATGTCGCTGCGCGGGCGACCCATGCGGTCCATGGCGCGGGCGATGACGAGCAGCGCGTGCGTCGAGTCGAGCCCGCCCGAGACGCCGAGCACCGGTCGGGGCTGACCGATCTCGCGCAGACGCTGCTCGAGACCCGACACCTGGATGCTGAACGCCTCATAGCAGTCCTGCGCGAGACGAGCGGGGTCATCCGGCACGAACGGGAAGCGGTCGAGCACGCGCTTCAGGCCCACATCGCCCGTCGGCGGGTCGAGCGTGAACTCGACCGTGCGGAAGCAGGTCTGATCGGCGAGCGTGCGGCGGTTGTCGTCGAAGGTTCCCTGGCGCAGGCGGTCCTGCCGCAGGCGATCGAGGTGCACGTCGGCGATCGAGGCGCGAGGCTCCTGCGGGAAGCGCTCGGTCTCGGCGAGCAGCGCACCCTGCTCGTAGATCATCGTCTGGCCATCCCAGGACAGGTCGTTCGACGACTCGCCCTCGCCCGCCGCCGCATACACGTAGGCGGCGTTGCAGCGGGCGGATGCCGAGCGGCACAGCAGGTGGCGATCGTCCGCGCGCGCGATCGTGATGGGGCTGCCGGACAGATTCAGCAGCACGGTGGCGCCGGCGAGGGCCGCGAGCGACGAGGGCGGAACCGGCACCCACATGTCTTCGCAGACCTCGACGTGCAGGGTGAGACCAGGGATGTCGGTGGCGGCGAAGAGCAGGTCGGGGCCGAAAGGCACATCCTCGCCCGCGACTCGGATGGTGCCGCGCTGGTCGTCGCCGGGCGCATACCAGCGGCGCTCGTAGAACTCCCGGTAGGTGGGCAGATACGACTTCGGCGCGACACCGAGCACCCGGCCGCGGTGGATGACGACGGCCGTGTTGTAGACCCGGTTTCCGCGCGCGAGCGGGGCGCCGACGACGAGTATGGGCAGGAGTTCGCGCGAGGCGTCGACGATGGCCTGGATGGCCGTTCGCACACCGTCGAGCAGAACATCCTGCAGCACGAGGTCGTCGATCGCGTAGCCCGACAGGCACAGCTCGGGGAAGACCGCGACGGCGACCGACTCGTCGTGCAGCTTCTCGGCCTCGGTCAGCACGGCCGCGGCGTTCGCAACCGGATCGGCGATGCGCACGGGGATGGTCACGGCCGCGACGCGCGCGAAACCATGCCCGTAGGCGCTTTCAAAGGCGAACTCGCTCACGTGACCATCCTGTCACGGCGTGGGGCGTCGCAGGGTGAGCGCGGCGAGGGCGAACGCGCCCGAGCGATATCGAGATCCAGGCCGTCGCGCACCGTCACGGCGGAGCCGGTGGTCTCCATGTGCCCCTTGTGCGCTCGTGAGTCGCGGCAGGGAATGGGTTCAGAGCAGGCGGCGGGCGCTGGCCCAGGCGGTGAGCTCGTGGCGCGAGGAGAGCTGCAGCTTGCGCAGCACGGCCGACACGTGCGTCTCCACCGTCTTCACCGAGATGAAGAGCTCGCTCGCGACCTCCTTGTAGGCGTAGCCGCGCGCGATGAGGCGCATGACCTCCTGCTCCCGTGCCGAGAGGCGATCGAGTTCGTCGTCCGCGACGGCGATCTCACCGGATGCCGCACCGAACGCATCGATCACGAACCCGGCCAGTCGTGGGGAGAAGACGGCGTCACCACTGGCGACCGCACGGATGGCGTCAGACACCTCGGCGCCCGACGCGCCCTTGGTGAGATAGCCACGAGCGCCCGCGCGGATGACCCCGACGACGTCCTCGGCGGCATCCGACACGCTCAGCGCGAGGAATCGTGTCTGTGGCACCTGCCCGATCGTCTGCCGCAGCACGTCCTCGCCGCCCGAGACCGAACCGGCGCCTCCCGGCAGGTGTACGTCGAGCAGCACGACGCTCGGCTGGGTCTCGCTGATCGTCGCGACGGCGCTCGGCACGTCCGCCGCCTCGCCGACGACCCGCACATCGGCGTCGAGGTCGGTGCGCAGGCCGGAGCGGAAGATGGAGTGGTCGTCGACGATGACGACGGTGAGCGGCTCAGCCACGGATGCCTCCTGCGGGGTATCGGATGTGCACCTGCGTGCCGACGCCTCCCGGACCCGCTCCGACGTCGGCCATCCCGCCCGCGCGGCGCAGTCTGCCCACGATCGACTCGCGCACGCCGAGACGGTCCTCTGGCACATCGGCGATCGCGAAGCCTGGCCCCCTGTCGCGGATGAACACGTCGACCGTGCCTGGCGCGCCCTCGATGTAGACGTCGACGCTGCCTCCGGCGTGACGCGCGGCGTTCAGCATCGCCTCGCGGGCGGCAGCGGCCACCTCGCCCGTCGCCCGCTCGGTCGACTCTCCCGCCGAGACGACCGTGAAGGCGACCTCGTGCGCGAGTTCCAGCGACACGGCATAGTCGCGCAGGTCGCTCGCCAGGTCGCTGGCCGGCAGCTCGTCCGCGTCATAGAGCCAGGTGCGCAGTTCGCGCTCCTGCGCACGGGCGATGCGCCCGACCTCGCTCGATGCGCCCGCGCGGTTCTGGATGAGCGCGAGGGTCTGCAGCACCGAATCGTGCAGGTGCGCGGCCATCTCTGCGCGCTGCTCCTCGCGGATGCCGGCGATGCGGGCGTTCTGCAGCTCGCGGAAACGAGTGATGAAGGTGGAGCCGCACACGACGATCGCGGCGAGCAGGGTGAGGAAGCCGAGCACGATGAAGTAGTTGCGACTCTGCTGCCCCGCCGACCAGGTGAGGGCCACCAGGCGCACCCCTTCGATCACGAGGATGACCGTTGCCGTTGCTCGCACGACAAGGTCGGAGCGGGGGCCCCTGGCCGGGTCGGCACGGTCGAGCAGCGCCGACCACAGGCCTGCGGCCAGGGCGAGCACGCCGAGCGTGCAGCCCGGCACGAGCATCACGAGTCGCCAGCTGCCGAACATCCCCTCATAGAACAACCAGGGGCGGAACGTCGTGAGCAGCACGAGGATGGATGCGCCCAGCAGCACCCAGGCGACGGGCGCGCGGCGCGTGACGCGCTCCTCTCCGTGCGCGAGCGGCACGAACGCCCACAGCCACAGATAGAGCAGCGTGCCGAACCCCCACACGGCGCTCGATGCGACGAAGATGGCGCGCACGACGGTGACGCGCCATCCGAGATGCGCAGCGAGAGCCTCGCTCACGCCGCCCAGCCACGCGCGCCGGGGGCGCACGAGCGGCGCAGCGGCGGCGATCACGGTCATGCAGCCATGTAACCACTCGCGGAGGCGGTGGACGTGCGATTCAGGGGAGGATGGGGGATGTCCCTCATAGCGGGCGCTGGGAGAATCGAGGGACGATCGAGAGGTGATCGACGAGATGACTCAGACGCCGCCATCCGCGGGGCTCTTCGCCTGGCTGCGCTCGCTCGGTCTCGAGCGCAGGAACGGCTGGATCGGCGGCGTGTGCGCCGCCGTCGCCGCGCGCCTCGGCGTGGACGCGCTCGTCGTGCGCGGGGTCTTCCTGGTCGCCGCGGTGCTCGGGTTTCCGATGCTCGTCGTCTATGCGGTGGGATGGGCGCTGCTGCCGGACGAGCGCGGCGCGATCGCGCTGCGCCTGCGCCCAGTCTCGCCGCCGGCGATCGCGGGCATTCTGCTCACGCTCGCGTTGCAGATCGTCGTGTCTGTGGCGGGTTCCACCGCCTTTCAAGCGGTGCGACAGGTCGCCTACGAGGGCCGCTTCGTGTGGGCCGCTATGCGCATCTCCCTGGTGATCGCGGCGATCGCTCTTCCGGTGGTCGTGCTGCTGCTGCTCGTGCGGCGTTCGCCGACGGCGCGCGGTGCGCGGTACTACGGCACGCGCGGTGTCGTGCTCGTCGTGCTGACCGTGCTCGGCTGCGGGTTCGTCTCGAAGGTCGTGCTGTTCGTGGTGCTCGGGTGGGATGACAACCACTTCTCCTGGGACGCCACCGCCATGACGGTCGTCTTCCTCTTCGTGGTGACCATCCTGCTCGGTCTCACTGTTCTTGTCGTGCGGTTGGTCGCACGACGCGTGTCCTCCCCCGTATCTGTCGGGGGACTCGGCGGGGCTTCGGGTGCCACCGCTGACCGCCCGGCGGCGGCCCAGGAATCCGCCGCCGGGCCCATCTCTGCTGCGACGCCTGCGCCGGAGAGCGATTTCGAAGCGTGGCGCGAGCAGCATGAGGCGCTGCGCGACGAGCATGAGTCGTGGCGCGCCGATCAGGTCAATGCCGAGCGCAACGCTCGAGAGGAGGATCGCGTCAGGCGCCGGACTGAGGCGGATGCCTTCCGGGCCGAGGTGCAGCGACTCCGCGCCGAGCGCCGAGCGCTCAGGCCGCGCATCTCTCTCGCCTATGGTGCGGTGACGCTGGGCCTTGCGCTCGTCGTGGGCGCAGTCGCTGCGCTTCTGCTCTCGCACCGTGACGGATGGGCGTCCTCGAACGATCGTGTGTCAGCGGCGATCGCCGGCGCGCTGCTCGTCGCTGCGTTGGTGACGTCGGTCGGGATGGTGGTCGCAGGCATCCTGCGCCGTCGCAGCGGAGTGCTGGCGCTGTTCGCCACCGTATGCCTCGTCGCGGGAGGCGGAGCTCTGGTTTCGGGGTGGGTTGTGCTGTACCTCGACCAGTTCGACGACAGGACCTACACGGTCAACGCAAGCGCAGATCCGCAAGTGTTCAGCCATCGCGGTGGCTCGACCGAGGTCTGGATCGGCACCATGGCCGCGGGCGCGGGCGAGGTTGACCTCAACCGCGAGACGGGTGAGACGACCATCGAGGTCGACCCTCGGATGTCGATCAATCTGCACGTCGCCCGCACTGAGGCATCGGTGTCTGCTGTCGAGAATGCGGGCAACGGCGGCTCCACTCCCCAGGTGCTGGACTCGGACTCAGCCATCGAGTGGACCTACGCCGGCACCGATGACTCGATCGATCCGATCGACGTGTACGTCTCGCAGCCGGAGGGAACCATCCAGGTCATGATCTCTGGCGAGGAGTGGGGCTGATGAGTGATCAGAACGAGCGCCCGCGCGTGCGATGGGCGGCCATCGTATGGGGCGTCGTGTTCGCCGCCGTGGCAGTGGCGGGGCTGTGGTTCGTGCTCGACCCTGAACGGTACGCGGCGTTCACCGAGGCGGTGCTGGCGTGGGCGCTCGCGGCCGATGCCGTCACGATCGCTGTGGTCGTGATTCTGGTGATCGGCGCGGCCGTGCTGCTCGCGGGGCTTGCGGCGGGTCTGCGCCGCCTGCAGACACCGACCTCCCGCTCACAGGCGCCGGTATCCGGCGTGTCGCTGGATTCGCTTGTGGATGAGGAAGATCCGGTCGATTCCCCGTGACATTCTGAGGTCACGCACTCAGAATGGAGGTGTGACCTTGAGCGATCCACAAGTCTGGACGATCATCGCGGTATTCGCGACGTTCTCCTTCGGCGCGCTCGGATTCATCACGACTGTCATCCCGCGAGTCATCCGAACCGAGGTCGGAGCGCTGCGAGCTGAGGTCGGTTCGGTGCGGGCTGAGGTCGGTTCGGTGCGAGCCGAGGTCGGTTCGGTGCGAGCCGAATTGGGGGCGAAGATCGAAGCCCTGCAGCGGTCGACCGACGCGCAGTTCACGGCTGTTCACTCACGGCTCGACACCCTGGATGGTCGAATGGACAGGCTCGAGGATCGTGTGGGCCGCCTGGAGGACAAGGTCGACGGTCTCGACCGCGACGTGCATGCCCTGACCAGGAAGGTCATGGGGGAGTGATGTCGCAGGTCGCGTGTAGCCTCAGCGCGTGAGATACGTTCCGTCTGAAGCCCGCATCGTCTGGAGCGCCAGCGACCTGAAGGCGGCCGCCGAGTGCGAGTTCGCCTGGCTGCGCGCGATCGATGCGCGTCTCGGCCGATGCGAGGCGGTGGAGGAGCCGGAGGACGCCACGCTCGCGCGAGCAGGCGAGCTGGGTGATGTGCACGAACAGCGCGTTCTCGCCGACTACCGCGAGAAGCTGGGCGACGGCGTCGTCGAGATCGAGAAGGTCTCATCGCGGGATGCCGCCGCGCTCGCGGGCGTCGTCGCGCAGACGGACGACGCGCTGCGATCCGGTGACGCGCAGCTGGTGTTCCAGGCGGCCTTCGCGACGGACGAGTTCGTCGGATTCGCCGACTTCCTGCTGCGCGATGCGGACGGCCGCTGGCGCGTGCAGGACTCCAAGCTCGCCCGCACGGCACGCGTGACGGCGCTTATGCAGTTGGCGGCATATGTCGACCAGCTCGACCGCTTGGGCATCCCGCGCTCGGACCATGTGGATCTGCTGCTGGGAGACGGCACCACCTCGACGCATGCCGTCAGCGACATTCTTCCGCTGTTGGAGGTGCGGCGTGACCGACTGCGCGAGCTCATCGACGACCGCGACCTTGCGAGCGGTGCCGCGGGCGAGGCGATCGCCTGGGGCGACGGTCGAGGCGAGCTGCACGTCACCGCGTGCGGGCGGTGCGCTACGTGCGAGGTCGAAGTCGTCGCGCACCGCGATCTGCTGCTCGTCGCCGGCATGCGGCCATCCCAGCGCGACAGACTGCGTGCGGCGGGCATCCGCACGATCGACGAGCTCGCCGATGCGGTGACGGCACCGCGGGGCATGTCGACCGACGTCTTCGTCTCGTTGCGCACGCAGGCTCGCCTGCAGCGTGAGGTGCCGACGGACGAGGACCATCCCGTGCCCCCCTACGAGGTGGTGAATGCGGCGGCGCTGGGCAGCCTGCCGCGCCCGGACGAGGGCGACATCTTCTTCGACTTCGAGGGCGATCCTCTGTACAACGAAGGCCCTTCGACAGGCCCTTCGACAGGCTCAGGACAGGCCGCAGGAACCGACTGGGGGATCGACTACCTGTTCGGCTGGGTCGACCTGTCGGAGCAGTACTCCGCCCTCTGGGCGCACGACATGGCTGAAGAGAAGCGGGCGCTCGAGGAGTTCTGCGACGACGTCGCACTGCGTCGTTTCACGAACCCGGGCATGCACATCTATCACTACGCACCGTACGAGACCTCGCACCTGGTGAACATGGCCGCAAGGCACGGGGTGCGCGAGGCCGAGGTCGATGACCTGCTGCGTTCCGAGGTGTTCGTCGATCTCTACCCGGTCGTGCGGCGTGCGGTGCGGGTGGGGTCGCGGTCGTATTCGATCAAAAAGCTCGAGCCGCTGTACATGGGCGACGAGGTGCGCACCGCCGATGTGAAGAAGGGCGACGACTCGATCGTGCGCTACGTCGAGTCGCGTGCGCTCG
>JASGDS010000002.1:0-5540 GCA_047607025.1 Microbacterium sp.
ATGCGCTTGGTCATGAACGGTTCCCTTGTCATGTCTGGTGCGTCATATCTGGTACATGTGCCGCGCGACGGCACGGTGAAGACGGATGCCACGCCGCGCACCGCGGCGTGGCATCCGGATGATCACTGGTGGTCGGTGATGAAGCTCACGGCGTCGCCGACGGTCTTGAGGTTCTTGACCTCTTCGTCGGGGATCGTGACGCCGAACTTCTCCTCGGCGTTGACGACGATCGTCATCATCGAGATCGAGTCGATGTCGAGGTCGTCCGTGAACGACTTCTCCAGAGCCACCTCCGATGCGTCGATGCCCGTCTCATCGGTGATGAGCTCGGCAAGACCCGCCAGAACCTCGTCGTTGGTGAATGCCATTGGTTTCTCCTTCAGTACTGATGTCGCAGTGTGTGGGTTGGTTGGTGAAGACGCGACGTCGGGAACCGTCACTCAGTCTATGGTGACGGCTCAGGGGAGCACGACGACCTGGCCGCCATAGACGAGACCGGCTCCGAATCCGATCTGCAGCGAGAGGCCGCCGGAGAGCTCAGGATGCTCCTCGAGCAGTCGGTGCGTCGCAAGCGGGATGGATGCCGCGGAGCTGTTGCCCTGATCGGCGATGTCGCGTCCGATGGCGACGCTCTCCGGCAGCTTCAGCTGCTTGGCGAACTCGTCGATGATGCGCATGTTCGCCTGGTGGGGAACGAAGGCGGCGAGGTCGGCCGCCTCGACGCCTGCGACCTCGAGGATGCGCCTGGCCTCCTTCGCCATCTCCCACACGGCCCAGCGGAAGACCGATGGCCCTTCCTGGCGGAGCGTCGGCCAGGGAACGGCGCCGTCGCGGAACTCGGTCAAAGTGTGGTTCATGCCCACGACGTCGGCACGGCCGCCATCCGACCCCCACACGACGGGTGAGATCGCCGGGGTGTCGCTCGGGCCGAGCAGCGCCGCACCCGCGCCATCGGCGAGGATGAACGAGATGGAGCGGTCGGTCGGATCGATGATGTCGCTGAGCTTGTCGGCACCGATGACGAGCGCGTACTCGGTGATTCCGGCGCGGATGAGGGCGTCGGCCTGGGCGATGCCGTAGCAGTATCCGGCGCAGGCGGCGTTGGAGTCGTAGGCGGCAGCGGGCGTGGCGCCGATGCGGTCGGCGACGACGGCGGCCGTCGACGGGCTCTGCTTGGGGCTCGTGATCGTGGCGACGATGACGACGCCGATGCGGGACGGGTCGATGCCCGCCTTGTCGATCGCCTCCTGCGCCGCCTCGGTGGCGAGCTCGATCGCCGTGGTCTCGGGGTTCGCGTAACGGCGCGTGATGATGCCCGTTCGCTGCTGGATCCACTCATCGCTCGAGTCGATGGGGCCCGCGATGTCGTCGTTGGGGACGACGCGTTCGCCCCTGGCGGCGCCGAGCGAGACGATGCGCGAATAGGCGGGACCGGTCTGGCTTGCGAGTGCGGCTGTCATGGGTTCTCTCCTGGGGATGGTCAGGCCAGCAGCGCGGCGGCGGAGTCGAGGTCGTCTGGCGTCTTGACGGCGACGGTGGGGGTGCCCTTCAGCCCGCGCTTGGCGAGCCCGGTGAGCGCACCTGCGGGGGCGAGTTCGATGAGGCCGTCGATACCCGCATCGGCGAAGGATGCCATGCACAGATCCCAGCGCACGGGGTTGCGCACCTGGTGCACGATGAGCTCGAGCGCGCGTGCGCCCTCGGTAACCGGTTTGCCGTCGCTGTTCGACCACAGCGTCAGCGCGGGGTCGGACACCGGGGAGGTCTGGTCGACGGCCGCCTGCAGTGCGTCGACGGCCGGCGCCATGAAGGAGGTGTGGAAGGCGCCGGCGACCTGCAGCGGGATGACCCGGCTGCCGCGGGGCGCGTTCGCGGCGAGCGCGTCGAGGCCCGCCTTCTCGCCCGCGGCCACGATCTGGCCCGCGCCATTGTAGTTCGCCGGTTCCAGGCCGGCGTCCGCGATCGCCTGCAGCACCTGATCCTCCACGCCGCCGATGACGGCGCTCATGCCGGTCGCCACGACAGCGGCCGCGTCGGCCATGGCACGGCCGCGCACGCCGACGATGCGCATCGCGTCGGCGAAGTCGATGACGCCCGCCGCGACGAGGGCGGCGAGCTCGCCGACGGAGTGACCGGCGACATCGGTCGGCGCAGCGGCCCGCGCCCGTAGCGCCTCATACGAGACGAGGCTCGCGGCGACGATGAGCGGCTGGGCGACCCTCGTGTCTCGGATGCGATCGGCATCCCACTCGGTGCCGGCGGCGATGAGGTCGACCTCGGCGGCGTCCGAGGCGAGAGCGAGACGCTCCGTCACGCCTTCGAGGTCGAGCCAGGGGGTGAGGAATCCGGGTGTCTGGGAGCCCTGTCCGGGGAATGCGGCGACAATCACCAGTCCATCCTGCCAATCATGACGCACCGCCGCTGGCGATTTCGTTACAAGATTCCCGCAAACCGTTGTGCGCGTCCACCAAGATCATGGTCGAGCGGCGGGACGGCGCGCGCCTCTGCGCGTCGCATCGCGCGTGCCGATGGACCCGAGAATCAGTGCTGTCTGCAGGATGAGCGCCTCGCGCGGACCCGTGGCATCCCACCCGATGACATCGCTCACGCGCTTCAGGCGGTAACGCACGGTGTTGGGGTGCACGAAGAGCTCACGCGCCGTGGCCTCGAGCGAGCGGCCGTTGTCGAGGTAGCTCCACAGCGTCGTGACGAGGTCGGTGGAGTGCGCCTCGAGCGGCGTGTAGATGCGGTCGATGAGCGTCTGCTTCGCGAGGGCGTCGCCCGCGAGCGCGCGCTCGGGAAGCAGGTCATCAGCCTCGACCGGCCGGGGTGCATGGCGCCAGGCGCGGGCGACGGCGAAACCGGCGAGCGCCGCCTTGGCGCTTCTGCTGGCGTCGACGAGGGCGGGAACCGTCGGGCCGAGCACGAGGTGGCCCGTGCCGAAGAATGGTTCAAGGCGTCCGGCGATCTCGAGGAAGGACTGCGGGGCGGGTGTCGCAGCGCGCGACGCTTCGAGTTCGGCCTCCGCCCGACCGAGCACGATCACCAGGCGCGATCCCTGCACCCCGATGAGCGCGTCGACGCCCAGCTTTCTGGCCATCCTGCGCACCTGATCGACATCGAACTGCTGCGGCGTCGTGCCGACGAGCACACTCACCTCGCCGTGGCCGTGCCATCCGAGCGCGGCGATGCGGCTGGGCAGCTCCTGGTCGGCCTCACCGGTGAGGATGGAGTCGACGACGAGCGCCTCGAGCCGCGCGTCCCACAGTCCGCGCGACTCGGCCGCCCTCGCGTACACATCGGCCGCGGTGAACGCGACCTCGCGCGAGTACAGCAGCATCGCCTCGCGCAGGTGATCGCCCCGCCCCGAGACGCGCTCCTCCATGGTGTCGACCGTCGCCCGGATGAGCTGCAGCGTCTGCTGCAGGCTCACACTGCGCAGCAGCTCGCGCGGGGCGGCATCGAAGATGTCCGCGGCGACGGATGGCACCTCGGTCGGATCCTCGTACCAGGAGATGAACGATGCGATTCCCGACTGGGCGACAAGCCCGACCGCCGACCTGCGCGACGGCGGCATGCTCCCATACCAGGGGAGGGTCTCATCCAGGCGAGCCAGCGTCGCCGTCGCAAGATCGCCCGCAATGCGCCGCAGCCACTCCAGGGTGGCGGCCTTGCTCGAGGGCGGGTTCGATGCGGTCACGTGTTCAGGCGTCTCCGCCCGCGTTGCCCGACGTTCCGGCGTTCACGTTGAACAGGTCGTACTTCTCGATCGCCTGCTGCACGCTCTCGCGCGGCAGCGCGCCCTGCTCGGCGAGTGCCTGCACCGCGCGCACCGTCATGGATGCCCCATCGATCTTGAAGAAGCGACGGGCAGCCGCCCGCGTGTCTGCGAAGCCGAAGCCGTCGGCCCCCAACGTGTAGTACGGCGAGGGAACCCACTGACGGATCTGGTCCTGCACGGCGTGCATGAAATCGCTCGTCGCGACGACCGGGCCCTCCGCACCCTGCAGCTTCTGCGTGAGGTAGGCGGTCTGCGCCTCCTCGTCCGGGTGCAGGAAGTTGTGCTCGTCGACCGCGAGGCCGTCTCGTCGCAGCTCGTTCCAGCTCGTCACCGACCACACGTCGGCGATGACGCCCCAGTCCTTCTTCAGCAGCCGCTGCGCCTCCAGCGCCCACGGCACGCCGACGCCCGAGGCGAGCAGCTGCACGCGCGGCCCGTCGCCGAGACCCTCCGAGACGCGGTGGATGCCGCGCAGGATGCCGTCGACATCCACGTTCTCCGGCTCGGCCGGCTGCTGGATCGGCTCGTTGTACACCGTGATGTAGTACATGACGTCCGGGTCGGGGTGCGTGCCGCCGTACATGCGCTCGATGCCGGCCTCGACGATGTGCGCGACCTCATACCCGTAGGCCGGGTCGTACGACAGGGTGGCGGGGTTCGTCGACGACAGCAGGGGGGAGTGGCCATCCGCGTGCTGCGTGCCCTCGCCCGTCAGCGTCGTGCGACCGGCCGTCGCGCCGATGATGAAGCCGCGTGCCATCTGGTCGCCCGCCGCCCAGAAGGCGTCTCCCGTGCGCTGGTAGCCGAACATCGAGTAGAAGATGTAGACCGGGATGAGCGGCTCGCCGTGCGTCGAGTATGCGGTGCCCGTCGCGGTGAACGCCGCGGCAGCGCCCGCCTCGTTGATGCCGACGTGCATGATCTGACCCTGCGGGCTCTCCTTGTAGGCAAGTAGCAGTTCGCGGTCGACCGAGGTGTAGTTCTGGCCGTGCGGGTTATAGATCTTCTGCGTCGGGAAGTAGGCGTCCATGCCGAAGGTGCGCGCCTCATCCGGGATGATCGGAACGATGCGGTTGCCGAAGCCCTTCACTCGCAGAAGATCCTTCAGCAGGCGCACGAACGCCATGGTCGTGGCGACCTCCTGCTGGCCGGAGCCCTTCTTGGGAAGCGCGTAGTCCTTCTTCTCCGGCAGGGGGATGGACACGGGGGTGTGTCGGCGCTCCGGCAGGAATCCGCCGAGCTCGCGACGGCGCTCGAGCATGTACTTGATCGTCTCGTCCTCGGCACCCGGGTGGTAGTACGGCGGACGGTACGGGTCGGCCTCGAGCTGCGCATCCGTGATCGGGATGTGCATCGTGTCGCGGAAGAGCTTCAGGTCGTCGAGCGTCATCTTCTTCATCTGGTGCGTCGCGTTGCGCGCCTCGAAGTGCGGACCGAGGCCGTAGCCCTTGATGGTCTTCGCCAGGATGACGGTGGGCTGCCCCTTGTGCTCGCTGGCCGCCTTGTAGGCCGCGTACACCTTGCGGTAGTCGTGGCCGCCTCGACGCAGGTGCCAGACCTGGTCGTCGGTGTAGTCCTTGACGAGGTCGAGGGCCCGCGGGTCGCGACCGAAGAAGTTCTCGCGCACGTAGGCGCCGTTCTCCGACTTGTACGTCTGGAAGTCGCCGTCCGGGGTGATGTTCATCAGGTTCAGCAGGGCGCCGTCGGTGTCACGGGCGAGCAGGTCGTCCCACTCGCGGCCCCAGATCACCTTGATGAC
>JASGDS010000003.1:0-3087 GCA_047607025.1 Microbacterium sp.
GATCATGGGCGCGCTCGACGAGATCCGCCGCCAGATCGGTGTGCGTTACGCGCAGGATGAGGCCTCGGCCTAGGCTGTTGCGGTGGCACATTTCGATCTTCCCCTCGACCAGCTCCGCACCTACCGCTCCTCCACCGGCGTGCCCGACGACTTCGACGACTTCTGGGCATCGACGCTCGCCTCTTCGCGTCACGCGGGATGGCCGGTGCGCGCCGAGAAGATCGACGCGGCGCTGTGCCTCGTCGACGTGTACGATGTGACCTTCGCGGGCTACGACGGCGACGAGGTGCGCGCCTGGTGGCAGGTTCCCGCGGGCACTGCCCCGACCGCGATCATCGTCGAGTCGGCGGGTTACGCCGGCGGGCGTGGCGCTCCGGCCGAGGTGGGCGCGTACCCGCTCGCCGGCTACGCCCGGCTGCTCGTGGCGACGAGAGGCCAGGGCTGGAACATCGGTGGCGGTGGGGCGACGGACGACCCGCACGGCAGCGCGTCGTCGGCGCCCGGCGTGATGACCCGCGGCATCCAGAGCCCCGAGACCTACTACTATCGCCGCGCCTACACCGACGCGGTGCGGGCGGTCGACGCGGCCCGTGAGCTGGCACCGGGCGTTCCGGTCTATGTCACCGGCATCAGTCAGGGCGGCGGACTGACGATCGCCGCCGCGGCGCTCGCCGACGACATCGCGGGCGCCCTGCCCGATGTGCCGTTCCTGTGCGACTTCCCTCGGGCCACCACGCTCGTCGACACGCAGCCGTACGGCGAGATCCGCACCTACCTCGCCTCGCACCGCGACGAGGTCGCGCGGGCGTTCCACACGCTGAGCTACTTCGACGGCGCGACGCTCGCGGCGCGCGCGACCGCCCCTGCGCTGTTCTCGACGGCGCTCATGGACGAGACCTGCCCGCCGTCGACCGTGTTCGCGGCGTTCAACGCGTGGGCATCCGATGACAAGGACATCGAGGTGTACCCGTTCAACGGGCACGAGGGCGGCGCGACCGACCACCTCGGCAAGCGCCTGACCTGGCTGCGCGAACGCGTCGGCTGAGATCACGAGACCACAGCTGCGACCCCTTCGCCGGTTGATCGCCATCCAGACGGCGGATGGCGCGCAGCGAGCGCGCGTGGCGAGGAAGGTCTCGGTCGTCGCAACGCCGAAGGCGAGGTTGTGCACCCCATCGACGAAAGCGCCGAGCTGCGCACCCCATCCCGACAGCGGGTGCTCCTCGGGCGGGCAGGCGGCGACGGTCGAGTCGCCGGCACAATGGATGGTCACGGGTGCCCCTTCGACGGTAGAGTAGAGGGAAGCGTTTTCCGCCCTACGCGCCGAGGAGCGTCGCATGGCAGATCTCTCGCTCACCCAGCGCCCGGGCGAGCCCCGGATCCGGTGGTTCGTGGCGTCGGAGCCGATCGCCCTCCTCTCCCCCTCGCCGTGCCATCCCCCTGAAAGCACGAGACCCTCGCGCCGCAGTGCCTTGCGCACCTCAAAGCGCCGAAACCGGTGCTCAACTCACTGCGCCCCTCCGCAGCGGCGCCTCAGTAGCCCGAAAAGGCGTCGGTCGTGAGCGACCGCGCGCCGCGCAGCGCGGGGGCGAGGTCGGCGATCAGGCCCGGAGGGCCGGAGATGTACGCCCGCCGCGCGGCGAGGTCGGGCACCAGGCGCTGCAGCGACTCGGCTGTGAGCCTCCCGTCGACAAGCTCAGGAACCCCATCGACAAGCTCAGGAACCCCATCGACAAGCTCAGGAGCCGAAGGCACGAGCACGGGGATGCCCGCCGCGCGAATCTCATCGGCATACGGCAGCGCGGCACCGACGAAGACGAGCACCGTATCGTCGGATGTCCGCAGCTGGGAGAGGAACGGCGTGATGCCGATGCCCGCGGCGACGAGCAGCGCGGGGCCGTCCGCTCGCACCGTGAAGTCACCCCAGACGCCCGTGGCACGCACCACCTCGCCGGGCGAGACCGCCGCGAGCGCCCGCTTGAAGGATGATGAGCCGTCGCGATACGCGATGCGCACCGTCGGCAGCTCGGCGGGCGACGACACGAGCGAGAACTCGCGGCGCGTGCCCCGCGCATCCGCGTGCGCATGCGGCACGTCCAGCTCGAGGTACTGCCCCGGCCGGAAGCCGGACAGCCCCGTCGCCGCGAAGGTCACCTCGGTGGTCCCCGGCACCACCTCGCGCCGTTCGCGCAGGGTGAGACGGATGCCGCGCCTGGCACCGACGAGGGCGAAGGCCACGAGATTGCCGATGAGCAGCGCCCGCTCCTGTCCCAGGGAGAAGCCTGCGACCTTCAGCGTCCATCCGGCGAGCAGCGCGACGACGAGCATGACGACCCAGCGCTGCCACCGCCTGGCGGGAAGCGTCAGCGGCTCGGTGAGCATGAACGCTCCGAGGAACAGGAAGGGCGACTGCACCACCACGACCTTCACCAGGTCCGACAGCAGCATGCTGCTGCCCGCCGCGGTCAGATTCACGATGATGTGGATGGCCGAGAGCACGACCGCGATGGCGTAGAACGCCGCGACGAGCAGCACACGCTCGGTGCGCCAGGCGACGAGCAGCGCGAGAACGACGAGCGGCACGAACAGCCAGGGCGTGGCGACCCACCACGAGGGAAGGCCGAGCCCGGGGATGGCGAGCGACAGCAGTGCGGCGACCGTCGCGCCGACGGCCGCCGGATTCAGCACGTGTCGTCCACGCCAGGCCAGCACGACCTTCGACAGGCTCGCCGCTGCCGCCGCGATCGCCGTGCCGAGCAGGGTCAGCGCGTCGGCTTCCGGCCACATCACGAACAGCAGGATGCCGGCCGTGATGAGCGTCGACTCCCACCGCCATGGTGTGCCGATGATGCGGTGGGTGAGCACATCGACGCCCGCGCCGACCGCCACCAGCACGACCGCCGACGCCAGCAGGTCGATGGGGCCGGGACCGACATGCCCGAACAGCGACAGCACCAGCGCGAGCACGGCGAGAACCCCCAGCGCGTACAGCACGGTGCGATACATCGTCAGCCGGCCGAGCAGCGCGCTGCCTCGCCGTGCTCGCGCTGGTGCTGTCGCTGTTCGGGCATGTCGGTCCCGGCCCCA
>JASGDS010000004.1:0-6243 GCA_047607025.1 Microbacterium sp.
CGTATGCGAACGGGTACCAGATGTCGCAGGTCCGCTACCTGATCGCGAAGGATGTGCAGACCGCGGCCGACATCGCCTATCCCGGCGGCACGTTCCCCGACGCCGACCCGGACCTGACGAAGTACTCGTATCGCGACGTGCCTGACGTCACGGGCATGACGGTCGACGAGGCCACCAGTGCGCTCGAATCGGCCGGATTCACGGTGGCCGTGGGCGACGCGGTCGCCGGCAGCGAGGACGAGGGCCTCGTGCACAGCTACAGCCCGAGTGGTTCGGCTGTGGCGGGCTCGGTCATCACGATCAGCCCGAGCGACGGGTCGAAGGCCGACGACGATTCGGAGGACTCGGATGACGAGAAGTCCGATTCCGGCGATTCCGGAGACTCGGGCGATTCCGGTGACTCCGGCGATTCGGGCGACCGCTCCAACGACTCCGACTCCGACTCATCCGACTCCGGCTCATCCGACTCCGGCTCATCCGACTCCGGCGGGGATTCTGGCGGCACCCGCTGAGTGAGGCGCGAGGCTACGCGAGGAGGAAGGCGACCTCGACCTCGACGGGGGCGTCGAGCGGCAGCACGGCGACGCCGACGGCCGAGCGCGCGTGCGCTCCTTGCTCGCCGAAGATCTCGCCCAGCACGAGGCTCGCGCCGTTGATCACGGCAGGCTGGCCGGTGAACGAGGGGTCGGATGCCACGAATCCGGTCACCTTGTGCACCCCGACGATGCGGTCGACGTCACCGACCGCGGCGGCGGCGGCGGCGAGCGCGTTCAGCGCCGAGGTGCGCGCGAGGTCGGCGGCATCCGCGGTGGAGACGAGGCCATCGCCATCCCCCACCTTGCCATGCTGCGGCAGCACGCCCGCGACGAAGGGAAGCTGGCCCGAGGTCTGCACGATGTCGCCATGGATGACGGCCGGAACGTAGGCGGCGACGGGGGCCGCGACCGCGGGAAGGTCGATCTCGAGCTCGGCGAGGCGGGCGCTGGTGGTCACTGCTCTTCTCCTTCGAACTGCTTGGCGGCCTCGGCCGCCGCTCCGAGCCCGGCGTTCGCCGCACCGGCGCCGACCGGGCGCTTGAAATAGGCGACGAGCCCGCCTTCAGGACCAGGCACGACCTGCACGAGCTCCCATCCCTGCTTGCCCCAGTTGTTCAGGATGGCGGCGGTGTTGTGGATGAGAAGGGGGGTGGTGACGTACTCCCACGTGGTCATGTTGCTCCTGAGGTGGCGTGAACGGGTGGTCGCAGGAAGAGATCTTCAGGGAACTCCCCTAACATCTAGCGTATGCCCGGACCGAAAAGGACGATCGGCGGCGTGCTCGGAGGATTCCTCGGGATCATCGGTTTGAGTGCGATCGCCGGTGTGCTCGTCACCGCCACCGTCACGCCCGCAATCGCCGTGAGCGGCTACGCAGCATCCAGCACCATCGACATGTTCGATGCGCTTCCGTCGTATCTGAAGCCCGACCAGCCGATGGAGCCATCCCACATCTACGCGAAGAACGCGGATGGCTCGGACTTCCTGCTGACGACCTACTACGACCAGAACCGCATTCCGGTGACGTACGACGAAGTCGCACCGATCATGTACGACTCGCTGATCTCGGTGGAGGACCGCCGGTACTACGAGCACGGCGGCATCGACCTGCTCGGCACCGCGCGCGCCGCTCTCACGAACTTCCAGAGCGGATCATCGCAGGGTGGTTCGTCGATCAGCCAGCAGTACGTGAAGAACGTGCAGATTCAGAAGTGCGAGAAGTCGTCGACAGCGGGCTCCGAGGAGTGGAGCGCCTGCTACGGCGATGCCACGCAGGCCACGGGCACCGAGGGCCTTCAGCGCAAGCTGCAAGAGCTGCGGTACGCGGTGTCGATCGAGCAGCAGTATTCGAAAGAGGACATCGTTCTCGGCTACCTGAACCTGGTGAACTTCGGCGGTATGACCTACGGCATCGAGGCCGCGGCCGAGCACTACTTCGACACCTCGGCGAAGGATCTCACGCTCAGCCAGGCGGCGACGCTGGCCGGCATCGTGACCAACCCGAACCGCTATCGCTTCGACATGCCCGAAGGCTCGTACACGCCGGATGGCAGCGACACCGCTCAGAACAGCGAGGCGGATGGCTACAAGCTGACGCTCGATCGTCGCAATACGGTTCTCGACGCGCTGCTGCGCGATGGCAAGATCACGCAGGAGGCGCACGACGAGGCAGCCGCGGAGCCCATCGATGCGAGCCACATCACCGACACGAAGGTCGGCTGCGGCGCCGCGGGCGGCTCCGCCTACTACTGCCAGTACGTGCTCTACTCGATGCTGACCGAGGATCGCTACGCCGACCTGCTCGGCACCGCCGACGACTACGAGGACGTGTTCGGGCACGCGATCACCGGCGACGACATCGGCAAGGACTGGGGCGACGACCTCACCAAGGGCCTCGACGACAAGACGGATGACGAGAAGGCGACGATCGTCCAGCAGAGGCAGGCCATCCTCGACAGCAGCGCGCAAGAAGCCGTGCGCCTGCAGGCCATCAAGCGAGGCGGCCTCGACATCTACACCTCGCTCGACTTCAACGTGCAGATGCCGGCCGAGGCGGCGATCACCTCACTCGTCCCGACCTACCAAGACGGCATGTACCTCGGCGCCGCGACGGCGTCGATCGAGGCGAGCACGGGGCGCATCCTGTCGATCACCCAGAACACGACGTTCAAAGAGACAGGCGACGCCGACCTCTCGAAGGGCCAGACAGGCCTTGTCTTCGCCGCCGACTCGTCGCACAACGGTGGCAGCGGCTTCAGCGCCGGTTCGACGTACAAGATCTTCACGCTCATCGACTGGCTGGAGAACGGCAGATCGACGGGTGAGGTGCTCAACGCCGTCAACAAGACGATCTCGCCATTCACCATCTGCGGCGTCTCGACGCCCAACTACACGAAGATCGGAAACTTCAACAACCAGACCGGATACACCGGCAATGTCAAGAAGTTCACGGCGGACTCGCTCAACTCCGGATTCCTCACCATGGCGCAGCAGCTCGACATCTGCGACATCAACAAGGTGGCCGAGCGCTTCGGCGTGACGCTCGGAAACGGCGGCTCTGTCACGGCGGAGAACGTTCCCAACAACGTCATCGGCGACAAGGCCATCGCGCCGCTCGCGATGGCATCCGTCTATGCCACCATCGGCAATGACGGCATCCGCTGCGAGCCGCACGCGATCGACCGCATCGTCGACGCAGATGGCAATGACGTCGACCTGCCGGAGACCACGTGCGAGCGCATCGTTGAATCCAACATCGCGGCAACCGCCGCCGACGCGCTCGAGGGTGTCATGGCGAGTGGCGGCACGGGCGCACTCGGGAACCCGGGCGACGGTACGGAGCTCATCGGCAAGACCGGTACGCACGAAGACATCCAGACGATGATCATGGAGTCGTCGACTGCCGCGGCCACAGGCGTGTGGGTCGGGAACATCCAGGGATACACGGGCGAGAGCTCGATCCCGAGCAAGGACGAGTACGGCAATAAGAAGCTCAGTGCGGTCTATCCGAACGGCACGCAGGCCACGCAGATCCGCTATGCGCTCGGCGCTGCGGTGCAGGGCGCCGTCGACGCGGCATACCCTGGCGCCGCGTTCCCCGAGCCAGACCCGAACCTCACCAAGCAGGTCATCAAGGATGTGCCCGACGTCACGGGCATGACGACGGATGATGCGATCGCCGCGCTGCAGAGCGCCGGCTTCCAGGCCGTCGTCGGCGACGAGGTCAACGGCAGCCAGCCGGAGGGCCGCGTGGAGAGCTACGACCCGTCCGGCACGGCGCCGGCCAACTCGGTCATCACCCTGCACCCGAGCAACGGCAAGGGCAGCGAGGTGCCGGACGTGTCAGGCGCCTCGGTCAACGCCGCCTACTCGGCGCTGCGCGCGGCCGGGTTCGAAGACCTCGAACTCGGCAGCTGCAGCGAGGACGAGAGCGCAGGAAACGGCCGCGCAACCGGCACCGACCCGTCCGCGGGCACCGTCGCTTCGACCGACACGACCATCAAGATCAACTACGAATCGAAGAACTGCCCGTAATGGCGCGGAACGTCGCGCGCACCGCCCTCGGCCTCACCCTGGCCGCGGGCGGTGCGGCCGCAGCCTGGGGCATCGGCATCGAACGCTACCTGTTCACGGTGCGGCACCACACGGTGCGCATGCTCGCGCCCGGTTCCGAGCCGCTGCGCATCCTGCATCTCTCCGACGCGCACATGGCGCCGTGGCAGCACCGCAAGCAGCAGTGGATCTCGCACCTCGCCTCGCTACGCCCCGACCTCATCATCAACACGGGCGACAACCTCGGTCATCGTGACGGGCTGGAGGGCATCCGGCGCGCGTTCGACGCCTTCGCGGGCATTCCCGGCGTCTACGTGCACGGGTCGAACGACCTGTGGGAGCCCGCGCCGCGCAACCCGCTGAAGTATCTCGTCGCCTCGACCTCGAGCGATGTGAAAGGCGAGCCGAACCTCGACTACCGCGCGCTCGACTCCTATATGGAGAACGACCTGGGATGGCGTGGGCTCAACAACGATGTCGCCACGCTGCGCGTGGGCGACGTGGACGTGAACCTGTTCGGCGTGAACGACCCACATCACAACCTCGACGACCTGGCCATCCTGCCCCCGCTCGTCGCCGCACAGCCATCCGCCGATCTGACGCTCGGCGTCGCGCACGCACCGTACATCCACGTGCTCGATGAGTTCATCGACCTCGGCGCCGACGCGCTGTTCGCGGGGCACACGCACGGCGGGCAGGTGCGCGTGCCGTTCTACGGCGCACTCATGTCGAACTGCGATCTGCCGCCCGCGCAGGCGCGCGGTCTTTCGACCTGGACGCATGGCTCACGCACCGTGCCGCTGAACGTCTCGGCCGGGCTCGGGCACTCCATCTACTCCCCCGTGCGCTTCGCCTGCCCGCCCGAGGTGTCGCTGCTGACGCTCGCCCCGTGGGCCGCCGGTTCCTGAGTTCCGGTCACATTCTCCGCTGTCTCCCCCGGTTCCCGTCGCACTTTCTGCGGCCATCCGGCCCGATTCGTCGCCGAAAGTGCGACGGGAACAGGGTGGGGCGGTGGACGTCGGGCGATTCGCCGGATCTCAGGGCTTCGGGTAGACTTAAACGGTTGCCACGGGGTGTGGCGCAGCTTGGTAGCGCGCGTCGTTCGGGACGACGAGGCCGCAGGTTCAAATCCTGTCACCCCGACCAGTACAGGCTTATTCAAACCTTTGGGCTGGATGAGCGTGGTTGGTACCGACGAGGAGCCTTTCGTGGAGACACGGGAGGCTTCTTTCGTTTTCTCCGGTGTGTGGCTGCGTGTGGCGTGGTGGTGCTCGACCTGCCAGTCATGGAGGACCTGGGTGATCTCCGCACGTTCGGGGACGAGGTGGAGCTCCTCCTCTGTGACGGTGACGAGGAGGCGGGTGAAGAACGCGCGCAGCAGGAAGCGGCGGGCGCCGATCACGCCCCACCACCGCCGCTTGGTCTTCGACGTGGTTGTTTGGTCGTCAGCCATGCCGCCCTCCCCATGCTCGCGACGCCTACCTCCGATGCCACCGACAGGTGGCCTTCCTCATATGGCCATAGAGGGGAGGCCATACGGGCAGGGCCGGTGATGAGGCTGTAACGATGGCAAGACAGCGACCATCAGACCAGTGGGCGGAGTTCGCTCTCCGGCTCGGCGTCAACATCCAGCGGCTACGCGTGCAGCGCGGCCTCACCCAAGAGCAGCTGGCCTACGGCAGCGGGATCGCCCGCTGCACCTTCCAGAAGTTCGAGAAGGGCGAGTCGATGCCCGGTACGTCGGCGAACCCGAGCCTAAAGAACATCATGGCCATCGCCCAGGTGCTGGACGTCACGCTCGACGAGCTCGTGCCGGAGGAATGGCCGGACCTGCGAGCGGGTGGGGTGACGGTGGATGAGAGCGGCGCACGCCACGCATCGCAGGGGCGGAAGCGAGCGTGACCGGCGATGGGAACCGCGGTCATGTCGGTGCCTTTTCGTAGTCTTCGGGCATGACAGAACTGAATCTGAAGAAGACCCCTCACCTCCCTGATGATGCCGAGGCATACCGCAAGCTCGATAGCGGCGATCGGCTTGCGGTGCGGGTGAAGCTTGCCGCTCGCTCCCGCCCCAACCTGCCGCTGTACCTGTCCGCCGTCACGTTTCCGTTGTCGTTAGTCGTCCTGGCCGCGTCGGTGTTCGGCATGCCAATGCC
>JASGDS010000005.1:0-4250 GCA_047607025.1 Microbacterium sp.
GCATCGTCCAGGTCGACCGGATCGTCGAGCTCGGCGCCCTCGACCCGGAATCGATCGTCACCCCCGGCATCTTCGTTGACCGCGTCGTGGCGGTCGGCGAGCGGGCCTGGCTGCGCGACGGCACGTTCGTCGGCGGGGTAACGGTCACCGGCGAGTCGCGCAGAGCGGATGCCGCAGCATCTGAGGAGGCAGCCCGATGAGCACACGCGTCAGCCGCGAGGAACTCGCAGAGCGGATCGCCGCCGACATCCCGGAGGGGGCCTACGTCAACCTCGGCATCGGCGCCCCAACCCTGGTGGCCAACTACCTCCCTGCGGAGCTGGAGATCATTCTGCACACCGAGAACGGCCTGCTCGGGATGGGGCCGGCGCCGAGCCCCGACGCGGTCGACCCGGACGTGATCAACGCGGGCAAGCAGCCGGTGACCGCCCTGGCGGGCGCGGCGTACTTCCACCACGCGGACTCCTTCGGGATGATGCGCGGCGGGCACCTCGACATCTGCGTGCTCGGCGCATTCCAGGTCAGCCAGCGCGGAGACATCGCCAACTGGTCCACGGGGGAGCCCGGGGCGATCCCGGCGGTCGGCGGCGCGATGGACCTCGCCATCGGCGCCAAGCAGGTCTTCGTGATGATGGACCTGCTGACCAGGGACGGCCGGTCCAAGCTCGTCGAGACGTGCAGCTACCCGCTCACCGGCGTCGGCTGCGTCTCCCGGGTGTACACCGACCACGCGGTCTTCGACGTCGCCGCCGATGGCTTCCGCGTGCGAGAGGCCTTCGGCGACAACACCGTGCCGTCGCTCGAGGCGCTCACCGGCCTGCGGCTCGAAAGCGCGGACCGCTAGCAGGACATCGCAGCAGGAGCCGCAGCAGAACAGCGCTGCGGCAGGATCAGAGGAGACCGACATGCCCGCATCCTTCGTCTACGACGCCGTGCGAACGCCCTTCGGCCGAGCGGCGGGGGCGCTGTCCGGCATCCGTCCCGACGACCTCGCCGCCGTCGTCATCAAGGGGGCCGTCGAGCGGGCGAGCATCGACCCCGCGCGCATCGCCGACGTCATCTTCGGCGATGCCAACCAGGCCGGGGAGGACAACCGCAACGTGGCGCGGATGGCCGCCCTGCTGGCGGGGCTGCCCACCTCGGTGACGGGCGTGACCGTGAACCGGCTGTGCGCCTCGAGCGTGGAGGCGGTGATTCAGGGCGCACGGGCGATTGAAGCCGGAGACGCCGAGATCGTGCTCACCGGCGGTGTCGAGTCAATGAGCCGCGCACCGTTCGTGGTGGAGAAGTCGGCACGGCCCTGGCCATCGACGGGCAACCAGACGTTGTGGAACACCTCGATCGGGTGGCGGATGGTCAACCGGTCCCTCCCCGCGGCGTGGACGGTCTCCAACGGGCAGGCGGCCGAGGCCATCGCCGCCGAGTGGGGCATCAGTCGCGAGGAGCAGGATGCCTTCGCGGTGCGCTCGCACGCACTGGCGGCGAAGGCCTGGGCCGAGCACGTCTTCGATGCGGAGGTCGTCCCGGTGCCCGGCGCGCACCTCGACCGCGACGAGGGGATCCGCGACGACACCTCGCTCGAAGCCCTGGCCGGGCTGCGGCCGCTGTTCGCCCCGGGCGAGCACGGCACGGTCACGGCCGGGAACTCGTCCTCGATCAACGACGGCGCCTCGGCGGTGCTGCTCGGAGGGGAGGGCGCGCTGGACACCGAGCCCCTGGCGCGCATCGCGGGCCGTGCCTCGCACGGCGTCGACCCCGATCAGTTCCCCATCGCGCCGATCGAGGCGGCGAACAAGGCGCTGGCGCGCGCAGGACGCACCTGGGACGAGGTGGACGTCGTGGAACTGAACGAGGCCTTCGCCTCGCAGTCGCTGGCCTGCCTGAAGGGGTGGCCTGAGCTGGATCCGGAGCGGGTGAACATCCACGGCGGAGCGATCTCGATCGGGCATCCGCTCGGCGCCTCGGGAGGGCGCATCATCGGCCATGCCGCGCACGAGCTGGCACGGCGCGGCAGCGGTGTCGCGGTGGTCGCCATCTGCATCGGCGTCGGTCAGGCGCTGGCGGTCGTGCTCGAGCGCTGACGGGTTCTCAGCACGCGTTTCTCCGCGAGCCCGCACGCACGACAGCGCGCGACCCCCGTGTCGGGGAGTCGCGCGCTGTCGGTGAGAAGCGGTCCCGCGTCTTAGAGCGTCGACTGCGGGCCGAGCGCGTGCCAGGTGCGGTTGTGGAAGACCAGCGGACGCGACGACTCCTCGGGGCCGGACGCCTGCGAAACGGTGGTGTTCTTGTTGCATCCCTCGATCACGAAGATCGTGGAGGTGCCGACATCCAGGCGGTTGACGATCTTGCCGCGGATGCGAACGCCGATCTCGGGGTAGATGGGCTCGCCGGTGTCCAGGCGCTCCCAGCGTCCCTCCGGGAAGCGATTGACGTTGCTGGTGGCCGCCAGCTGGGCGAGGTCGAGATTCTCGGAGTCCACGAGGTGCACCACGACGGTCTCCGCCTGGCGGAAGGTCGGCGTGCTCGACGAGAGGCCGGATGCCGAGAAGATCAGCAGCGGGGGAACCGCGCTCACCGACGACACCGAGGTGACCGTCATCGCCACGGGGCCCTCGCCGATGTCCGCGGTGACGATCGCCACCCCGGCAGGATGATTGCGGAAGGCTGCCCGGAAGTCATCGGACGACATCGCATCGGCATCGAGTATCGGCACGACAGAGATCTCCTCGCGACTGACTACATTCTGCATACTCATCTCGCCTCCATTGGTCGGACAGTTGTTCGGGCGTTTCCCTCACCGTCAGAGTACTTCGGAGCGAGCGGAAACACAAGCGCTTGCTAGCCTCTTTTTTCTGAGGGTTAGAGCACGGCCAGCGGCGTGATGGGGCTGGCCGTGCCGCCGTCGATGGCCAGCGGAGCCGTCATGAACAGGAAGTCCGAGCGACCGGTCGCCGCCAACTCGTCCAGCCAGAGCAGCTCGATGAGGTAGACGCCGTGCCGCCACAGCGTGAGCATGTGGATGTCCTTGTCCGGCCCCTCGGGGGTGGTCGCGTCCAGCACCATGGCCCCCACCGATGCGTTGTCCGCGCCGATGGCGACGACATCCTGCTCCACCAGCCAGAGGCCGCCGTCGTAGGCGAGGCCGGGCTGCGCGCCCTGGTACTTCGTACGATCCGACTGCCACACCGCCGGCCAGCCGGTGCGGATCAGGACCACATCACCGGCGGTGATCTCCACCCCGGACGCCGTGGCGCACGCCTGGAGCAGGTCGGCGTCGATCCTGGTCTCCGGTTCGAGGTGCGGCACGCCGAGGTGCGAGGCGACGTCCAGGAGCACGCCACGCGTCACGATCGCGCCGAGCTTGTCGATGCCGCACTGCAGCGCGCCATAGCTGCGCACCTTGTCGGCGGCGTGGCCGTTGTACAGCAGGCCGTCGCGCCACATGTGGGACAGGGCGTCGATGTGCGTCGTGGTGCCGTGCGGGGAGAGGATGATCGCGTCATCCGCGACGGCGATGTCGCCCGCCATGGTGCGCGCCCCCGCGGCGTAGTCCCCGCCGTCGACGGACATGAAGTGCTGGGGGAGAGGACGGCCGGGAAGATGCGGGATGCGGCCGCGCGCGCTGTTAGACGTCGCGCCCTTGATCGGCATGGCCAGGGACAGCACCTGGCCGGAACGCACGGCGCCGACGGCGGCCTTCACGACCTCCGGTGTCAGCAGGTTCGCCGCTCCGCGCTCATCGTCTGTGCCCCACCGGCCCCAGTTCTCGCCTCGCTGGTCCATCTGATCCTCTTCTCGGTGTGTGCCGTGGATGTGCCCGGTGCGGCTATCGCTCTCCGGGGTAGCCGCCGCCACCGTACTGCGCATCCAGCGCGTCGTAGTCCACCGCGAAGCCCTCGCGGGGGATGGTGTCGACGAAGACGACCTCGCTCGGCTTCTTGTACGACGCGATCAGGCTCCGGCTGTGCGCGATCACATCCGCCTCGGTCAGCTCGGCGCCCTCGGCGCGCACGACGAGCGCCTTCACCCGCTGATCCCACTTCGGGTCGGGCACGCCGATGACGGCGACGTCGGCGATCGCCTCGTGACGTCGTAACGCCTGCTCGACCTCGGCGACGTAGATGTTCTCCGAGCCGGACTTGATCATCCGGCCCTTCGGGCCGATGAACGTGATCGAGCCGTCGTCCTCGCGCCGGCCGAGGTCGTTGGTGCGGTGCCAGCCGTCGCGCTGGCGCTGCGCCGTGAGCTCC
>JASGDS010000006.1:0-5906 GCA_047607025.1 Microbacterium sp.
AAGCACCTTGACGAGCGCCGTCTTCTCCTCGGGTGTCTCCACCTCGAAGACGTGGTGCGTCATGGCGGGCACGGGGGAATCGGCCGGGTCGACCTGGATGTTCTGCGGGTTGTGCAGGAAGCGCTTCACGAGCGCGCCGATCCCGTTGTCGAGCGTCGCCGAGAAGAACAGGCGCTGGCCATCCGCCGGCGTCTTCGACAGGATGCGCGTGACACCGGGAAGGAAGCCGAGGTCGGCCATGTGGTCGGCCTCATCGAGCACGGTGACCCGCACGCGGTCGAGGCTGACGATGCCCTGACCCATGAGGTCTTCGAGGCGCCCCGGGCAGGCGACGACGATGTCGACGCCGGAGCGGAAGGCGGTCTCCTGCGGGCGCTGCGATACGCCGCCGAAGATGGTCGTGACGTTCAGGCGCGCGGCCTGAGCGAGGGGTTCGATGACCTTGGCGATCTGGGTCGCGAGCTCGCGCGTCGGCGCGAGAACGAGGCCGGACGGACGCCCAGACACCCGCTTGGCACCGGCGAGGCGGGCGACGAGCGGAATCGCGAAGGCGAGGGTCTTGCCCGATCCGGTCTTGCCGCGGCCGAGCACGTCGCGGCCGGCCAGGCTCGCGGGCAGCGTAGCCGCCTGGATCGGGAACGGGGTGGGGCGCTCTTCGGCGATGAGCACGTCGATGAGCGAAGAGGGCACGCCGAGATCGGCGAACGAGACGTCAGAAGACAAAGGACTGCTTTCAATGATTGCGCGCAGGTTCATGGCGCAGGATGGCGAACTCGGCAATGGCCGGATCCGTTCGCCGCAATTCGAGTTCCGCGGGCTCTGGGCCAACGCGGTCAAGACACGACGATACGCGGTCGAGAACCGCGCATCACCCACCGTAGCAGTCGATGCTGTGAGGCCCGTTCAGCGGTAGTTGACGAAGCGCATGCTGGGTGTCGGCATGCTGCGGTCGTGTTGAGAGATGGCATCTGACCAGGGAAAATGCTGTTTTGCGCGTTGGCTTGTGTGGGTCATCTTCACCTCTCTTGCGGACTCTGTGCGGACTGGACCAGCAGGCGGTGTGGTGCTGCGGACCTCGTTGTTGCTCCTCGCGCGGCAGGCAGACGTGTTCGCCACTTCGGGGGAGAGGCCGCCGCTCTTGAGTCCTCCGACGCGGGCGCGGCTCTTCGGTGATCCCTCGATGCAAGTGCCACCTTGGGACGATGCCACCGTCCGGTCGTTGGTCCGCTCTCTGCGCGAGCGCGTCGCCCTGACATCGTGCATGCTCATGTGCTGCTGTACCCGAGAGATCAGAACCCCGCCTGTGATCAGGGGCCTTGACCCCGACTCCCACTCGCGTGCGTGAGCACGCGACGAACGTTACGCGTTTCACTGGCATGCTGGATCAGGGGCGCGGTGTAGGCTAGCCTGGTGTCGTCGTCGGGGTGAGGAGTGAGCCGTTGTTTCTCATCCTGGTGCTCGCGGTTATCGCGGCTGTCTTCGCGGTGAGGATCGTCATCGGCCTTCTCACGAGGCCTGTCGACACCGTTCAGATGCTCGGAATCTGGATCTGCAACTTTGTCGCCGTCATCGCGCTGGTTATCTTCCTCGGCCTGCTCGGGATGTTGCTCTTCGGCGGCAGCGAGCCAGACAGCGAGGGCATTCTCGTGATGGTGGTCTCGGGTGTCGTGCTGGTCGTCGCCTCCGTCCTGTCAGCGTGGCTGCGCAGACGTAGACTGCGGCGCACCTACAAGGAGCATTTCGCCGCACAGCGAGCCGCGTACGACGCAGTCATGCGTGATCCTCGGAACCACGGCTGACAGACATTTGCTGAGCGGCGGGTGCGCAGAACGTGGGAGACGTTCCTGATGCACGTCGAGCACCCGCTCTTGCACTCAGCCGTGAACTCTTCCATCAGCCTCCCGCCTGTTGTCCGGACCCTGTGTGACACGATTGACCGCATGCCAGACTCTCATGTGCTCTTCATCGGCGGCCCCTCGGGATTAGGGAAATCCACGGTCGCGTTCGCTCTCCATGACCTCCTGGCCGACCTCAATGTGCGGCACGCCGTCATCGAAGGAGACGCCCTCGATATGGCTCACCCTGCACCGTGGAAGCAGCACCTGGCAGAACGGAACCTGGCGGCGATCTGGAGCAACTATCGAGACCTCGGCTATCACCGCCTGATCTACACCAACACAGTGTCCGTGCTTGAACCCGACGCCCTCGCCGCGGCCATGGGTGACGCACCGGAAACGACCTCAGTCCTCCTGCGCGCATCGGAGGAGACCGTCTCGGCTCGACTCGGCCAGCGTGAACACGGCGAGAGCCTGGAGCGACACCTCCAACGAAGTATCGAGTCTGCTTCCCGGCTGGAGGATCGCGCACCCAGCACCGTGCACAGGATGGACACCGATGGGCAAACTCCCGTGGAGATCGCAGAGCGCATCCTGGCCATCGTCGGCTGGAATTCCGAAGACTGACGAACGCACCAGGCGAACGTGACGAAGGCCACTCGTGCCCCTGCATCAGGTGGCAACCAACGTATCGGTTCGTTTTATGTCGGTCGCGCCGCCCCTCCGACCTGGCGGCTGTTGGAAGAGCAGGTGCTCGAAGGCATGCCCAACCTTGACGTTCGGGCGAGAGCCACCCGCGCGCGTCTTCGCTCAGACGCCGACGCGAGTTCCCTTCGGTGCGACGGGAAGCAGGAGGGAGAGCATCGGCACCGTGCACGCGAGCACCCAACCCTCGTACTCCTCCTCCAGCCGAGCAAGGAGATCGAGGTGTGTCTGTGATTCGCCCCAGATCGCCGCTTCGGGGTGTTCTGGGTAGCGATGGGCTTGGCCGAGGTA
Source organism: Microbacterium sp. (assembly GCA_047607025.1). Taxonomy (GTDB): domain Bacteria; phylum Actinomycetota; class Actinomycetes; order Actinomycetales; family Microbacteriaceae; genus Microbacterium. The sequence continues at coordinate 2,832 of JASGDS010000006.1, forward strand.
GGGAGGATCGGCGATGGCGAGGTCCACGTCTAAACCGTAACGAACGGTCCTTGGCGGATTCAACCGGTCGTCGCAACACTTCGAGTTGAGGAGTGCTGATGGGTCGACCAGCAGGATGGTTGAAGGAGTTGACGGGTCGTTCGGCGATGATCTCGCCGGGAGCGCCGAAGACGAGACGCAGTGTGGAGCGCGAGTTCTGGAAGCGGGTCGCTGCCGGGCTGTCGTCGGAGGACGCGGCCGTGGCTGTGGGCGTGTCGTCCGCGGTCGGGGCTCGCTGGTTCCGACAGGGTGGCGGTATGCCTACTATCACGCTTGCCGATCCTGGCGGCCGGTATCTCTCGTTCGCGGAGCGTGAGGAGATCGCGCTGCTGCGGGCCGAGAAGCACGGGGTTCGTGAGATCGCGCGCAGACTCGGCCGCGACCCCGCACGATCTCCCGAGAGCTGCGCCGCAACGCCGCGACCAGGGTCGGGAAGCTCGAGTATCGGGCCTCGGTCGCGCAGTGGAAAGCAGAGCTGATGGCGCGGCGCCCGAAGGAAGCGAAGCTCGTCACGAACACGCGGCTGCGCGACTGGGTGCAGGAGCGCCTGGACGGCAGCGTCAGGTGCTCCGACGGGGCTGTGATCGACGGGCCTGTCACGGCCGTGTGGCAGGGCCGGAACAAGCCGCACCGAGCGGATCGGAAGTGGTCGACGGCATGGTCGCCGGAGCAGATCGCGAACCGGCTCCGGGTCGAGTTCCCGGATGATGAGTCCATGCGGATCAGCCACGAAGCGATCTACCAGTCGCTATTCATCCAGGGACGGGGCGCGCTCAAGCGCGAGCTCGTCGCCGCGCTGCGGACCGGCCGTGCGTTGCGGAAACCGCGGGCGAGGTCGCAGAGCAAACCGCGGGGGCATGTCACCGCCGACGTCGTGATCTCCGAGCGCCCGGCTGAAGCCGCGGACCGTGCCGTGCCGGGGCATTGGGAGGGGGACCTGATCATCGGGACAGGCTCGTCTGCGATCGGGACGCTCGTCGAACGCTCCAGCCGTTCCGTGCTACTCGTGCACCTTCCACGGCTTGAGGGTTACGGGCAGCAGTCGCGGACGAAGAACGGGCCCGCGCTTGCCGGGCACGGGGCCGAGGCGATGGTGGGGGCGCTCACCGCATCAATGACCGCGCTCCCGGAACAACTGCGCAAGACCCTCACCTGGGATCGCGGGAAGGAACTCGCCGAACACGCCCGGTTCGCGTTGGCCACCGGCACGAAGGTGTTCTTCGCCGACCCGCACTCGCCCTGGCAGCGACCGACGAACGAGAACACGAACGGGCTCCTACGCCAGTACTTCCCGAAAGGCACCGACATATCGCGATGGTCCGCGGAGGACCTCGCAGCGGTCGCTTACACGCTCAACAACCGGCCCCGGAAAGCACTCGACTGGAAGACGCCCGCGGAGGTATTCGCCGAGCAGCTACGATCGGTCCAGGAAGCCAATGTTGCGTCCACCGGTTGAATCCGCCCAAGGAACATGCTCGCCATTTCGAGCGCAAGGTCGAGGCTCAGCGCTGGCTCGACGAGGTCACGACCTCGGTCGTCACTGGAACTTACGTCGATCCGAATGCGGGGAAGATGACATTCGGCTCGTGGTGGGAGGAGTGGTCAGAGCGCCAGATTTGGACCGAAGGGACGCGCGAGGCGGCGAAGACCGCGGTGGACAGCGTGACGTTCGCAAGCGTTCCCCTGAAAGCGATCCGCCAGTCACACCTGCAAACCTGGGTCAAGGCGATGTCTCAACCGGCCAAGACTCGCAAGGCGGGGCTTGCGGCCAGCACGATCCACCGGTTGGGACCGACATGACGGTCCCAACATCGGAAGAGGTCCGCAGAGCCCTCGGCGCTGCCCCTGAGGAGTTTCGCGCGTTCGTCGCGCTAGCGGCGTTCGCGGGCCTGAGGCTTGGAGAAGCGGCTGGCGTGCAGGTGGGGGATGTGAACTTCTTGCGCCGCACCCTCGACGTCCGTCGCCAGGTGCAGGGCGCGACGAAGAAGACCGTGAAGATCACTCCGCCGAAGTACAACTCGTTCCGGCTCGTCCCGATCCCGACAGACCTTGCGGAACTGCTTGCGGCTCACGTCGAGACCATCGGGACGCAAGGGGATGAAGCCTGGCTCTTCTTCCGGGGGAGCGACCGGCTCAACCGGAACTCGGCGGGTGAGTACTGGCGTGGCATCCGCGAGGCCACAGCGCTTCCGGACGAGTACACCCTGCACGATCTGCGTCACTTTTACGCGAGCGCGCTCATCGCGTCCGGGTGTGATGTGGTCACAGTCCAGCGCGCGCTGGGGCACAAGACGCCGAGCATCACGCTGAACACATACGCCCACCTGTGGCCCACGGCGGAGGACCGAACCCGGTCCGCGGCTACCGACCTGATGCGCGAAGTTCTTGGCGATTCTGCGGACTTGGTGCGGACTGAGAGACAGTAGCCCCCTCTGACCAGGGATTTTGTGAAGCCCTACCGGTAGTTGATGAACTGCAGGTCGACGTCGAGATCGGCGGCCTTCAGCAGACGGATGACCTCCTGCAGGTCATCGCGGCTCTTGGATGAGACGCGCAGCTCGTCGCCCTGAATCTGACTCTTCACGCCCTTCGGGCCCTCGTCGCGAATGATCTTGTTGATCTTCTTCGCGACGTCCTGCGCGATGCCCTCCCTGATCGTGGAGACCAGGCGCACCTCCTTGCCGCTCTGCTGCGGCTCGCCCGACTCGAGGCTCTTCAGTGAGATGCCGCGCTTGATGAGCTTCGACTGGAACACGTCGAGCACAGCCTTTGCGCGCTCGTCGGTGTTCGCCTTGATCAGGATGCTCTCGCCCGACCACTCGATCGACGCGCCCGTGCCGCGGAAGTCGTAGCGCTGCTCCACCTCTTTGCGCGCCTGATTGAGGGCGTTGTCCGCCTCCTGGTGGTCGACCTTGCTGACGATGTCGAAACTGCTATCGCTTGCCATGGCAGTAGCCTACTTAAACTGGCAGGGATGCGCCCGCTCACCTCACAGCAGCTGCTCGATTCGTTCGTCAACGCCGATGCGCGCGAGCT
>JASGDS010000007.1:0-6415 GCA_047607025.1 Microbacterium sp.
CCGCGTCCGCGATCCACATCTTCCGGTGTGCCGAAGAGCTCAAGTCGGTACAAGTGCGGCACCTGACACTTGCGGCTGATGATGTCACCCGCGAGACAGAACGCCTCGCCGAAATTCGTATTCCCCGCGGAGATGACTCCCCGGATGTTCTGCCGGTTCTGCTCGATGTTCAGAAACCGGACGACCTGTTTGGGCACTGCGCCCTTCTCCTCGCCTCGCCCCTGCCCCCCGCCGTAGGTCGGGGTGACGAGCACGAACGGCTCCTCGACGGTGAGTGGCTCGTCCGTTCGGCGAAGGGGGATGCGCAGCGGTGTCGCGGATGGCACGCCATCCTGCTCGAATCGCTGCTGCAGCTTTTCGACGAATCTGGCCGTGTTCCCCGACAGGCTCGAGAAGAACACCACCAGCGGGGCTTCGGTGAGTGTCGCAGTCACGTCGCCTCCAGCGGTTCCTGTTGCCTGTGCTGAGCTTGTCGAAGTGCCTGTCGAAGGGCTACGCGAGTCGTGCGGCGAGCTCGTCGATCTTGTCCGGGCGGAAGCCGGACCAGTGCCCGTCGTCAGTCACGACGACAGGAGCCTGCAGGTAGCCGAGCGCCTTGACCTGCTCCAGCGCGTCCGCATCCTGCGAGAGGTCAGTGACCTCATAGTCAATGCCCTTCGCGTCCAGCGCGCGATAGGTCGCGTTGCACTGCACGCATGCGGGCTTCGTGTACACCGTGATCGCCATGCGATCGCCCCCTCATTCCAGGTGTGGTATCTGAGTCTGAACCCGGTGACACCTGCTGCACGTTCACCGGGGTCTCAATACTACATATGGGTACCGACATTGGGTCGCACCACAAGGGATAGTAGTTACATCCGTGTCATTCTCCACCGCCGCACACAGCTTCATCCACCGATCCTTCCACAGCCCGCACCCCCGTCCCGGGTCATCGGAATGGCCGATCGGCGCGGTTTCCGGCCGATTCGAGCGCGGGTTCTCCACAGGTCGGTTCGTCTCGGACGCTGTCGAGATCCACCGCCTGTGGAATCTCGGTTTCGGCGTGTCGCTGGCGTGTCGCGCTCGATAGGCTTTCTCAGTGCCTGGATATCGGACTCTGCTGCGCACTCCCAGCGTCGGCCGCATCATCGCGGCGCAGCTCGCCGCGCGATTTCCCGGTGGAATGATCGCCCTCGCCGTGCTGATGCATGTCGAGCACGTGCACCACTCCTACGGCGCGGCGGGCACCGTGCTCGCCGCCATCTCGATCGGGCAGGCGATCGCCGGCCCGATCACGAGCAGATGGATGGGCAGATGGGGTATGCGTCCCGTACTCACCCTCACCACGCTCACCACCTGCCTCGCGATCGTCCTGATCGCACTCCTGCCTGCGCCCATCCCCGTGCTCCTCATCCTCGGACTCATCTCAGGTCTTGCCTCGCCTCCCGTGCAGTCCGCCGTGCGCACGATCTATCCGAAGCTCGTGAACGCGTCACAGCTGACGTCGCTGTTCTCGCTCGACGCCTCGCTGCAGGAGATCATCTGGGTCGTCGGCCCCGTTCTCATCACCTTCGTGTCACTGCAGATCTCGACCGTGGTCGGCCTGCTCATGATCGTCGTGCTCGCGCTGGCGGGTGGCACCTGGTTCATCCTCTCCCCCGAACTCGGCAGGGTGCGCATCCCGCGCAGTCGCCGGTCGCTGGGGAAGGTGCTGCTCAAGCCGACCGTGTCACTCACGACGGTGCTCGGCTTCCTGCTGATCGGCGCGTGCTCCGCGATCGAGGCCGGAATCGTCTCGGCCTTCGGCGAGGGCGGCTTCACGGGCGGCATCATCCTCGCGGTGTTCGCGGTCGGCAGCTTCGCCGGCGGACTCGTCTTCGGCAGCGTGCCTCTTGCGCCCTGGTCGATGGCACGCCGGTTCATCATCGTCGCCGTCGGCATCGGCGCGACGCTCGTCTCGCTCCACGCGGTCTGGCTCGGCGGTTCGCTGCTGGTCGCAGGCTTCGGCATCGCGCCCATCCTCGCCATGTCGTTCGCCATCACCTCGGCGAGCGTGAAGTTCAGCGAGACCGCCGAGGCCTACGGCTGGATCAACACCGGTCAGCTCATGGGCGCGGCACTCGGCTCGGCCATCGCCGGGTTCACGATCGACCAGGTCGGCTCGCGCGGCGCGTTCGCGACGGCGGCGGGGATGGTCGTGCTCGGTCTCGCCATCTCGATCGTGTTCGTGCGGGCGCTGCCCGATCTGCGCGGCCGCGACGCATCGCCCATCCCCGACACCGAGCCGATCCAGACCTCGCCCTCCTGAGCGTCACACTGCGCGCCTGCTCCCAAACAGCACTTACCACGCGCTGTTTGGGAGCAGGCGCGCAGCCAGGGAGCGCGCGTGCAGTTCGCGAGCCGCGGTGCATCCTCGGAGCAACGCCTGCTCATGCTGCACGGTGGCTCGCGGACCGCGCGTACCACGCGCTGCCTGCGAGCAGGCGCGCAGTTCTAGGCTGAGGGGATGAGTGCCACGGATGTTCTTCCCGATGAGCTGATCGAGGCCATCCGCGGGCGCGCGGCGGCGGTGGATGCCGAGAACCGGTTCCCGCAGGAAGACCTCGACGCACTGCGCGACGCCGGTCACCTGCGTGCGCTCGTGCCGAGCGAGCGAGGCGGGCTCGGGCTCTCGCTCGCCGAGGTCTCGCTGCTGCAGCAGCGGCTCGCGGGGGCTGCCCCCGCCACCGCCCTCGCCGTCAACATGCACCTCGTGTGGACGGCCGTGGCGAAGATCCTGCACGACCGCGGAGACGACTCGCTGTCGTTCGTTCTCGACGACGCCGTGCGCGGCGAGGTCTTCGCCTTCGGCATCAGCGAGGCGGGCAACGACCTCGTGCTCTTCGGCAGCGATACGGATGCCGCACCTCTCCCGGACGGCGGGTACGCCCTCACCGGCACGAAGGTCTTCACCTCGCTCGCGCCGGTGTGGACGAGGCTCGGGCTGCACGGCCTCGACACGACGAGCACGGATGCCCCGAAGCTGGTCTACGCGTTCATCGAGCGCGACGAGCACGTCGTCACGCGTGACGACTGGAACACGCTCGGCATGCGCGGCTCGCAGAGCCGCACCACAGAGCTGCACGGCGCCGTCGCGACGCCCGACCGCGTGGTGCGTCGCCTCGACCCCGGTCCCAGTCCCGATCCGCTGGTGTTCGGCATCTTCGCCGCGTTCGAGCTGCTGCTGGCGTCGGTCTACACCGGTATCGCGCGCCGAGCGCTCGATCTCGCCGTGGCATCCGCCCACAGTCGCACCTCGAAGCGCACCGGTCAGCCGCTCAGCGAGGATCCGGACATCCGGTGGCGCGTGGCCGAAATGGCGATCGCCTACGACGCCCTGCCGCCACAGCTCGATGCGCTGTGCCGCGCGGTCGACGACGGCGCAGATGACCCGCGGTGGTTCGCGCACCTGAGCGGGGTGAAGCACCGCGCGGCCACCAGCGCGAAGCGCATCGTCGATGAGGCCATGCTCGTCGCCGGCGGCTCATCCTTCTTCACCTCGCACGAGCTCTCGCGCCTGTATCGCGACGTCATCGCCGGGCTCTTCCACCCCTCCGACCCCGAGTCGGCGCACTCGACAGTCGCCTCCGCGTGGCTCGGACCCCTCGTCTGACTCGCGGCGCAGTGGTTTGCGCACCCTCTGAGGTCCCAAAGCGTGCGCAAGCCACTGCGCCCCAGATAGGGACGCAGACGTGCAGTGGCGTCAGCACCTCTTAGCGTCCGAAACCGTGCCTTACGCACTGCGCCTCGGACAGCTTCTACCCCCCGTCATCAGCCGCCCTCGCAGCGAACGAGCCGAGATCCGCCACGCAAGCTCGCATCGCAACCCGTCACGCGCTTCGACAGGCTCAGCGACCCAAGGCGACTCAGACCCAAGGCGACTCAGCGGCCGTCGAAGTCGAAGGCTCGCAGCAGCTCCGCGACGGCCTGATCGCGCTCGTCGCCTCCCTGTTCGAACATGTGGGTGACGTGGGTGCGCAGATGGTTCTCCAGCAGCAGCCGGTTGAGCGATTCGAGTGAGCGCTGGATGGCACGCGACTGCGTGATGATGTCCATGCAGTAGTCCTCGTTCTCGATCATCTTGCCCAGGCCGCGCAGCTGGCCCTCGAGGATGCTCGTGCGGTGCAGCGCACGCTTCTGAATGTCATCGATCACGCCGCCAGCGTACTCGCTTCGCGGGAACGTGCCAGGATCGGATCATGCCGCGAACGCCCACCCTCGAGCTCACGCCCGCCGACCAGGAGCGTCGCCGCGCACTGCGCGTGACGAAGGGGATCGCCCTCGGAGCGCTCATCGCCATGGCCGTGCTCTTCGTCATCGGCTTCCTCACGCAGGATGATATTCCCGCGATGGCATATGTCCGCGCGGCCGGTGAGGGCGGGATGGTCGGCGCGCTCGCCGACTGGTTCGCCGTGACCGCGCTCTTCCGCCATCCGCTGTACCTGCCCATCCCCCACACCGCGATCATCCCGAACCAGAAGGATCGGATCGGGGAGACGCTGGGCGAGTTCCTCGAGTCGAACTTTCTCGCCACCGCGGTCGTGCGGGAGTATCTGGCTCAGGCGCAGATCTCCGCCAAGCTCGGCGGATGGCTGCGCGAGCGCCGCAATGCGGAGCGCATCGGCCAGGAGGCGGGAACCATCGGCGTCGCGGTGCTCAACGCCGTCAGCGATGACGACGTGCAGGAGGTCATCGCCTCCCTCGCCCGCGAGCACCTCATCGAGCCGGAGTGGGGCACGACCGCGGGCGTCGCGCTCGATCGCGTGCTGCAGGCCGGTGCGCATCGCCCTGCCGTCGATCTCGCCGCCGACAGCATCAGCACCTGGCTGCACGGCCATCCGGAAGCCTTCGACGGCCTCTTCTCGAAGCGGCTGCCGAGCTGGGTGCCATCCATGGTCACGCGCGCGATCGATGGGCTGCTCTACAGCGAGGCGGTGAAGTTCGTCGATGCCGTGCGCTATGACCAGGCGCATCAGGCGCGCATCGCGATCGACGGATACCTGTCGAAGCTCGCACACAACCTGCAGCACGACCCCGTCACCCGCGCGAAGCTCGAGAACGCGAAAGGCGAGCTGTTCGACAGCCCGCGCGTCGGCGCCATCGCGAGCGACCTGTGGAGCGCCGCCAAGGCGGGTCTCATCACCTCGCTGCGCGATGCCGACAGCGGGCTGCGCGTGCGCCTCGCCGATGTGCTCGCCGACGTCGGAACACGGCTGGCCACGGAAGAGGCGCTGCAGCGTCGGATCGACGGCTGGATCGTCGACGCCGCGAGCTTCCTCGTCGAGCGCTACCGTCACGACATCGCCTCGATCGTCACCACGACGATCGAGAAGTGGGACGCCGAGGAGACGAGCGAGAAGCTGGAGCTGCTCGTCGGCAAGGACCTGCAGTACATCCGCCTGAACGGCACGGTCGTGGGCGCGCTCGCCGGTGTCGCGATCTACACGATCGCCCACCTGCTCTTGGGGTGAATGCCCTCCGGGTGAATGATCGCTCACCGAAAACGGTACGGTGGGATGGACGACTCAGATCTGCACAGCAGCAGCACGCGAAGAAAGCTCCGCACCATGCCCGATCCCACTCGCATCCGCAGAGGACTTCCCCGCACGCCGGGGGGCGACGCCTGGCCGCCCGCCGACGCGATCGCCGTCAGCGCGGCCGTTGAGCCCGAGCCGGTCGCGCAGGAGCCGGTGGAGAACGCCCCGGCGCCGGCTGCACCCGCTCCCTCGACATCGTCGAGGCGTGTGAGGCAGGGGCTTCCCCGCACGAGCGGGGGCGAGCCGTGGCCGCCGCAGACCAGTGCGGATGTCGCGGCCGAGGCTGCACCCGTCGAGCAGGCGTCCGCGCCCGCAGAGTCGGCATCGTCTTCCCTCGCTGAGCCGCCCAAGGCCGCTGCACCACGCGCTCGACGCACGGGCCTTCCCCGGCCGGGACAACCGGCAACCGTCGCCGAGACCGAATCCGAGACTGCTCCCGGGACATCCGCCACGAAGCCCGCACGACGTGCAGGACTGCCTCGACCGGGAGCCGCGGCACCTGCGGCGGAGTCCAGGACGATACAGCCCGCACGCCGAGCCGGACTCCCCCGGCCTGGCACCCCTTCGACAGGCTCAGGGACCGGGAACGGCTCAGGGACCGGGAACGGCTCAGGGACCGGGAACGGCTCAGGGACCGGAAGCGGCCCTTCGACAGGCTCAGGGACCGGGAACGGCTCAGGGACCGGAGGCGGGCCGGCGGCAGAGGTCGAGGTTGTGCGCGAGCCGCTCGCCGGACCGCGCACGGTGACACCAGGCGCATCGGCCGAAGAGTGGGCGCGCATCAAGGCGACCCGCACCCCGGTCGAGCACGAGGAGCCGAAGCGCATCGGCCCCTTCTCGAAGGGTCAGTGAGTCGGCGC
>JASGDS010000008.1:0-5063 GCA_047607025.1 Microbacterium sp.
AGCCGCGCGGGTCGTCGAGCAGCTTGGTGCGCAGCTCGTCGAGTTCGGCGCGCGACGCGTCGGGCCCGACGACCAGGCCCTTGCCTCCCGCGCCGTCCACCGGCTTCACGACGAGCTCATCGAGACGGTCGAGCACCTCCTCGAGCGCGCCCGGATCCTCGAGCCGCCAGGTGTCGACGTTCTTGATGATCGGCTCTTCCGACAGGTAGTACCGGATGAGGTCGGGCACGTAGGTGTAGAGCAGTTTGTCGTCGGCGACGCCGTTGCCGACGGCGTTGGCGATCGTGACGTTGCCGAGCCGGGCGGCGAGCATGAGCCCAGGAGCGCCGAGCATGGAGTCGGGCCGGAACTGCAGTGGGTCGAGGAAGTCGTCGTCGACACGGCGGTAGATCACATCGACCCGGCGCGGGCCGCGCGTGGTGTGCATGAACACCTTGCCGCCGACCACCTGCAGGTCACGGCCTTCGACGAGCTCGATGCCCATGAGCCGTGCCAGCAGAGTGTGCTCGAAGTACGCGGAGTTGTAGACGCCTGGCGTCATCACGACGACGTTCGGGTCTTCCACTCCCGCGGGCGCGCTCGCCCGCAGCGCGGCCAGCAGCTTGTTGGGGTAGTCGCCCACCGGCTCGACCGGCATGGAGTGGAACAGCTCGGGCAGCGTCTGGGTCATCACACGACGGTTGGAGATGACGTAGCTGACGCCGGATGGCACGCGCACGTTGTCCTCGAGCACGCGCATCTCGCCGTGCTCGTCGCGGATGAGATCGATGCCCGCCACCTGAATGCGCACGCCGTTGGTGGGATGGACGCCGGCCGCCTGGCGGTAGAAGTACTTGCTCGAGGCGATGAGCTTGGCCGGCAGCACGCCATCCCGCACGCACGCCCGGCGCCCGTATGCGTCGTCGAGGAACGCCTCGAGCGCCTTCACCCGCTGCGCGACGCCCGCCGAGACGCGCGTCCACTCATCCTGCTCGATGATGCGGGGCACGACGTCGAGCGGGAACGGCCGCTCCTCGCCCGCGAAGTCGAAGGTGACGCCCTGCGCGAGGTACGAACTGGCGACCGCCTCGCTGCGCCCGCGCACCTCGTCCTGCGTCAGCCGTTCGAGCGCCCCGTACAGCTCGGCATACGCATCGCGCGCCTCGCGAGGGCTCGTGCCCCGGAACATCTCGTCGAACGGCGGGTCGCCCGCCGCGGTCTTGCGCTCCGTGCCTGAGGCGCCGTAGCCATCGAAGAGGTCACCCATAACCCGACTGTACCCGGCAGGATGTTTCCGGCAAATGACCCGCGTGAAGTGACCCGCGTGAAGTTTCTTCCGGCACACACTCAACCGTGGGCGAGCACATATTCCAGCTGTTCGACGGCCCAGTCGATCTCGGTGCCTCGGATGGTCAGCGGCGGGGCGATGCGGATGGTCTGGCCGTGCGTGTCCTTGACGAGCACGCCGCGCGCGAGAAGGCGCTCGGCGACCTCGCGCCCGGTGCCGATTTCGGGCGCGATGTCGACGCCGGCCCAGAGCCCGGCTCGGCGCACCGCGGTCACGCCGTGGCCGATGAGCGGCTCGAGCTTCTCGCCGAGGCGCGCGCCGAGCATCGCCGCACGACTCTGCGGCTCGCCCGTCTTCAGCAGCTCGACGACGGCGAGCCCCACGGCCGCAGCGAGCGGGTTGCCGCCGAACGTCGACCCGTGCTCACCGGGGCGGATGACCCCGAGCACATCCTCGTTCGCGCACACGGCTGACACCGGCAGGATGCCGCCGCCGAGCGCCTTGCCGAGCAGGTAGACGTCGGGCACGACGCCCTCGCGCTCGCACGCGAAGGTGAAGCCCGTGCGTCCGAGGCCCGCCTGAATCTCGTCGGCGATGAACAGCACGTTCTTCTCGCGCGTGATCTCGCGCACCCGCGCCAGGTAGCCATCCGGCGGAATGATGACGCCCGCCTCGCCCTGGATCGGCTCGATGAGCACGGCCGCGGTGGTCTCGTCGATCGCGGCCTCGATCGCCTCGGCATCGCCGAACGGCACCGACACGAACCCGGGCGTGAACGGGCCGAAGCCGTCGCGCGCATCCGGGTCGTCGCTGAAGCCGACGATCGTCGTCGTCCGTCCGTGGAAGTTGCCGTTCGCGGTGACGATCGTGGCCTGGCCATCCGGCACACCCTTCACGCGGTACGCCCACGCGCGGGCGACCTTGATGCCCGTCTCGACGGCCTCTGCCCCCGTGTTCATCGGCAGCACGAGGTCTTTGCCCGTCAGCTCGGCGAGCGCGTCGGCGAACGGCTCGAGCCTGTCGTTGTCGAAGGCGCGGCTGGTGAGTGTCAGTCGCCCGAGCTGCTCTTCGACGGCCGTGATGAGCGCCGGATGGCGGTGGCCGAAGTTGAGTGCGGAATATCCGGCGAGCAGGTCGAGGTAACGCTTGCCCTCGACATCCGTCACCCAGACGCCCGTGCCGGACGACACCGTGACCGGCAGCGGATGGTAGTTGTGGGCGAGGTGCGTCACGATGCGCTCCGCAGTTCCAGCGTGCAGCACTTGATGCCGCCTCCGCCGAGCAGCAGCTCGGAGAGGTCGATGAGCACGGGGGTGTAGCCGCGCTCGCGCAGCTGCACCTCAAAGCCCTTGGCGCGCGGCGAGATGAAGACGTTCTTGCCGTCTGACGCGCTGTTCAGACCGAACACCGCGCCGTCCTCGTCCGAGACCAGGATGGCGTCGGGGAAGCGCTGCTCGAGGAGGGCGCGGCTGGCGTCGTCGAACGCGCCAGGGAGGTAGGCGATCGTGACGTGACCATCGGCATCCGCCACCGGATCGAGGATCGACAGCGCCGTGTCGAGGTGGTAGAACCGCGGGTCGACGAGGTTGAGGCTGATGACCTCGCGGTTGAAGATGCGGGCGATCTCGGCGTGGCTGTCGCCCGTCGAACGGAAGCCGGTTCCGGCCAGGATGACGTCGCCCGCGAGCAGGAAGTCGCCCTCGCCCTCGTTGACCTCTTCGGGCTCGATCGTGTCGAAGCCTGCGGCACGGAACCAGTCGATGAACGCCGGCGCCTCGCCCTCGCGCTCGACGAAACGGAACTTCGGGCCGTACGCGATGCCGTCGATCACGAAGCCTCCGTTGGCCGTGTAGACCATGTCCGGCCATCCGTCGAGCGGATCGATCAGCTCGACCTCGTGACCGAGTGAAAGGTAGGTGTCGTACAGCACCTGCCACTGCGCGATGGCCTTCGCGGTGTCGGTGGGGTTTTTGGGCTCCATCCACGGGTTGATGGAGTAGGTCACCGTGAAGTGCTCCGGCCGACACATGAGGTATCGACGCGTGTGCTGGGTGCGCTCTTCGGACATTTCGCTCCTCGCTGGATTCGAGTGGCGGACGCCGTCCATAGGCCCGCGGGAGCAAGAAGCCGCACATCGGGCACGCCGCAGATCATTTTGCCACAGCCCCCCGAAGTCCGGCCTCAGTAGGTGAGGCCGTGGCCGAAGCGGAAGAGCGGATCGGCGGTGTCGAACGGCACGTCTGGTCGATTCTCCCGCACGGCCTCCATCGAGCGAGGCAGGTCGAACGGCAGCTTCCCCCGCGGCGTCGACGCGCCCGTCAGCACGTCGAGCAGTGCTCGTGGGTTGGCTCCCCAGTTGACCGTCACCGCCGAGACGACATCGACGATCGGCTGCAGGATGGCCGGGCGATCGGCGTACACGTCGACGACGGTCGGCACGACGGCAGCGACCTCGCGCACGTGCGCGATGACCTCCTCGGGGAAGTCGAGCGACCCGGCGTGGAAGAAGTTCTCGAAGGTGTTCGCCCGCTCTTCGAACGGCGCCTTGAGCCGCACAATGGCGACGTCGGCCTCCTCGGGCGACGAGACGACGATGCCGTAGACGGCGGCGACCTCCGCATCGATGCCCTCGACGTACAGGCGCCGCTCCCGCCCGAGCGGAAGCACCCCGTCGTTCGTCAGCAGCGTGATCGACGCACGCTGCGCGGCCTCCCCCGCAGCGCGGAAGTCCGCCCGACCGACGATGTCGTCCGCGGCATCCTCGTCGACATACGGGTCGTCGAACAGCCCCAGCTCGAACTTCTCCCGCAGCAGCCGCGCCACCGAGACGTCGAGCCGCGACTGCGGCACGACGCCCGATGCCACCAGGTCGATGAGCAGCTCGGTGCAGCTCTCGCCGCCGAACTGGTCGACTCCGGCATCGAGCGACTTGGCCATCCGCTCGGACGGCGTCAGGTGCTCGACGCCCCAGGCACGCGCAGGCGCCGGTTCGCCGAAGATCTCGCTGTCGGTGATGAGCCCCCAGTCGGTGCAGACGATGCCGTCGAAGCCGAACCTCTCGCGCAGCAGTCCCGTGATCACCGAACGGTTGAAGCCGAAGCCGACCTCCTCGTACTCGGTGCCGACCGGCATGCCGTAGTACGGCATGATCTGCCGCGTACCGGCATCCAGCAGCGCCTCGAACGGCTTCAGGTGCAGCTCGAACTGGCCTCCCGGGTACACCTGCTCACGGCCGTGCGCGAAGTGCGGATCCTCGCCATCGAGCTGCGGTCCACCGCCGGGGAAGTGCTTCGTCATCGTCGAGACGGAAGCCGCCCCGAACGACGCGCCCTGGAACCCGCGCACGTAGGCGGCGCCGAGGCGTCCCGTCAGCTCGGCGTCCTCGCCGAAGGTCGCGACCTGCCTCGACCAGCGCGGCTCCGTGGCGAGGTCGACCTGCGGGTGCAGCGCGACGCGCATGCCCACGGCGAGATACTCCTGCCTGGCTGTGTCGGCGAAGGCCTCGACCAACTGCTCATCGCGGATGGCCGCCAGTCCCATCGTCTCCGGCCACTGCGAGAAGGGTCCGGCGAGCATGCCGGCGCCAGGGTTGTCGCTGAACGAATGGCGCGGATCGGTCGACAGCGTGAAGGGGATGCCGAGCCTCGTCGCCGCGGCCATCCGCTGCAGCGCGTTGTGCCAGGCTGCGAGATCGCGCCCCGCCGGTGCACCGCCGAGCAGGTTCGCGTGGGTGATGTTCTGAGCGAGATAATCGGATGCCGCTGGCAGGCCGAACGCGTCGTTCGGCTCATCGAGC
>JASGDS010000009.1:0-3967 GCA_047607025.1 Microbacterium sp.
ATATCGTGGGTCGACGGCTGGATGCCCCGCAGCAGGCCATCTCCGTCGGCATCCCAGGTCGAGGTGATGTGCGCGTAGAGACGCTGCAGCTGTGGCCAGCGCGACGTCAACCACTCCCTGTCTCCCCGAGTGCGTCATCCGACACGATGCCGTTGAGCTCGTGCAGCTGGCCCGCGTCGACCGCGTCCTGGATGCTGCCGGAGTGCGTGCAGATGTCGGGCGCGTTGCCCGCGGCTCGCCTGGCCTTCATTCTGCTCGTTCTCATTGCTTGGTTCCTCCTCAGGAACGCGACTCCACAGCGAGTCGTGGCTTGGGCGAGCCTGCGCGAGCCCGTAGCCACAGATGATGTGAAATCGATTGCAAGCGCACGCAGAAAGCGTCGCTGTCCCCTTCGCCATGTCTTAAGAACGTGCGGCGAGGGGCGCCCTCGAGGCACGTTCTTAAGACATGCCGGGGCGGGGATGGGACGTCAGCGCCACTGGGTGGTCATGAGGAACCCGATGAACGCGATGCCGAAGCCGACCGCGAGGTTCCATGCGCCGATGCCGGGGATCGGGTAGGCGGTGCCCGTCAGATAGAACACCAGAATCCAGGCGAGACCGATCAGCATGAAGGCGACCATGACCGGCTTGAACCAGACAGGATTCGGCCCCTTCGGGGTCTCGATCTGCTCGCTGGAGTCGCCTGTCGCACGTGCCATGGGGAAAAGTCTACCTGGCCGCGCTCATTCGCCCGAGTCGAGCGTGGCAATGGGCGAGGGCGTCGCCGTGGAACCGGAACCCGAGTCGGCATCGCCCGTGCAGACCGTGAGGGTGATCTCCGAGGCGATGTCGACCTCGCCGACGGGGTTGACCGAGGCGACCGTCGTGGATGGCGGTGACGAGCAGTCGTCCGATTCGCTGATGGTCGCGGTCAGCCCGAGGCCCTCGATCACCTCGGTGGCGGAGTCGACCGTGAAGCCGGTGACGTCCTGCAGCTGCACCTTACCCGTTGCGACCTTCAGATCGACCGTCGCCCCCTGCTGCAGTTCGTCGCCCGCCGCGATCTCGGCGCCATCGACTTCGGCCGACAGCACGGTGCCCTTCGCCGCATCCTGGTCGTCGGTCGGCCAGATCGCGCCGAGCGTGAGCTTCGCATCGCTGATCGCCTGGCGCGCCTCTTCCTCCGTCATGCCGGCGAGGTCGGGCGCCGTTGAGGTCTGCGGCCCTGTCGACACGTATACGTCGACCTCCTGGCCGGGCGCGACCGTGACTCCCGCCTTCGGGTCGGTGCGGATGACGTCGCCCTCCGGCACCGTCTCGCTCGCCTCGCTCTGCTGCGTGGGCACGAGATCCTGGTTCGTGAGGATCTCGGCCGCCTTGTCGTAGTCGACGCCCGTGACGTCTTCGACCACGCGCGAGGCGGCGCTCTGCACCGTGAACGGCTCGAACTTCACCACCCAGAACACGACAGCGGCCACGAGCACCGCCACGAGCACGACGGACGTCCAGATCCATGCGATGGGCGGGCCCGACTGCGTGCGGGTCATCGTCGCGTCGGTCGTCAGCTGACGCAGGGTGCGGTCGGTCTCCTGTGCGCGCTGCGGGTGCGGACCGTAGAGCGCGTTCGTGAGCGACTCCACCTCGCGACGAGACGGCTCAGGGCCATCCAGCGCCAGATCGAGTCGCGCACGGAAGTCGGCGGCATCGGTGAAGCGCTGCTCGGGGTCCTTCGCGAGCGCGCGCAGCACGACCGGGTCGAAGCTCTTCGGCAGGGCCGGGTTCATGACGGATGGCGCGGTGGGCGTCTCGCTGACGTGCTGGTACGCGACAGCGACGGGCGAGTCACCGCGGAACGGCGGACGCCCTGTGAGCAGCTCGTACAGCACGATGCCCGTCGAGTACAGGTCGGCGCGCGCGTCAACCGCATCGCCCTTCGCCTGCTCGGGTGAGAAGTATGCGGCGGTGCCGAGGATGGACGTCGTCTCGGCGACCGTCGACGACGAGTCGGACACGGCGCGGGCGATGCCGAAGTCCATCACCTTGACCTGGCCGGCAGGGGTCACCATCACGTTGCCCGGCTTGATGTCGCGGTGCACGACGCCCGCGCGATGCGAGTACTCCAGCGCCTCGAGGATGCCGTCGACGTAGCGCACGGCGTCGGCCGGCTTCACCGCGCCGTTCGCGAGGATGTCCTTCAGCTGCGTGCCCTCGACGAGCTCCATCACGATGTAGGGCACGGGGCGCGTGGCGCCAGACGTATCCTGCTCCGAATCCTCACCGGCATCGAAGACGCGCACGATCGACGGATGAGCCATACGGCTCGCCGCCTGCGCCTCCAGCCGGAAGCGCGTGCGGAAGGTGGAGTCGGCGGCGAGATCCTTCTCGAGGATCTTGATCGCGACCGTGCGCCCGAGCTTCAGGTCATAGCCGCGGAAGACGCTTGCCATTCCGCCTCGACCGATGAGCTCGTCGACGCGATATCGATCGCTCAGCACTCGAGGCTCGGCAAGCACGGATGGACCCCCCGGGTAACACAGGTGAGGTCAGCATAACCCGTCACCCCTGTGATGTAACTGGACCGGCTGCGGTTGCGTCACGCGCTGTCGTCGTCGGAGTCCGTCGCGGCGGTCGCCGGCGTGTCGGCCGCGCTGTCACCGGAGGACGTGGCGCTGCCCGCTCCATCGAGGTCGTCCGACTCCGTCGACGCGTCGGCGTCGTCGGACGCGTCATCCGTCGGCGTCGGCGTCGGCGTCGTGGTGGTCTGGGTCGTCATGGTGCGCGCCGGGGAGGCATCCGACTCACGGGTGCTGTCGTCGTCCGCGGTGCAGGTGACGGTGTAGGTGACCGAGACGGTCGCGCCCTCGTCGCTGGTGGCCGTGAGGTACGCCGCGAGCTCGCTCGTGGGGCTGATCGTGCGCGTGGTCGTACCGTCTTCGGCGAAGGTGGCGTTCGTCAGCGTCAGGTTGTACCCGCTCACGGTTCCCGTCGAGCAGGAGTACTCCGACCAGGACACGACGAACGAGTCCCCGGCGGGAATCGTCGCGGGGTTGGAGGTGGAGCCATAGGTGAAGTCGGGGATGGCGGGCGTGTCGAGATCGGGCACGTCGTCGTAGATCTCGAGCGTGATCGTCGTGCCGAACTTCGGGTTGCCCTTGGGGGTGTACTCGTAGACCTTGCCGACATCGTCTTCGCTCGACGCGGCGTCGCCCGTCTCGCAGGTGTAGCCGTAGTTGTCTTCGAGCAGCTCCTTCGCCTGGTCACAGGTCTTGCCGATGAGACCGAGCGAATCGAGGTCGAGCGAGGTCGCCGTCGGCGTCGAGGTGTCGCTGGGCGTGGCACTGTCCGACGCCGTCTGCGACATCGTGGTGGCGGCGAGACTCGACTGGTCGTCGTCGGAACCGCTGTTCAGCAGCGCGTAGACGGTGCCGCCCAGCACGATGAGCAGCAGCACGATGAGCACGGTCAGCGGCACCGTCCACGCGCTGCGCTTCTTCTTTTTCTTCTGCTCGGCCTCCTCGGCGACCTCGCCAGCGGGGATGGGCCTGGTGGCCGACATGATGCGCGTCGCGTCGTCGTCTGTGCCGAGCAGCTGGGTGAAGGAGTCGTCGGAGAGGGCGCCCGCCGTGGCCAGCGCGGGAACCGCGGCCGCGGCCGCTGCGACATCGCCCCGGCGCAGAGCGCCGGCCGCACGAGCGACCGCTGCCGCCGAGGCCGGCCGATCCTCCGGCTTCTTCGCGATCATGGTGAAGACGAGATTCTGCACCGGCTGCGGAACGTCGTCCGGCAGCGGGGGCGGCGCATCGTTGATCTGCGCCATCGCGATCGCCACCTGCGACTCGCCCGTGAACGGACGCTTGCCCGCCAGGCACTCATACGCGACGATGCCGAGCGAGTAGATGTCGGTGCCAGGGCTCGCCGGATGACCGGACGCCTGCTCGGGCGAGAGGTACTGCACCGTTCCCATCACCTGACCGGTCGCCGTCAGG
>JASGDS010000010.1:0-6471 GCA_047607025.1 Microbacterium sp.
CATCATCACTTGGTGACCGCGTCCGACCCGACGATGTCCTCCAGGCCTTCGTCGTAGGTCTCGATGGCATCGTCGACCGATGTTCCCGTGACCACGTCGAGGGTCGCCTGCTGCAGCAGCACAGACACCTGCGGGTATTCGGCGAGGCCCGGCCGATAGGTGGTGATCGGGAGCACCTCGTCGTTGACGAAGCTGAGCATCGGGTCGTCGGCGAGGATCGTCTCGTTGACATCGGTGCGCGGGGTGATGGCGACGGCATCGGCCGTGCGCGCCACGTACGCGTCAGCGGAGTTCATGTAGGCCAGCAGCTCCCACGCGAGGTCCGCATGCTCCGAGTTGGGATTGAGCACGCGTCCGGTGCCGCCGGACATCGAGACGAAGTCCTGACCGTTGATGCCCGACCCGGCCGTCTCGGCCGGAATCTTCGCGTAGCCGACGACCTCGTCTCGGTTCTCCATCGGCGCGGTTCCGACCCCCTCGGCCGGGTTGACGACCGAGCGCCAGAAGTAGTCGCCCTCCAGCAGGATGCCGATCTTGTTCTCCGCGAACAGCTGGAAGGAGGTGTCGCGTCCTGACGCCTCCTGCTGCAGCACGGGGTCACCCAGGCCCTCGTCGACGTAGATCGTCTTGTACAGGTTCAGCGCGGATTCCAGCCCAGCCGAGTCGCCGAGCCACGTGCCGTCCTGGTAGACCTGGTCGCCCGTTCCCGCCAGCAGCGGCAGCAGACCCTGCATGGTGGTCGCCTCGCCCATGGCGGTTCCCGCGTTCAGCTGAATGGGGGTGACGCCGTCGAGCTCCTTGAGTGCGCGGCAGGCGTCGAGGATGTCGTCCCAGCTCGTCGGCTGCCAGTCCTCGGGCAGTCCCGCCTGCGAGAAGAGATGCTTGTTGTAGAACAGCACGCGACCGTCCGCACCCTGCGGCACGCCGTAGCGGTCGCCGTTGTATGACAGCGCGCCCTGCACCGCGTCGGGAATCTCAGCCCAGCCGTCCCACGAGTCGACGGCGTCGCCGCCGACCTCCGAGAGCGGCTTGATGTAGCCGGCGTCCGCGAACTCGCCGACCCAGATGCCGTCCATGCCGATGATGTCCGCCCCCTCTCCCGACTGCAGGTCGAGCGCGATCTTCGTCTTGTAGTCCTCATCGTCCACACCCTGCGGCTCGAACTCGACGGTGACGTCCTTGCCCTGCTTCTTCATCTCCGCTTCGAACCCGGGGATGACGTAGCTGGTGTACCAGTCCGCCTCGGCGGCGTTCTTGCCGCCGGTGATCGCGTTCGCGGTGATCGTCAGTGTGATCGGACCCGAATCGTCGTCGCCGGATCCGCTGCAGCCGACCAGCGCGAGCGCGCTCACCGTGCCGATCGTCAGCGCCAGCGCAATGCGGCGCGTCGTGTTGGTTGTCGTCATCTTCGACCTTCCTCTCGGGGTTACGTCAATCCGCCTGGATCTCGGCGGACGGGGGGATATCTGCTCCTTCGGCGACGGCGAGCGTGCGCAGCATGCGCTGGGCGGTGCGGATGTCGGCGGTCGCGTCGGCGACGCCAGGACCATCCGGACTCTCGCCGCGCACGAGTGCAGCCAAGGCATGCAGCTCGTTCTCGAACGCCTCCTGCTGCATCCATCTCGTCTCGCTGACGCAAATACCGTGACCTGGCTCGTTCTCGGTGACGCGCAGGATGGTCGGCAGGTTCAGCACGTAGGGCACACCGAAGACGAGCTCGATCGTGCCGGTCTCGTGGTGGAAGGTGACCGTCTCGCGATAGTCGGGGTACCGGTCGATGTAGTGCCAGTCGATCGACCACGGCGCCTCACCCGACGCGAGGTCGCCGCGCAGGTGCAGCGAGCCGGGCATCCTCTCGCCCCAGTGCTCGGCGCTTCGAACGTCGCCGATGCCGCCGACGAGCATGCGCAGCAGCGCGATGTCGTGGATGACCGATCCGAGAAGAACGTTCGTGTACAGCGCACGCAGGTCGCCGGGAAGCTCCGCCCCGACGACGGCGTCGACGATCGCATCGGTCTCGGCCAGCAGTGGCGCGAGCATCTCCGGGGTGACGTCGCCGGCCGGTGCGGCCAGCCGGGCGAACGCGAGCTGGGAGTCATCCAGCGGGTGCATGACTTCCACGCTCACCGCGCGCAGCGTCACATCCTGCAGCAGCTCCCTCGCACGAAGCGACGCCTGATCGTACTCCTTCATGTAGCCGATGCGTACCCAGTCGCGCAGGTCGATGCCCGCCTCGGCGGCGAACGCGTCGAGTGCCTCGGCCTCACCGACCGAAGAGGCGAGCGGCTTCTCCGCCAGCACCCGGATGCCGCCGCGCAGCAGGCGGAGCACGTCGGCCGCGTGCGATCCCGAGGTGGCGAGGATGGCCGCATCCACCGGCAGCGCGCCCGACTGAGCGGCGCGGAGGAGGGCGTCGATCGAGGTCAGACGCCCCTCCGACGGCACCCCGTACCGGTCCCCCATGTCGGTGACGCGCTGAGCGGAGAGATCGACGATCGCGGCGATCTCGACCGCGTCGGCGTTGCGCCGCAGCAGGGGCAGGTGCACGCTCTGCGCGATGGCGCCGAGCCCGATCACCGCGATGCGCACGCGACTCATGCGAACCACCTCCGCAGCCGGTCGCGGTTGGCGACCTGGTCGGCGCGCGCCTGGTCGATCTCCTCGTTCGAGCGCGGCACAACATCCTGCTCGATGACCAGCCATCCGGAGTACCCGAAGTCGATGATCGCCTGCACGAGCGCGTCCGTGTCGAGGTCGCCCTCGCCGAGCGGCACGAAGACGCGACGCTCCCACACGGTGCGCATCGGGTCCTCTGTCTTGAGCGCCTCGGCGAGCAGCCCGGTGCGGGCGTCCTTCAGGTGCAGGTGGTTGATGCGATGCTGCCAGCGCGCGAAGTCGCGCAGCGGGTCTCCGCCTCCGATGAGCAGGTGACCCGAGTCGAACGTCAGCCCGACATCGGTCGCGTTCAGCAGCGCGTCGATCTCCTCCGGCGTCTCCACAGAGGTGCAGGCGTGGTGATGGAAGGTGGGCTCGAGCCCGCGCGAGCGCACGTGGTCGACCGTGCGGTTGACCCGGTCGGCGAACCGCAGCCACTCATCCCCCTGCAGCATCAGTTCGGGTGCGCCGCCAGGATGGGCCTTCCGCTTCGCATCGCCCGCGTCGGCGAGCGTCGGCAGCGGGGCCAGGGCCTGCCCCGCGTCCCGCGCGGTGACGAACACGTCGAGCGCCTCGTCGATGCCGGCAAGTGCCGCGTCGAAATCGTCGTCCTCGGCGGTGAACGGCAGGTCGACCCAGCCGCCGCAGAGCTCGAGCGCGTAGCGGTGCAGGCGATCGACGAGGTCATCGCCGAGGCCGAGCAACCCGACAGGGCCCATGTCGACGGCGGCATAGCCGGCTTCCGACACCCAGGCCGCGATCTGCTCGCCGTCGGGCAGTGCCACGAGGTCGGGGCGCGCAAGTTCGAAGACCCCGTAGCTGACCGGGGCGTTCGCGATGCGGATCATTGGCCGTCCTTTCGTGGTGTGAAATCGTTCTGCATGGCGCGCCGCCAGGCGTCGTGCAGCGCCACCGCAGCGAAAGGTGCGGCAGCGAGCACTTCCCCGGCAGCGGGAAACAGGCTCTGCTCCCCCGATTCGTCGAGCACCACGCCTCCCGCCTCTTTCACCATGAGCATCGCGGCGAGATCTCCGCACCATGAGATCTGACCCGTCGGGGTGAGTGCTTCATCGCCTCCGCCTTCTTTTATTGTCCTCTTCTCAGAATGTAGTGACAAAGTCCGGCGCGCGCAAGGCCCTCCAGGCGTGTCCGCCGAGATAAACTCGATCGGGTATGTCTCCCACCCTCATCACGGGTCGCCCGTGGCGCGTCATCCTCGCCTTCACCGTGCCGCTGCTCCTCGGCAACATCGTTCAGCAGCTGTACCAGTTCGCCGACTCACTCGTCGTGGGTCGGCACCTCGGCGTCGACGCGCTCGCCGCCGTCGGTGCCACAGGAGGCCTGGTCTTCCTGCTGCTCGGTTTCGCGCAGGGCGTGACCAACGGGTTCGCCATTCCCACGGCGCAGGCGTTCGGCGCGGGCGACGAGCGCGCCATCCGGCGATCGGTCGCGGCAGGCACCGGCCTCACCGCGCTCGTCAGCATCGTGCTCACCGTCGCCGCTCCCCTGCTCTCGCACGCCATGCTGACGGCCCTGCGCACGCCGACCGAGCTCATCGACCAGGCGACCATCTTCGCGCAGGTGACCTTCCTCGGCTCGGCAGCCCTGATGTTCTTCAACTATCTGTCCGCGATCATCCGCGCCATCGGCGATTCGCGCACGCCGCTCGTCTTCCTCACGATCGCCTGCGTGCTCAACGTCGTCTTCGTCGTCTTCTTCGTCATGGGTCTGGACATGGGCGTGGCGGGAGCCGCGTTCGCGACCGTGTTGGCACAGGCGCTGTCCGTCGCCATGTGTCTGGGGTACATCCTGTGGCGACTGCCGCTGCTGCACCTGCGGCGGGATGACTGGCGCGCTCTCGGCACCGAGATCTCGGCCGCACTGCGGCTGGGACTGCCGATGGGGTTCCAGGCGTCGATCATCGCGATCGGTGCGCTGACGGTGCAGGTCGCACTGAACTCGCTCGGCACGTCGGCCGTCGCCGCTTACACCGCGGCATCCAGGGTCGACGGACTCTCCGTCGCCTTTCTCATGTCGCTCAGCCTCGCCTCGTCGATGTACGCCGCCCAGAACCTCGGCGCCAGGCGACCCGACAGAATCAGGCGCGGGGTGAAAGAGGCGCTCTGGATGGCCCTGGCGGCCTCGATCGTGCTCGGCGTGCTCATGATCGCGTTCGGCGCCCCTGTCGTGCGGCTGTTCGTCGGGGATGGCCCGGACGAGGTCGTCTCGCTCGCCTGGCGCATGCTGTTCGTCAACGGCGTGAGCTACTGGGCGCTGGGAGTGCTGTTCGTGCTGCGCGGTACCCTGCAGGGCATCGGGTACACCCTCGTTCCCACCGTCGCCGGCGTCATCGAGCTGGCCATGCGCGCCATCGCGGCGATCGTGCTCGGCTCGCTCCTGGGTTTCGTCGGCGTGGCGCTGTCCAACCCGCTCGCCTGGCTGGGAGCGGCCGTGATGCTCGTTCCCTCCTGGCTGCGGGCGCGCACGAGCCTCGACGACCTGCCCGTCGCACCGGTGCGCATGACCGAGACGACCGCCATTCGCCTCGCGCCGGACGCCGAGCACCCGCCGATCACCGACACCATCCCCATCATCGGCGTGAGCGCCAGCCCGATGACGGGCGCCGTGCCCGTCGAGACCGTGCTGACGAGAACGATCAGGAACAGAAGCTGGCTGAAGCGACGCCGCTGACGCAGGATCGCGCTTCCCCGCAAGGGGTGCGCGGGAGACGCTGCGCCACTCCTACCGCCATCGGGCGATAGGCTGAGGGTGGAACGCGCGTGCGGTGTGTCACCTCCTGCACCGCAGCGCGTGCCATCCGTTTCACACGGCATGATCTGCCGGTTTGAGGAGAGGTCACCAGTGGCTGTTCACGACCAGGATCCGTACTCGCAGGGCTCGCACGACAGCGACCCTGATGAGACGAGCGAGTGGCAGCAGTCACTCGACGAGCTCATCGCAGTGAAGGGGCACGAGCGGGCGCGGGAGATCATGCTCAGCCTGCTCAAGCGCTCCAAGGAGCGTCATCTCGGCGTGCCGATGGTCCCGACCACCGACTACGTCAACACGATCGCCGCCGAGGACGAGCCCGAGTTCCCCGGTGACGAGGAGATCGAACGCCGCTACCGCCACTGGCTGCGCTGGAACGCCGCCGTCACGGTGCACCGCGCACAGCGGCCTGGCATCGGCGTCGGCGGCCACATCTCCACCTACGCGTCGGCCGCCTCGCTCTACGAGGTCGGCTTCAACCACTTCTTCCGCGGCCAGAACCATCCCTCTGGCGGCGACCAGATCTTCTACCAGGGTCACGCCTCGCCGGGCGCATACGCCCGCGGCTTCCTCGAGGGGCGCCTCACCGAGGCCAACCTCGACGCGTTCCGGCAGGAGAAGTCGGGCGCCCCGAACGGCCTCCCCTCCTACCCGCACCCCCGCATGCTGCCCGACTTCTGGCAGTTCCCCACCGTGTCGATGGGCCTCGGACCCATCAACGCCATCTACCAGGCGATGACGAACAAGTACCTCGCCAACCGCGGCATCAAGGAGGTCGCCGACTCGCACGTCTGGGCGTTCCTCGGCGACGGCGAGATGGACGAGGTCGAGTCGCGCGGTCAGCTCCAGGTGGCGGCCAACGAGGGCCTCGACAACCTCACCTTCGTCATCAACTGCAACCTGCAGCGCCTGGATGGCCCCGTGCGGGGCAACGGCAAGATCGTGCAGGAGCTGGAGAGCTTCTTCCGCGGCGCCGGCTGGAACGTCATCAAGGTGATCTGGGGCCGCGAGTGGGACGACCTGCTCGCCCGTGACACCGACGGCGCC
>JASGDS010000011.1:0-3282 GCA_047607025.1 Microbacterium sp.
CCTCGATGTGGCCCGCCTGCTCGGCGCCGAGCAGGTTGCCCGCCCCGCGCAGCTCGAGGTCCTTCATCGCCACCTGCGTTCCCGAGCCCAGTTCGTTGTGGATGGCGATCGTCTCCAACCGGTCGGCCGCGGTCTCCGAGAGCGGCTTCTGCTCGTCGTACACGAAGTAGGCGTAGGCCCGCTCGCGACCGCGCCCCACCCGGCCGCGCAGCTGGTGCAGCTGGGCGAGTCCATACTTGTCTGCGCCGTCGATCACGATCGTGTTCGCGTTCTGGATGTCGATGCCGGTCTCGATGATCGTGGTGCACACGAGCACGTCGATCTTGCGCTCCCAGAAGTCATCGACGACCTGCTCGAGCTGGTTCTCGCTCATCCGGCCGTGCCCGACGCCGATGCGCGCCTCCGGGACGAGCTCGGCCAGGTGCGAGGCGACGCGCTGAATAGACGACACCCGGTTGTGCACGTAGAAGATCTGCCCCTCGCGCAGCAGTTCGCGCCGGATGGCCGCGGCGATCTGCTTGTCGTTGCGCGGCCCGACGTACGAGAGGATCGGATGCCTGTCCTCGGGCGGCGTCTGCAGGGTGGACATCTCGCGGATGCCCGTGATCGCCATCTCCAGGGTGCGCGGGATGGGCGTGGCGCTCATCGCGAGGATGTCGACGTTGGTCTTCAGCTTCTTCAGCTGATCCTTGTGCTCCACGCCGAAGCGCTGCTCCTCGTCGATGATGAGCAGCCCGAGATCCTTGAACCGCACCTTCTCGGTGAGGATGCGGTGCGTGCCGATCACCATGTCGACGGTGCCGTCGATGAGCCCCTGCACCGTCTCGCGCGCCTCTTTATCGGTCTGGAAGCGCGAGAGCGGCTTGACCTTGACGGGGAATCCGGCGAAGCGATCCTGGAACGTCTCGAGGTGCTGCTTCACGAGCAGCGTCGTCGGCACGAGCATGGCGACCTGCTTGCCGTCCTGGATGGCCTTGAACGCGGCGCGCACGGCGACCTCGGTCTTGCCAAAGCCGACGTCGCCCGAGAGCAGCCTGTCCATCGGGATCGGCTTCTCCATGTCGCGCTTGACCTCGTCGATCGTCTGCAGCTGATCGATCGTCTCGGCGAAGGGGAACGCCTCCTCCAGCTCGCGCTGCCACGGCGTGTCCGGCCCGAACGCGTATCCCTTCGCCGCCATCCGCGCCGAATACAGCTTGACGAGCTCCACGGCGATGTCGCGCACGGCCTTGCGCGCGCGGCCCTTCGCCGCCGCCCAGTCGCTGCCGCCCATCTTCGACAGCTGCGGCGCGTCGCCTCCGACGTACTTCGACAGCAGGTCGAGCTGGTCGGTGGGCACCGAGAGTCGGTCGCCCGGATGGCCGCGCTTCGACGGCGCGTACTCCAGCACGACGTACTCGCGCATGCTCTTCACGGCGTTCCGCCCGCCGCTGGAGACCTCCCGCCGCTGCAGCTCGACGAATCGTCCGATGCCGTGCGTCGCGTGCACGACGTAGTCGCCCTGCTTGAGCTGCACCGGGTCGACGACGGTGCGCCGCCGCGAGGCGAGCTTCTTGGGGGCGCCCGCGGCCGCAGAGACGGTGCGCCCGTAGAACTCGCGCTCACTCAGCACGGCCAGCTTCGCGCTCGGCACGAGGAAACCGCTCTCGATCTGGGCTTTCACCAGGACGGCGACGCCCGGCTCCGGAACGTCGATCAGGTCGTCGACGATGCGCGCGGCGATCTCGCGCTCGGCGAGCACATCGCGCGCCCGCTCGACGAGACCCGCGCCCGACGCCGTGACGACGACGCGCCATCCGTCTGCCAGCAGCGCGCGCACGCGCTCGGTCGCGCCGTCGACGCTTCCGGCGAAGATCGGCACGGCGTCGCCGTCGATGTGCGTCGCGGTGCTCTCCTCGCCCGCATCGAAGGGGCTGAGCGTCCACCACACGGCGCCACGAGAGGTCGCATCCTCGTGCAGCGACGAGATCGAGAGGAAGTCGCCCGTGTCGAGCCCGGCGAGCGGCGCCTCGCCGCCCGCGGAGGCCACGCTCCACGCGGCCTCGAGGAACTCCGCGTTCGTCTCTCGAAGCGTGAGCGCCCTCGTCGCCGACCGCTCGGGGTCGATGAGCGCGACCGCGGCACCCTGCGGCAGCTCGGACACCAGTGAGACGAGGGGTCCGGCGAGCAGCGGGGCGAGCGACTCCATCCCTTCTGCCGGGATGCCCTCCGCCATCTTCTCGAGCATCTGGCCGATCGAGGGATGCTCGTGCTGCAGCTCGCGGGCCCGCTGGCGCACCTCGGCCGTGAGCAGCAGTTCGCGTGAGGGAACGAGCTCGACCCGGTCGATCTCGCCTGCGATCGAGCGCTGGTCCGCCACCTGGAACGCCCGGATGCCGTCGACTTCGTCGCCGAAGAACTCCACGCGGTACGGATGGTCCGCCGTCGGCGGGAAGACGTCGAGAATGCCGCCGCGCACCGCGAACTCGCCGCGACGAGAGACCATGTCCACGCGGTGGTAGGCGAGTTCGACCAGACGGGGCAGGATGTCGGTCAGCTCTTGTCCACGCTCCCCCGCGACCAGCACGATCGGTTCGACAGCGCCGAGACCGGGCAGCACTGGCTGGATGGCCGCGCGCACGGACGCCACGACGACGAGCGGCTTCTCGCCCGTCCACGAACGCACGAAGCGCAGCGTCTGGATGCGCTCGCCGACGCTCTCCGCGCTCGGGCTGAGGCGCTCGTGCGGCAGCGTCTCCCAGGCGGGGAACGACAGCACGTCGGCGTCGGGCAGCAGCTCGGCGATCGCTTCTCCCACCACCTGCGACCTGCGGCCGGTGGGCGCCACCACGAGCAGGGCCGGCACGTGGCCATCCGTCGTGCGGCGGCGGAGCGTCGCCGCCAGCAGCGGTGCGTCGAGGCCCTCGACGAGGGAGAAATCCGCATCGGCGACGCACGCCACGAGCGCGTCCGAGAAGGCGCCATCCGATTCGAGCGCGCGGACGATTCCTGGCACAGTCACAACAGACCATCCTACGTCGCACGTGGCGCTTAGGATTGGGCCATGAGCGCAGATCAGCCCGGGTATCCGAACATTCCTCCCCGTCCCGATCTGCCCGCGGCGCCCCCGCAGACACCAGACTCCGCCCAGGCGTACCCGGCCCAGACGTATCCCGGTGTCCCCTCACCCCCGCAGCACCCGATCGCCCCCGCTCCCGCGCCGCAGCAGCCGGGCACGATGCCCTCGTTCTCCGCGCCCTATGTGCAGCCGAGCTCCCCGCAGTACGGTCAGGCGCTGAGCGC
>JASGDS010000012.1:0-13089 GCA_047607025.1 Microbacterium sp.
GCCGACGAGATCCTTCCCCACGCCACCCGTCAACGAGATTCAGACGCACGACACTAGCTCTCACCGGGAAGCGGCGGTCTCAGGCGGAGGAGGGGTCCCTGCGGCGATGGGATGCGCCAGCGGCTCACCACGGGTGATGCGGTCGAGCTCGGCGAACTCCACCTCGATCATGCGGTCGACCTCGGTGCCGACCGACCCGGCGATGACGCCCGCCCCGAACGGTGCGGCCGCCGCGAAGCGGTAGATGAGGCGGCGTTCCCCACGTCGGCAGCAGGCATCCTCGACGCGCTGGCCGCGGATGGCACAACGGGAGTGCTGGTACATCCCGACTCCGAGGCGCTCGCCCTCGTCGATCTCGCGCATGCGCGGGGCATCCAGGTGCCGCACGACATGTCGTTCATCGCCTACGACGACGAGATCGCTCGGCTCGGCTCCCCCGCGCTCACCGCGGTGCACCCCTCGCGGCACGACCTCGGTCGCGCCGCGTTCGACGTGCTGCTCGGCCGGCTCGCCGACCCCGACCGCACGACGCATCGCGTTCTGCTGTCGCCGTCGCTGCAGGTGCGTGCTTCCACCGCCGCTCCCGGTTCCTGACCCAGTCCCCGGTTCCTGAGCCTGTCCCCGGTTCCTGAGCCTGTCGAAGGGCCCCGGCCCCATTCCTGTCGCACCATCTGCGGTCCACCGCCGTTCCGGTCGCACTTTCTGCGGCCATCCGGCCTCGAAAGCCGCAGAAACTGCGACCGTAGCCGGGGTGGCACGACAAAAGTGCGACGGGAACTCAGCTCTCCAGGTCGGGGAAGAGGGGCTGTGGAGCCCGGTGCGCGAAGGCGACGCCGACGATGTCCTCCGGCACCTCGGCGAGCGTTGCCGGCTGCCATTTCGGCGACCTGTCCTTGTCGATCATCTGCGCGCGGATGCCCTCCGGCATGTCCGGCTGTGTGAGGAACCAGTGCATGAGGTGGTACTCCTGCACGAGCGCGTGGCGCACAGACGGCAGCGCCCGGGCCGAGCGAATGGCCGCGAGCGCGATCGTGAGGGCCGTCGGCGAGCGCTCCGCCAGCGCCGCGAGCGTGCCGGCGGGCGTGATGGGGCCATCCACAGCCGGCGCATTCTGCAGCCTGTCGATGATCTCGGCCACCGTGTCGGCGGAGAATGCCTCGTCGATCCATGGCTGGGCCGCCTGCAGCGGCCCCGGTTCTGGCGTCTCATCGAACAGCATCACGATCTCGCTGGGTCGAGCGGGGTCAGCGCGCGTCTCCAGCGCCTGCTGCACGGCTTCGAGCCGATCGCGCGGCACGAAATGGTCGGCGAGGCGCGCGTGGATGGCGTCGGATGCGTCCACGGAGTCGCTCGTGAGTGCGAGATATTCGCCCAGGCGTCCGGGAGCGTGCGCGAGCTGCCACGATCCCGACGCGTCGGGAGAGAAGCCGATGCGCGTCTCCGGCATCGCCATCCGCGTGGTCTCGGTGGCGACGCGAACCTTGGCACCGCCTGCGAGGCCGAGGCCGCCGCCCATCGTCACACCGTCGGCGAACGCGACGATCGGCTTGGGGTAATCGGCGATCGCGGCATCCAGTGCGTACTCGTCGAGGAAGAACGGCAGAACCGTCGACGGGTCGCCGTCTGACATCCCCTGGTACAGGGTGCGCACGTCTCCGCCGGCGCAGAACCCCCGTTCGCCTTCGCCCGCCAGCACGACGGTCTGCACGTCCGGCTCGTCGCGCCATCCTTCGAGCGCGTCTCGGATGCCCTGCACCATGTCGAGATCGATCGCATTGATCGCCTCCGGCCGGTTCAGCACGATCGTTCCCACCCCGTGTCGCATGGCCGATGAGACCCTGCGCTGCGCACCCGATGCCATCACTTGAGCCACGTTACCCCGCTGCGAACGTCGACCTCACCCGCATACGTCGGCACGCAAAGTAGGGATAACCGGTGGTTTCCGACAAGATGGAAGCATTGCACATAGACGAAAGGGTCAAAATGGCCGACGGCAAAGTGCTCGAGTTCACCGGAGTCTCGAAGTCATTCGACGGCGTCGCCGCCGTCGCCTCGCTCACCGCGACCGTCGAGCCGGGGCACGTGACGGCCTTCATCGGACCCAACGGTGCCGGCAAGACGACGACGCTGCGCATCCTGCTCGGCGCACTGCGCCCAGACTCGGGCACGGCGACCATCGGGGGACGCACGCATTCGCAGCTGGGCAACGCGCGCTCGGTGATCGGATGGGTGCCGGAGAACCCGACGTTCAAGCCACGGTACACCGCGACCAAGCACCTCTCGGTCGTCGCGCGCCGAGCGGGCATCTCCTCGTCTCGCGTGACGGATGTGCTGGCGCTGGTGGGCCTTGCCGATGTCGCCGACATGCGCATCGCGAGCTTCTCGCTCGGCATGACCCAGCGCCTGGCGGTTGCCGATGCGCTGATCGGAAACCCCGAGGTCGTCGTGCTGGACGAACCGGCCAACGGTCTCGACCCGGAGGGCATCCGCTGGATGCGCCTGCTCATCCGCAGCCTCGCCGATGAGGGCCGCACCGTTCTCGTCTCGTCGCACCTGCTCAGCGAGGTGCAGCAGATCGCTGACCGGCTGCTCGTGCTCTCGGGCGGCAAGCTCGTGTTCGCGGGCGCGATCGAAGACCTCGAGGATGCGTCGAGCCTCACCGTGACCGTCGATGCGGCCGATCGCGGCGCGCTGTCAAAGGTCCTCAAGGATGCCGGCTACGACATCGAGGTGCTGCGCAGCGGCATCAACGTGCACGGGGCATCCGCCGGCGACATCGGATCGCTCGCCGCGACATCCGGCATCGCTCTGAAGTCGCTGCAGCAGCGCAGCCCGAGCCTTGAGGACGTGTTCATCAGCCTCGTGAACGGCGACTACGTGCCGCCGATGACCGCGGCGCTGCAGCCCCGCACGGGTGCGGCCGAGGAGGCTGCTGCTGAAGAGCCTGCGGCTGAGGCTGCCGCTGCCGAGGAGTCGCAGGCCGACGAGACCCCCGTTTCTGAGGATGAGGCCAGCGAGTCCGCGCCCATGGAGGACGCATCCGACGAGGATGCCCCCATCACCGGGTCGGAGAACGGGTCCGCGTCGGCGGCCGTTCCCGCCGCCGTGGCCGGGGGTGCAGCCATTGCCGGCGCCGCCGGAATCGCCGCCGTCGCCTTGGGCGACGATGAGCCGGCCGAGGTCACCGACGCTGATGAGACGGTCGAGCCCGCAGAGGTCGGCACCGACGCCGATGCTGTCGACGAGCCGACCGCGGGCGACGACGCCGAGGTCGCCGAGGCGAACTGGGCATCGGAGGCGTCCGAAGCCGAGGTATCGACTGACGACGCGGGCGAGTCTGAGCACACGACCGTGCCGACCGATGACGTCGAGTCGACCGGGACGCCCGACGACAAGGGCGCAGAGACCACGGACGCAGGCACCATCTCGGATGACGAGGGCACCGTGGACGCAGCAGCGGCCGCGGCTGACGACCTCGCGTCGGACGCCTCGGTCTGGACACCTGACGACCAGGGTGCAGAAGACACGATCGATGAAGACGCCGATGAAGACGCCGAATCGGAAGCGTCGGCTTCCTCGGCCGACGAGCAGCCCACAGAAGCGGCGGATGACGAAGGCTTCGCTGCCGACGCTGCCGCAGCGAGCGAGGACGGCACCGCGGAGGGCGAGAGCACCACTGACCCCGACCAGCCCACCGACGCGACCCACACCACCGCGTGGGAGTCCGAGGGCGACGAGGCATCCGGGTCCGACGACACGATCGCGACCACTGATGACGCCGACGAGACCGCGGAGTCGACCTGGACGCCGGACGACCAGCCATCCGAAACGGGAGAAGCCGAAGACGCTGAGGGTCAGCCCGTCGAGGCGGACGACACCAGCGCAGGAGAATCGGAGGCCACCGAGGGCGACTCGCCGGTCGGGACCGACGACGCATCCGATTCGGACAAGACCATCGAGCTGACCACCGGTGACGCGGACTTCGACGGTTCCGACGAGTCGAGCTGGACGCCAGACGCCCAGCCCGTGGAAACCGAGAGCGCCGATCTCGCCAGTGAAGATGTTGAGGCACGGCCGGCCGAGACGGGCGACGCCGAAGCGTGGGGGCCGGAGACCACCGAGAGCGAGACCTCCACGGACGAGGAGGCAGCCGCGCCCGACGTCACAGAGGTGACGGACGGTGCGGATGAGACCGCGGAGTCGAGCTGGGAATCGGACGACCAGCAGGCGGAAACGGTTGAGACCGAGGGCGCTCCCATCGACCAGGACGTAGATGCGCAGCCTGCCGAGGCGACCGGCACCACCTGGGAATCCGAGACCAGCGAGGGCGACGAGTCAGCCTGGTCGGAAAGCGACGCGGGCGAGGCTGACGCTTCGGCTGACGACGCATCCGAATCAGCTGGGACCGCCGAACCGACCGACGGCGACGCAGATATCGAGAGCGACGATGAGCCCGCAGAGGACATCGACTCCGTTGAGGTGGCCGAGGCCTCCGAGTGGTCTTCGGAGAGCAGCGAGACAGAGACGCCAGGGTCAGACGACGGGGCCGAAGAGAGCGTTTCCAGCGCAGCATTCACCGCGGGGGCTGCGGGTGTCGGCGTGGCTGGCGCGGCTGTCTACGACGCCTCCGGCGACACCGATGCCGACGTCGCCGCCGAAGGCACGGAGGTCTCGGACGAGACCGACAGCCTCGAAACCGACGTCGAGCCGCACGACGATGCGGACACGGAGGACGCTCTCGAGGCGGCGGACGAGACCATCCAGGTCGACGAGGACGACGACACCGATGATATCGACCGCGGAATCGTGCTGCCCGGTTCGGACGCGCTGTCGCACCTGCTCGCGGGCGGTTCGATCGATGTGAGCGGTGCCGGGGCATTCCTGACGCGCCCCAGCAGCGATGATGCAGACGACGTCACCGACCTGCCGACGGACACGGTCTCGATCGACACCGTCGCCTTCACGACGCTGCCCGACAGCACTGCGAACGAGACGGCAGCGGATGACGCCGAGCAGGACGAGGACGACTCGCCGTTCTCGTTCGACGAACTGCTGAAGGGCTTCGACGAGCCGACGCAGGACTGACCATCGGTACCGTCGGTCAGTTCAGCGCTCTGGCGAGCGCCTCGCCGTTCTTCGTCGAGAGGACGATGCGCGCGTAGGAGGGGTCACCCGTCAGATCGATGACGACGCCTGGCAGCTTCCTGCCGCGCACGATGACGAGGTCGTCGCCCGTGGCCGTACCCCAGGTGCCGATGGCGATCGCACCGCGCACGTGCGTTCCGTGGCTGCGTCCCCCTCGAATCCAAGTCCACGGCTCGTCGGTCAGCTGAACGCGCGCGATGGCCGCTCTCTCGATGCCGATCGTGCCCGGCAGACGGCCGAGGCGACGCTCGGTCGATGACAGCACGATCTCCAGCATGGTGGGATCGACCTTCAGCGTGACCATGTCTCCATCCTGCCAGCGTGACTCTGTGCGCGGAGGGCGCCAGTTCACAGGAGTGCAACGATCCCTTCGCGCCTCCATGCTCGTCGTGGTGCCAGACTGGGTGGATGACACCCGTGACGGCGCCCGCCCCGACCCTTTCGGACGCGCTGCGACGAGCGGAGGACGGCACACGATTGTCAGCGGATGATGCGGAGATTCTGCTCTCCGCCACGGGTGCCGAGCGGGTCCAGGTGCTCGCCGCCGCGGCCGCGATACGCGACGCCGGGCTCAC
This sequence comes from Microbacterium sp., assembly GCA_047607025.1. Taxonomy (GTDB): domain Bacteria; phylum Actinomycetota; class Actinomycetes; order Actinomycetales; family Microbacteriaceae; genus Microbacterium. The sequence continues at coordinate 5,721 of JASGDS010000012.1, forward strand.
AACAGCCGGGCGAGCAGGCATCATCACCTACTCCCGCAAGGTGTTCATTCCGTTGACGACCCTGTGCCGCGACCGATGCCACTATTGCGTCTTCGTCGACACTCCGAACCAGCTGCTGCGCAAGCACAAGCCCGCCTACATGTCGCCGGAGCAGGTGCTCGCTGTTGCGCGGGCAGGACAGGCGATGGGCTGCAAGGAGGCGCTGCTGACGCTCGGCGACCGGCCAGAGGATCGATGGCCCGAAGCCCGCGCCTGGCTCGACGAGCACGGCTATATGTCGACACTGGAATATGTCGGCGCGATGGCCACGCTCATCACCGACGAGACGGGCCTGCTGCCGCACCTCAATCCCGGGGTGATGTCGCCGCACGAACTCGGGTCGCTGCGCCCGGTAGCACCGTCCATGGGCGTCATGCTCGAGACGACATCGCGCGCGCTCTTCACCGAGAAAGGGCAGGTGCACTACGGCTCGCCGGACAAGGATCCTGCCGTCAGGCTCGAACTGCTCGAGAATGCAGGGCGCGCCCGCATTCCGTTCACGAGCGGCATCCTCGTCGGCATCGGCGAGACCATGCGCGATCGTGCGGAGTCGATGGTGGCGCTGCGTGAGGTGCATGAGCGATACGGACACGTCCAAGAGGTCATCGTGCAGAACTTCCGCGCGAAGCCGCGCACCGCAATGCAGGATGCCGCGGATGCCGACACCGACGAGTACGTGCTGACGGTCGCCGTCGCCCGTCTCGTGATGGGGCCCGACATGCGCATCCAGGTGCCGCCGAACCTCTCCGATCCGCGTGAATTCGCCTCTCTCATCGGCGCGGGCATCGATGACTGGGGTGGAGTGTCGCCGCTGACCGCCGATCACGTGAATCCAGAACGCCCGTGGCCGCACCTCGATGATCTGGCCGAGGCGACCGCCGACCTCGGCTTCACCCTGCGCGAGCGGCTGACGGCTCATCCTCGGTACGTGCAGGATGACGGGTGGATCGATCCTGCCATCCGACCCGCGACTCTGGCGCTCGCTGGCGAAGACGGTCTTGCGCGCGTCGACCGGAAGGTCGGCTTCGTGTCGCCCGTCGGCCGCGCCCCCTCACGTGAGACGGCACCGGATGTCGGCGACCTGCAGGTCACCATGTCGGCACCCGGAGGGCTTATCGCCGCCGTGATCGAGCGCGCGGCCCAGGACCCGGCTTCGCTTGATGATGCCGAATGGGAACGACTGCTGTTGGCGACAGGCGACGAGCTAGAGGCGCTCGTGCGCACCGCCGATGATGTGCGCCGATACACGGTGGGCGAGGCGATCACGATCGTCGCCAATCGCAATGTCGCCTCGTCGGGGTTCCGCGCGGCGGGCTGCGAGGGCGATGACACCTACGATCTCGCGCTGCTGGCCGAGATCGCGCGTGACGCAGCGAATCTCGGCCTCACGGAGATCTGCGTTCAAGGGCTCGTGGCACCATCCGAGAGCCCAGACGCCTATCTCGACATCGCACGCACCATATCGTATGCCGCCAGCGGCATGCATCTGCATGCGTATCGCCCGCAGGACATCTGCGACTTCACCGATCGCTCGGGTTTGGGATTGGATGACGCCCTCTCCGCACTGCGCGAGGCGGGTGTCGACACCGTTCCCGGCACAGGAGTGAAGGTGCTGAGCGAGCGAGTGCGCCGCCTTGTCGCGCCGGACGACCTCGAGATCGGGCGGTGGATCGAGACGATCACCGCTGCCCATCTGGCCGGGTTCCGCTCGACCTCGGTGCTGTTCTATGGCCACGTCGAGACCGCCGCCGAACGCATCGCCCACCTGCGCCAGCTGCTGGCCATCCAGAAACGCACGGGCGGCTTCAGGGAGTTCGTGCCCATCCCGCTGCCGGGCAGCCAGCTGCCGCTCGACGAGCACCGCGCCGTGGTCGCCGTATCGCGGCTCATGCTCTCCGGCGCCATCCCTCACATCCAGATCCCGTGGACCCGGCACGGACTCGCCGTCACCGCCGAGCTGCTGCAGGCCGGTGGCGACGACCTCGGCGGCACGCTGCTCGACGGCAGAGTCGCCCCGCATGCCGGTGTCGAGGCGGGGCACGAGCTGCCCCTCGATCACGCGCGAGCCCTCGCGAATCGCCTGTTCCGCCCCTTCCGGCAGCGCACCACCGACTACGGAGACGCGCCATGACGCTCCGACGCGCAGTGCCTTCTGCACCTCTCGCGCGCTCTTCCGGTGCCGAAGGCACTGCACCCCACCGCATCGCCGCAACGCGCAGTGCCCTGCGCACCTCGAGAGCCCTCAAATGGTGCGAAAGGCACTGCACCCCGACGCCACGAGGAGGCCGCGCATGACGCGCACGCTCATCGTCGGGGCGGGGTTCGCGGGGCTCGCCGCAGGGTTCGCGCTGCGTGCAGCGGGCGACGACGACTTCGAGATCATCGAACGCGCCGAGGCGCCCGGCGGCACCTGGCGCGACAACACCTATCCGGGCGTCGCCTGCGATGTGCCTGCGCTGCTCTATTCGCTCGCGGGCCGCCCCTGGGCAGGATGGTCGCGTACCTACGCACCGGGCGCCGAGATCAACGACTATCTTCGACACGTCGCCGCCGAACTGCCCATCCGCTATGGCACCCCGATGCTCGATGCGCGGTGGGATGGCGACGCCTGGGTCGTGCAGACGGGCGATGAAGCGCTGCGCGTGACGAACCTCGTCCTCGCCTGTGGCCGCTTGACCGTTCCCAAGGTGCCGCAGATCGCGGGTCTGGGCGGCTTCGACGGCCCCGTGTTCCACTCAGCCCGCTGGGATCACTCGCTCTCACTCGCTGGCCGCCGGATCGCCGTCGTCGGCACGGGCGCGAGCGGAGTGCAGCTGGTGCCCGCGCTCGTGCGCGAGGGCGCCGCGGTCGTTCTCTTCCAGCGCACGCCCGCCTGGATCGTGCCCAAGCAGGATGCTCCGGCATACGTCTCATCGGAACGTGACGCGCTCTACGTCGAAGGCGAGGCGCGGTTCGCCTCGCGCTCGGGCGATGTCGACGCACAGCGCGCCGCACAGGCCGAAGCCCGCGCGCATCTCGAGGCCCACATTATAGATCCCGTTCTGCGCGCCCGGCTCACGCCCGACTACGCGTTCGGCTGCAAGCGAGTGCTGCTCAGCGATGACTTCTACCCAGCGGTCGCGTCCGACGCCGTGACGCTCGTGCCATCCGCCCTCGATCGCGTGGATGGCCGAACCCTCACCGCGTCGAACGGCAGCAGCCACGACGTCGACGCGGTGGTGCTCGCCACCGGTTTCGCGACGCAGCGCCAGCCGTTCGCCGCGCACGTCGTGGGCGAGAGCGGCCTGAGTCTGGACGAGCACTGGACGGGCGGGATGACGGCTGTCGCATCGACGCTTGTCTCCGGGTTCCCGAACCTGTTCGTGCTCGGCGGCCCCAACGCGACGCTCGGACACAACAGCTCCGTGCTGCTGCTCGAGGCACAGGCAGCCTTCGCCGCCGACCTCGTCGGGCGTGGCACGACCATCCGTGTCACGCCCGAGGCAGAGGCTGCGGATGCCGATGACATCGCCCGCCGCGCGAGCACGACGCCCTGGCTCATCGGCGGATGCGACAACTGGTACGTCGACCAGCGCTCAGGCCGCCTCACCCTGCTATGGCCCGGCACCGTCGCCGACTTCCGAACCCGGCTGAAAGCCGCCATCCCCGAAGGAGCACACCCATGACCATCCCCCTGCGTCTCGGTTACAAGGCGTCGAGCGAACAGTTCGGCCCGCGCGAACTGCTCGACTATGCGGTGCTCGCCGAAGAGGTCGGCTTCGACTCCGTGTTCCTCAGCGACCACCTGCAGCCCTGGATGCACGAGGGAGGACATGCGCCGGCGGCCCTCCCCTGGCTCGGAGCCGCGGGCGAGCGCACGAGCCGCGTTCTGCTCGGCACGAGCGTGCTCACCCCCACCTTCCGCTACCACCCCGCCGTGGTCGCGCAGGCGTTCGGCACGCTCGGCGCCATGCATCCCGGTCGATTCATCCTCGGCGTCGGCACGGGCGAGGCGCTCAACGAGGTGACACTCGGCCTCGACTGGCCTGAACCCCCCGAGCGCTTCCAGCGCATGAAAGAGGCGATCGGCCTCATCCGCACGCTCTGGACCGAGGATCGCGTCACCTTCGACGGCACCTACTACTCGACCCAGAACGCCACCATCTACGACCGTCCTGACGAGCTCGTGCCGATCTACATCGGGGCATCCGGCCCCGCCGCCACCCGCCTCGCCGGCCGAATCGCGGATGGCTACATCACCACGAGCGGCAAGGCGTCGGAGCTGTACACCGACACCCTGCTGCCCGCACTCGATGACGGCCTGGCGAAGGCGCATCGCACGCGCGACGACATCGATACCCTCATGGAGGTCAAGGTCTCCTTCCGCCACGACCGGGCGCAGGCGCTCGAGAACACCCGTTTCTGGGCGCCACTCGCGCTGAGCCCCGCCGAGAAGACGGGCGTGGATGACCCGCTCGAGATGCAGCGACTCGCCGAGGCCCTGCCCATCGAGCGCGCGGCATCCCGCTTCATCGTGTCGGATGACCCGGACGAGCACGTCGCGCAGATCCGCCGCTACCTCGACCTCGGCTTCCGCCACCTCGTCTTCCATGACCCCGGTGCCGACCAGGAGGCGTTCCTCAGGCTCTACGGCGAGGAGATCCTGCCGCGGCTGCGCGCGTGATGTGGTCGATCGTCATCCCGGTGAAGTCGGCCTCGGTCGGCAAGTCGCGGCTGGCTGTGCCCGGCGTGGACCGCGTCGCACTCGCCCGCGCCATCGCGCTCGACACCATCGCGGCCACGCTCGCCACGGGCCACCGGGTCGTCGTGGTGACAGCGACAACGGAGATTCCGCACCTGACGGAGGCTTTCGGCCAAGCGCCTCCGTCGTGTCGGTTCGTCGCCGACCCAGGCCAAGGCCTCAACCCAGCCATCCAGGCGGCGCTCGACGTCTGCAACGGTCCACGCGCCGTGCTGCTCGGCGACCTGCCCGCGCTGCGGCCATCCGATCTCGACGCCGCGCTGCGGACGGCCGAGAACGCCGACCTCGGGATGGTCGCCGATGCGGAAGGCACGGGCACGACCCTCCTCACCAGCCGCGGAGGCATCCTCACGCCGCGGTTCGGGCCTGCTTCGGCAGCGAAGCATCACGCCGCGGGTCACACCGACCTCGATGCACCACTATCGGTGCAAACCGACCTCGACACCGCCGCGCACCTGGCCGCCGCTCGTGCCCTGGGCCTCGGCCCGCGTACCGCCGCCCTGCTCTCCCCGTAAGCATCGCACCCGCTCGCGCACTGCCGCTCTGCTCCCAGACCGCGCGTGCCACGCGCAGTCCCGGAGCAACCGGGCGCCCTCGCGCGCCCCGACACTGCGCACTGGCTCCCCCGCTGCACGCCCCCTCCCAGACTGCGCGTGCCACGCGCGGTCCCGGAGCAACCACGCAGTCTCGGACCAACGGCGCGATCTCGAAGCTCCCAGGCGGCACTCCCGCTCCGAACCAGCACCCACGCTCGCGCACTGCATGCCCCCTCCGACCCAGCACCTCCGCTCCCAGGCTGCACGTGCCACGCGCAGTCCCGGAGCAACCGCGCACCCTCGCAGACAGCACGCGGTACGCGCAGTCTGGGAGCACTCACGCAGCATGAGCCCCACAAACTCCTCAGACAGCACGCCCGCTCCCGAACTGCGCCCCTGCTCCGAACCTGCGCCCGCGCTCGCAGACAGCGCGTGGTACGCGCAGTCTGGGAGCGCTGGCGCACATCGCGAGCGCTCAGTCAAGCAGCTGCGACGGAGCGAACGAGATCGCGAACGGCTCTGCAACCTCGAACGCCTCATCTCCGCTCGCCTGGGCGACCTCGCGGTACGCGCCATCCACAAGCGCCCACGCCATGATCGACGGCACATCCGGGTCGACGACCCAGTAGTGTGCGCAGCCCGCGCGCTCGAGCCGCTCCTTCTTCAGCATGAGGTCGATGCGACGCGTCGAGGGCGAGAGCACCTCCACAGCGAGCAGCGGGGCACTGGCAAGTTCACGGTCGGTGAAGGCATCGCGGCGGGCGACCAGCACATCCGGCTGCATGATGGTGTTGCTCGCGAGCACCACATCGAAGGGTGCCAACACCATGATCAGTTCAGGAGGGCACGCGTCGTCAAGGCGTCTCGCAATCCGGTAGGCGGCATTCTGGTGCCCCAGGCGCGGTGCGGGGGTCACGATGAGCACCCCGTCGATGAGCTCATAGCGATGCCCGTCGTCCGGCATCGCATCGAGGTCGGCGCGCGTGAGTTCGCGCCCACGCGGAAGTCCGACAGCCTCGGTCGTCGCCATGAGTGTCATGGTAGTGCGTCCTTCCGTCCACAGCATCAAGTCACCTCGATGCGGATGCAGCGTGACGAAAAACGTTGCGCCTGTGGATAACTCAGACGGGGCGGACGGCGCGCACGAGGTGACGCGTCGAGTGCGCGACGATCGGCTCGCCCGATCGCATGCGGGCGTCGAGCGCGAGCAGCTGTTCGCGATACCGCTCGACGGTGAAGTCGGGCACCCACCAGACGCACTTGCGCAGTGTCCAGACGATGGCCCCGATGTCGAAGAACTCCATGCGGCAGCGCACCGATTGAAGGTCTTCGAGGACGAGCCCTGCACGCTCCGCACCGCCGCGCTCGACGTCGGGGTCGCGGGGCTGATTCTCGCGCGGCAGTGGGCCGGTGAAGACCTCGATCAGCTCGAACGCCGACGACGGCCCGACGTGCTGGGCGAAGTATCGTCCACCTGGCCGCAGCAGCCGGTGAATCTCGGCCCAGTCCGGTGCGATCGGATGGCGCGACGTCACCAGGTCGAACGCGCCATCGGGAAGCCCGCTCGTCGCGGTTGCGACCGTGACACCGCGCGGGCCGAGCAGTGCAGACGCGCGTTCGGCGTTGGATGGCCATCCCTCGGTCACCACCATGGTTGCAGGAAGCGTCGGTGCCTCGTTCAGCACCTCGCCGCCGCCGGTGTCGATATCGAGCGCCGCATCGACCTCGCGAAGCTGCTCGGCCAGCATCTTCGCGTACCCCCAGGGCGGGCGCTCTTCGGCGGCACGACCATCCAGCCACCCGAACCCCCACCCGGTGACATCGGCCGCGACTGCCTCGGCCACCAGATCATCGAACGCACGCATCTTTCGACCCTAGCGTCGACAGGCTCGGGTCTTCGACAGGCTCAGGAATCGCCGACACCTGCAGGACCGATTCGGCCAGAACTTCCTGCAGATGTCGGCGGCTCCTCCGGCCGTCGACCCGAACGCCACGCCGACACCTGTCGGGCGCATCGACAGATGTCGGGCCGTTTCGGCCGTTTCGGCCCGAC
>JASGDS010000013.1:0-3140 GCA_047607025.1 Microbacterium sp.
CGGATGCCACGCCGCCGATCGCGGCGTGGCATCCGCATCGAGAATCCGCTCCCCAGGAGCACGACACGAGGGAACCGTTCATGACCAAGCGCATCGTCGTCACCGGAATCGGCGCAACCTCGCCCGTCGGTGGCACTGCCACAGACAGCTGGCAGAACCTGCTCGCCGGCGCGTCAGGCACGCACACTCTCCAGCACGACTGGGTCGAGGAATACCAGCTGCCCGTCAACTTCGCGGCAGAGGCGGCCGTCCAGCCCTCAGAGGTGCTGCCCCGCCACGAGGCGAAGAAGCTCGACCCCTCGGGTCAGTTCGCCCTCATCGCGGCACGCGAGGCGTGGGCGGATGCCGGTGAGCCCGAGGTCGAGCCCGAGCGACTCGGCATCGACTGGGCGACGGGCATCGGCGGCGTCTGGACGCTGCTCGACGCCTGGGACACGCTGCGGGCCAAGGGTCCGCGCCGCGTCATGCCGCTGACGGTGCCCATGCTCATGCCGAACTCGTCGGCGGGCAACCTCTCGCTGCACTTCGGCGCCCGCGCCTACGCGCGCACCTATGTGAGCGCGTGCGCGTCGAGCACCGAGTCGATCGCCGAGGCGTACCGCAATCTGCAGGATGGCCTCGCCGACGTCATCATCGCGGGCGGATCGGAAGCGGCCATCCACGCGATCACGGTTGCCGCGTTCGCGTCGGCGCAGGCGCTCTCACGCCGGATCGACGACCCCGAGCACGCGTCGCGTCCTGGCGCGATCGACCGCGACGGCTTCGTCATGGGCGAGGGGGCAGCAGCGCTCGTGCTCGAGACCGAGGAGCACGCCAAGGCCCGAGGCGCGAAGATCTACGCCTACCTCGCGGGAGGCGGCGTGACGGCCGACTCGTACCACATCACGGCGAACGACCCCGAGGGCCGAGGCGCTGTGCGCGCAGTCGACCTGGCGCTGGCGCAGGCGGGCCGCTCGGCGGACGAGGTGACGCACATCAACGCGCATCTCACGTCCACCCCCGTCGGCGACCCGAACGAGTACGGCGCGCTGAAGAAGGTGTTCGGCGACCGCATCGACGACATTCCGGTCTCGGCGACCAAGGCGTCCACCGGACACCTGCTCGGTGGCACCGGTGCGCTCGAGGCCGTCTTCACGGTGCTCGCGCTGCGCGACCGCCTCGCTCCCCCGACGATCAACATGACCGAGCCCGACCCCGCCGTGCCGTTCCGCCTCTCCACCGAGCCGCAGCAGCTGGGTGCGGGCGATCAGCTCGCCATCAGCAACTCGTTCGGCTTCGGCGGCCATAACGCCGTCGTCGTCTTCGAATCGGCATAATCTTCGGTCCGTGACCCGTCAGTCGGTCCCTGAGCCGTCAGTCGGTCCCTGAGCCGTCAGTCGGTCCCTGAGCCGTTAAGTCGGTCCCTGAGCTTGTCGAAGGGCAGGCTAAAGGCCCTCGGTGTCTTCACCGGGGGCCTTCGCCACATCTTGCGCCTGTCGTGGTCGCTGAGCCTGTCGTGGTCGCTGAGCCTGTCGAAGCGCTAACCGACCTTGTGCAGCCAGACGACGGGAGTGTCGTCGCTCGCGATGCGGAACGGCTCGAGCTCCTCGTCCCAGGCGGAGCCCAGCGCGACATCCAGCTCGCGACGCAGCTCCGTCACATCGAGCCCGGCGATCTCCATGGCGTAGCGCACACGGTCTTCGCCGATCACGACATTGCCTGCCGTGTCGAGCTGCGAATAGTGGATGCCGAGATCGGGCGTGTGCATCCAGCGTCCGCCGTCACTGCGCGGCGTCGGATCCTCGGTCACCTCGAAGCGCAGGTGCTCCCAGCCGTGCATGCCGGTCGCGAGCGACGCGCCCGTGCCGGCTGGCGCCTCCCAGTAGAACTCCGCGCGCCGGGCGCCAGGCATCATCGGCTGGTCGCGCCACTCGAAGTTGACGGCACGACCGAGGGAGCGCCCGACCGCCCACTCGATGTGGGGGCACAACGCTGAAGGAGCTGAGTGGACATAGACCACTCCGCGCGCACTTGGTGTCGCCATGATCTTCTCCGTTTCGTCAGGTACGTCTTCCCCTACGACCTGACCGGTGCGATCCGGCGATACTGTTCTGTTCTTCTCTGATTATCACCCATAACGAGGTGAAATCACAAGCATGTGATTCCGTGGGGCGGGCGGGACTTGAACCCGCGATCGTCGAGTTATGAGCTCACTGCCTTCACCAGCTTGGCCACCGCCCCGTGCAACGAGCCTATCGCGCGTCGTTCCCCGAGTCGGTATCCGCAGACCCCGGTCGTCTTATCATCAGATCGGGCGGGTCGGAGGCGTCGCGCAGGACGTCGAGAGCCGTGGACGATCCGGTCGTCCCCCGCTCGATGTCGAACTCGGCACTCTCGCTGATGACCTGCGGGTGGCTGCGGGCGAGCATGAAGACGCCCGTCGTGGCGATCGCGGCGGCGAGCAGCCACACGATGATGGCCCAGAGGGGAACGTGCGCGGCCTCCCCCAGCACGAGCGAGGCGACGAGCACCGCGATAATCGGGTCGATGACCGTGAGGCCGGCGATCACGAGGTCGGGCGGACCCGAGGCGTACGCCGTCTGCACGAAGTAGGCGCCGGAGAGCATCGCAGCGAGCAGCCCCAGCACGCAGATCACGATCATCCAGTCGAACTGGCCATCCTGCAGCCGTTTGATGACGACCTTCGCCAAGGTGGCGACGAAGCCGTAGAGCACGCCGGCGGCACAGATGTAGAACAGTGCGCGAACCCGTGAACGCACGAGCGCCCATGTCCCCCACACGATGATCATCACCGCGAACAGGATGACCAGCACGATGAGCACTTCGACATCGCGCAGGGGACGCTCTGTCGCGTAGACGGCGGCGATCCCGACGAAGATGAGGATGCCGCCGATGCACAGTCCGATCGCCGTGATCGACGCCTTCGTCGGCGAATGGCCGGTGACCTGTGCGTTCAGCAGCGTCGTGATCACGAGCGAGACGGCGCCGAGCGGCTGCACCACGATGAGCGGTGCGAACGAGATGGCGGTGAGCTGGCACACGATCGCGAGACCGAGAAGCACGGTGCCCATGAGCCACGACGGCCGCTTGATCAGCTGCCGCAGGTGCGCGCCGCCGAGTCCCGTCTCTCCCGTCTCGCC
>JASGDS010000014.1:0-7945 GCA_047607025.1 Microbacterium sp.
CCTTCGCGTTGCGAACGGCGTCCTCGATGCGGTGCTTGCGCTCCTTGAGCTCGACCTCGGTGGCCGCACCCGCCTTGATGACGGCGACGCCGCCGGCGAGCTTGGCGAGGCGCTCCTGCAGCTTCTCGCGGTCGTAGTCGCTGTCGGTCGCGTCGATCTCGCGACGGATCTGCGTGACGCGGCCATCGATCTGGTCCTTGTCACCCGCACCCTCGACGATCGTCGTCTCATCCTTGGTGATGATGACCTTGCGGGCGCGACCGAGCAGCTCGAGGTCGGTGTTCTCGAGCTTGAGGCCGACCTCCTCGGTGATGACCTGGCCACCGGTGAGGATGGCGATGTCGCCCAGCTGAGCCTTGCGGCGGTCACCGAAGCCAGGAGCCTTGACAGCCGCCGACTTGAAGATGCCACGGATCTTGTTGAGCACGAGGGTGGCGAGCGCCTCTCCCTCGACGTCCTCGGCGATGATGACGAGCTCCTTGCCCGACTGGATCACCTTGTCGACGACGGGCAGAAGGTCCTTGATGTTCGAGATCTTCTGGTTCGCGATCAGGATGTACGGGTCTTCGAAGACCGCTTCCTGACGCTCGGCGTCTGTGACGAAGTAGGGGTTCAGGTAGCCCTTGTCGAAACGCATGCCCTCGGTGATCTCGAGCTCGGTGCCGAAGGCCTGAGCCTCCTCGACCGTGACGACGCCCTCCTTGCCGACCTTGTCGATCGCCTCGGCGATCAGGCCGCCGATCTCGGTGTCAGCGGCAGAGATCGACGCGGTCGCGGCGATCTGCTCCGGCGACTCGATCTCCTTGGCCGATTCGAGCAGCGACGCGGTGACGGCCTGAACGGCCTTCTCGATGCCGCGGCGCAGGCTGATGGGGTCGGCGCCGGCTGCGACGTTGCGCAGGCCCTCGCGCACGAGCGCCTGGGCGAGCACGGTTGCGGTGGTGGTTCCGTCACCCGCAACGTCGTCGGTCTTCTTGGCGACCTCCTTGACGAGCTCCGCACCGATCTTCTCGTACGGGTCGTCGAGCTCGATCTCCTTGGCGATGGAGACACCGTCGTTCGTGATGGTCGGGGCGCCCCACTTCTTCTCGAGCACGACGTTGCGGCCACGCGGGCCCAGCGTCACCTTCACGGCGTCGGCCAGCGTGTTCAGGCCGCGCTCGAGACCGCGGCGGGCCTCCTCATCGAAAGCGATGATCTTTGCCATGTGTCTGTCGTCCCTCCTGGACGTCGGCGAATCTGCTTAGCACTCGCGTAGCCGGAGTGCTAATAGGCATTCTGGCACTCTCCCCCTGTGAGTGCAAGCGGGCGCCATCCGCCCGACACACAGCGAAATGCCCCGCGGTGCGCACACCGCGGGGCATCGCTCGACGCTGCAGCAGAACTAGACGGGTCGGACCGCCTCGGCCTGCGGCCCCTTCTGGCCGGTTCCCACCGTGAACTCGACGGGCTGCCCCTCCTCAAGCACGCGGAAACCGCTCATCTCGATGTTGGAATAGTGGACGAAGACGTCCTGTCCGCCGTCGGTCACGGTGATGAAACCGTAGCCCTTCTCGGCATTGAACCACTTGACGGTTCCTTGGGTCATGGTGAAACTCCAGAGTGCGTGCGGGTGTACCTGCTCGGAATCGTAACCTCCGAAAAGTGCGGAAAATCACCGATCCAGCGAGCTGTGACACGCACGCCGCAGAACGTTTACCCGGCCGAAACACGGTCGGCGCCGACGACGACCGCGAGCTCCTTGCCCTCGCCATCCACCGTCGCATAGGCGTCGCTCTGCGCGACCTTCGTCGCCCCGATGGCCGACGCCAGCGCCTGCGCCGCCGCCTCATCGTCATCATTGGAGAAGTACACCGTCGTCGTCTCGAAGTCGGTCACAGACGACTCGGTCGCGATCACCTGATCCTCGGCGAAACCGAGCGCGATGATCTCGTCCGCCACATCATCGGCTATGCCGCTCGCCAGGGTTCCGTTGAGCACGAGCACCGAGTACGAGGTGTCGACCGCCACATCGGTCGGCTGCGCCGTGGCCACGATGTCGTCACCGGAATCATCGGGCAGCGCGCTCTGGGTGGACGCCGTGCGGAAGGCGAAGATGCCGATGACGGTGAGCAGGATGGTCGCGACCACCGCCCACAGGAACACGACGCCGCCGCTGACTCCCGGCGTGTTCGCCCGGTGGGCGCCGACGCGTCCGTGCTTCTCGGGAACGTCGTCGAAGCGATCCCTGGGAAACGTTGTCGGCATGCTCCGATCGTAGTGGGCGGCGGGTCAGGAACCGCTGGACGCGCGCACGCGCTCGCCGACGCGATCGTCCCTGATGCGACGCAGCCGCTTCACGAGCAGCGGGTCGGCCCGCAGCGCCTCCTCGGTGTCGATCACTCTCCCGAGCCGCTGGTAATAGCGGGCAGGGGTGATGCCGAGCGTGGCGCGAATCGCCTCTTCCTTGTGGCCGCTGTGACGTGGCCACTGCTCTTCGAACGCGAGGATGGCCACGTCATCCTCCGTCAGTTCGGTGTGCATGCTTCGAGGATAGGCGCCTGCGCGCCGCGCCGCCTCAGGCGCGCGGGCGCACCCAGGAGCCGAGGGGGTCGGCGGCCGCGAGCACCTCGCCATCCAGCGCAAGGGCGAAGCCACCCTGCCAGGTGTCGGGATCGATCGGCTCGCGCCATCCGTCGTGCAGCGCGGGCGCATCGAGCGTCACCCATCTGGCATCAAGCGTGCGGATGCCACCGATCAGCGACTCGCGCCGCTCGCGCGTCAGGTACGGCAGCACGCCGGGGGTCAGGATGACGAGGGTTGCGTCGTTCGGCGCATCGGCCGCGAGCGCGCGCACCAGCTCGAGGTCGGCCGCGTCTCCCGCAACGAGCCGCGGCGGCGCGGCCGCAACGATGTCGAGCGCGGCGACGATGCGCTCGATGCGCTCCTCCTCGCCCGGCCAGACGAGGCCGGTGATCCAGGCTCGGTCGTCGGCGTCGCGCGCATCGCGCGGCTGCAGGTCGATGCCCGCTCGCCACACCACGTGCGGCAGGTGGAGCAGCGGAGCGGGCCCGTGCCATTCTGCGTCGAGACGCACGGCAGACGGTCCGTCGGCGGGGTCGAGCGCGACCGTGACGTCCTCGGGCTCATACCGATACGAGTAGCGGTCGGGATACAGGCAGAGTCCGGCGGAGGCGCCGAGCTCGAGCAGGGCGAGCGGACCCTCGATGCGGCTGAGTGCGGGCAGCAGCGCTGCGCACCTCATCGGCTCATTCGTCTGCACGCCGCGCGTCGCGCTTTCGCGTACCAGGTCATCCGCGTGCACCGTCACGAAGTGCGCGAACGCCTCAGCATCCGCGTCATCGTCCAACCCGAGCATCCGCACCACGGCGAAGACGAGTGGCGGCTGCCTGTGCTGCTCGGGAATGCGCGTCAGCGCCTGCGCGACCTCGTCATCGCTCGCGACGCGCTGCGCCCACGCCTCGTAGACATCGCTGCGTCCAGGTGCCGCGTGCTCCGCGAAGTGCGCATACTGCTGACGGACATCGCCCATCCCCCCATCCTGCCCGGCTCAGCCGTCGGCGAGGATGCGATAGAGGCGCTTTCGGGCGTCGTCGAGCACCGCGATCGCCTCGGCCTGCTGCGCCTGACTGCCGCTCGTGATGACCTGACTCGCCGTCTGCGCGAGTCGGCCGATCGCCTTGCCCAACTGCGGGCCATCCGCCCCCGTCGCCGGTTCATCCATCCATGGCAGCTCATCGGCGTCGATGTCCGCCGCCTCTTCCGCACCGTCTTGCGTCAACGAGTAGGTCTTGCGCCCGCGCGACTCCTCGACCTCGACGAGACCCTCGTCGGCGAGCAGCTGCAGGGTGGGGTACACCGAGCCGGGGCTCGGCTTCCATGAGCCGCCGGTGCGCTGCTCGATCTGCTGGATGAGCTGGTAGCCGTGCATCGGCCGCTCGCGCAGCAGCGCGAGCACCGCGGTGCGCACATCGCCCTTGTTCATTCGGGGGCCGCCTCGGCCGGAGAAGGCGCGGCGCAGCTGGTCGATCATCTCCCACGGTGCGAACGTCTCGCCGGGCTCGGCACGGAAGGTGAAGCTCGCACCCTCACGCTCGCCGTGCTTGTGGAACTCGTCGTGGTCTTCGTGCCCCGTCATGATGTCCTCCGATAGTCGTCGACTGTCGTCGACATGTTTCCGATACTCGACGATATATCACTAAGGAGAGAAACACAAGTCCCTTTCCCCCGCGTGCGCCGGTATTCTGGAAGCATGAGCGAGAAGGTCGACAAGTCAGACGCCGAGTGGCGCGAGCAGCTCACACCCGAGCAGTATCGCGTGCTGCGCGAGGCGGGCACGGAGCGGGCGTGGACGGGCGAGCTGCTCGACGAGGACCGGGCCGGCATCTACACCTGCGCCGCCTGCGGCGCCGAGCTGTTCCAGAGCGGCACGAAGTTCGATTCGCACTGCGGCTGGCCGAGCTTCTACGAGTCGGTGCGACCGGATGCCGTGACCCTGCTGGAGGACCACAGCCTCGGCATGGAGCGGGTCGAGGTGCGCTGCGCACGCTGCGATTCGCACCTCGGTCACGTCTTCCCCGACGGCTTCGGCACGCCGACCGGCGACCGCTACTGCATGAACTCCATCTCGCTCGGGTTCACGCCCTCCTCATGACCGCTCCCGCCCGCGATGCGATGCTGCGGCGCCGCTCGTGGTCGAAGGTGACCGATGCCGCGCCGACGCATGACGAGCTCGCCTCGCTCGTCTCGGCCGCCGGCCGCGTCGCCGACCACTCGGGCCTCGCCCCGTGGCGACTGATCGAGCTGCGAGGAGATGACCGCCTCGCCCTCGGCGCGGCGATCGGTCGGGCGACGGGCAAGCCCAGCGACAAACCGCTGCGCGCGCCGCTGCTCATCGCAATCGTGTCGAGCCCGAAGCCGAGCACGAAGGTGCCGGAGTGGGAGCAGGATGCCGTCACGGCCGGCGTCGCCCACGCGCTCAGCCTGCTTCTGGATGAGGCCGGCTACGGCGTCATCTGGCGCACGGGCGACATCGTGCGCGCCGAGCCCGTCACGAAGGCGCACGGCCTGCGGCGCGGCGAGAAGCTGCTCGGATGGCTGTACGTGGGAGGAAAGCCGGACAGGCAGCCGTCGGTGCGCCGCGCCGTCGACGGCGAGCACTTCCTCACGCGCTTCCCCGCTCAGCCTTAGCGTGTGCGGTACCGGTCTCTGGCGGCCGGATGGAGGGGAACAGCGACGGCGGCGAACTCTCGCCCTCGTCCGCAGTCGAGACCGACTCGATCCCCCTTGCACCCGGCGCGAAGGAGGCCTTCGACGCGATGGGCTGAGGCTCCAACGGTGAATCCCCGGCATGCCTTCACACGTGCCGGGGATTCACCGTTGAGTCGGTCGGCGTTCACTCGCGCGACACCGGATGGTCGCCCAGGGGCGAGAGCCTGGCGGGACTCTCCTCCCGATCTCTCCCTGGAGCATCCATGGCCATCCGCCTCTTTGCCCGCGGCGGCGCGCTTGCCGCAGCCGCCGCCCTGCTCGTGGCAGGCGCCGCGATTCCCGCCGCCGCTGCCTCCGATCAGGCGTTCGTGCGCACCGCGACGTACCCGGTGTATCTGAACGTGCCGGATGGGGTCGATCCGGACGATCCGACCGTCGCGGAGATCTCCACCGTCACGCCGGATGGGAACACGCTGATCTACACCGATGCGCTCGGCAAGCGCGTGGGCTTCCTCGACATCTCCGACCCCTCGAACCCGACGGGGCTCGGCACCGTGGCGCTCGACCAGCTCGGCGATGCCGATGATCAGCCCACGTCGGTCGCTGCGTTCGGCGACTACGTGCTCGTCGTGATCGACGAGACAGGGGGAGACTTCCCGAACCCGAAGGGTCGAGTGGATGTGCTGCGCGTGAGCGATCGCAGCGTCGTCTCCTCCATCGATCTCGAGGGGCAGCCCGATTCCATCGCGATCTCGAAGGATGGCCAGTACGCCGCGATCGCGATCGAGAACCAGCGCGACGAGGAGTTCACACCGGACGGCGGCGAGGAGGGCGACCTGCCGCAGGCGCCATCCGGGTTCGTGCAGGTGCTGTCGCTCGACGGAGACCCGAGCAACTGGACGGCCGAGCCTGTCGAACTGCCCGCCGACGCGCTCGCCGGGCTCGACACACCGGAGGACGCCGAGCCGGAGTACGTCACGATCAACAGTCAGAACGAGCTCGCCGTGACCCTGCAGGAGAACAACGGCGTCGTCATCATCGATCTCGCCACCCGCGAGATCGAGAACGTGTTCAGCGCGGGCTCGGTGAGTCTGGATGGCATCGATGCGACCAAGGATGGGCTGATCGAGCAGGACGACTCGATCAGCGACGTTCCGCGCGAGCCGGATTCGATCGCCTGGATCGGCGACGACTACCTCGCCACCGCCAACGAGGGTGACTGGAAGGGCGGCAGCCGGGGGTGGACGGTGTTCGACACCGAGGGCAACGTGGTGTGGGACGCGGGGAGCACCTACGAGCAGCTCGCCGTGCGCGACGGCCTGCACAACGAGGATCGTGCCGAGAAGAAGGGAACGGAGCCGGAAGGCCTCGCGGTCGCCGAGATCGACGGCGTGACCTACGCGTTCGTGGCGAGCGAGCGGTCGAACTTCGTCGCGGTCTACAACGTCGACGACCCCTCCGACCCGCAGTACCTGCAGACGCTGTTCACGACGAACGGGCCCGAGGGCATCCTTCCGATTCCCGGTCGCAACCTGCTCGCCGTGTCGAGCGAGGAGGACGACGCCGAGGTGCGGGTGCGGGCATCCGTCGCCCTCTACCAGCTGGGCGCCGACGGGTCGCAGGAGCCGACGATCGTCTCGGCCGACGATGCGAACGGTCAACCGATCGGATGGTCGGCGCTCGGCGCGCTGACCGCCGATCCGACCGACGCGAACACCCTGTACTCGGCGACGGATGCCGCGCTCGCCGACAGCCGCATCTACACGGTCGACGTGTCGGCGGAGCCGGCTGTCATCACCGATGTGCGCCACGTCACGAAGGATGGCGACGTGGTCACCCTCGACATCGAGGGCCTGTTCAAACGACCGCAGGGCGGGTTCTGGCTTGCGTCGGAGGGCGCGACGGGTCCGGAGAACCTGCTCGTGCGCACGGATGATGCCGGCGTCGTCCAGGAGGAGATCGCCCTGCCATCCGACGTGGCGGACCACCTGGACAAGTGGGGTCTGGAGGGTGTGACGGCCACCACGGACGAGGACGGAAACGAGGTCGTCTACGTCGCGCTGCAGCGCCCCCTCGACGGCGAGGATCGCGCGCGCATCGGGCGCTACGACGTGGCCTCGGGCGAGTGGTCGTGGCTGACGTACCCGCTGGAGACCACGGACGTCGACGGCGACTGGCTCGGGCTGAGCGAGATCACCGCCGTGGACGCCGACACCCTCGCCGTGATCGAGCGCGACAAGCTGAACGGACCGGACGCGGCGGTGAAGCGCATCTACACGATGGAGGTGCCCTCCTCCCCCACCGAGGACTCTGTCACGCCTGTCGACAAGACGCTCGCGCTCGACGTGCTGCCCGCGTTGGAAGCCTTCAACGGGTGGACACAGGAGAAGCTCGAGGGGTTCACGATCGCCGCCGATGGTCAGCTCTATGGCGTGACGGACAACGACGGCCTGGAAGACGCGACGGGAGAGACGCAGTTCTTGCGGCTCGGCACGGCAGACGAGGTATTCGGTACGGCGCCCACACCCACCGAGACCGCGACGCCCACCGCGAGCGCCACGCCGACCGAGACTTCGACGCCCACCGCGAGCGCCACGCCCACCACGACTCCCGCGCCCCTCGCTCCGACGGGCGGGTCGATTCCCGCCTGGCCGCTGCTGGCGGGCACGGGCCTGCTGCTTCTGGCCGGGGCCGCGCTGCTGATCACCTCACGCCGCGCCTGACACTCTGCGGA
>JASGDS010000015.1:0-5794 GCA_047607025.1 Microbacterium sp.
GTGAGAGGCACCACCTGGACGACGTTCGGGCCGCCACGGAGAATATGCTCGGCTGTGACGACGACGGCGGGTCTGCGCAGGCCAGCTTCCGCGCCTGCCGGTGATCCGAGATCGAGATCGATCACATCACCCGGCGTCAGCATCGAGCCAGTCGAGTTCATCGTCCCGCAGTGGTGTGGACAGGTCGTGTCCGATGCGCTCCTGCTCGAGCAGTCGTGCGCCGCGAGAAACGGTGTCGGCCAAAGACTCGCCTCGCCGAGCCGCGAGGCCGTTGAGGATGTCGCGCGTGGCCCGGCTGACTCGGATCGTCGTCGTATCGCTCATGCTGTCACGCTACGGCGTGTAGATGAATTCGTCTACACCTGCGGCACGAGAGACGCCAGCCAGGCGTCGATCGTGGCGAAGGGGATGGGGGTGAAACCCCAGGCGTCGACGCCGACGTGGAACTGATGACCGTGGGCGCCATGGTCGTTCGCGTGGGTGTGGTCGTGGATGAGCGGCACGCCCTCATCGACGGGTCGATGGCCGACGTGGCGCTCCTCACCGGTCGAAGTCGAAGGGCTCATCCATGTGCGCCACACTACGGCGGGGCCCCAACATCGGAGGCCCCGGCATCCGTCACGCTGCGTGAACGCTCGCGGACTGCGCGTGGTACGCGCTGTGTGGGAGCGCCGCCGCAGTCCGGCGGCTCGCGGACTTCGCCAACGCTCGCAACTTGCAGCATGGCTCTGAGGCTGCGCGTGGCACGTGGTGTCTGGGAGCGGACGCGCAGTGCGGCCCTTCGACAGGCTCAGGCTTTGAAGACTGGGGCACCGTCGATCCAGGTGGCCGACGATGAATACGCCGATGCGGGCGGAACCCGCCGTGCAGAGCGCGAAGCGAGAGTGCCTGCCCCGGGAAGCGTCGACCCGACACGGACGGCCGCGAGCGGAGACGCGTCCGCCACCGGCCAGTCGCTTCCTCCGGCCAGCTGCGCACCGGCATCCGCGAACGAGCGGAACGGGTCGTGCCTGCCACAAGCGCCTCGTCGACCTCGCCCCACAGCATCTGCAGGTCGTCGGTGACGCCGAGCTCGCGGAAGCGGGGGATGCCGGACGCCTGCACCATCGGCAGGTGCGCGAGCTGGTGGCGCCGACTGTTCTCGGATGCCTCGATCGCCTCGAGCGCCTCCTCGACCTGGGCGCAGAAGGGGCGGATGGTCGGGTCCGGCTCCCAGAAGCAGGCGTGCTGCCAGTGGAAGCGGGTGACGGGGCAGAGGCAGCTGACCGCCCACTCCACCTTGCGCACGTTCCCGTCCGGATGCACGGGCTCGCCGAGCTGAGTGCCCGGCACACGCGGCGAAATCGCCTTGAACGCCGGGTGCTGGCTCACTGCGTATGGCCGTCGTCGCCCCACATCGCGACGCGACCGTTCGACCACGGCTGCTGCGTGACCCACTCGATCGAGTCGTAGCCGTCGCGCTGCTCGTTCACGAACAGCAGCGCCTCGCCCTCGCTGCGGAACCTGCCGCGCACATCCTGCGCCACCACGCGGTGGCCGTGCGCGTTGAAATAGCCCGCGATCTCGGGAATGATGGTGGAGGTGCCGTGTTTGTCGCAGGGCAGGCGAATCAGGATGGTGTCGCCAGGTGACGACGGAGAGGCGCCATCCGGCAGATGCACGTCGCGGGCGAGGTGCACGCCGTCGCGCATGCGCACGCGGGCCTCGAGCGCCCTGGGGTCGACCGGCGCCGGGGAACGTGGATGACCTCGGGTCCGAGCGCCTCATCCGTGAAGTGGTTCGTGAAGTAAAATGGTGTTGTATAACAGCGTTGTGTGTTCTAGCCTGAGCTGCAGGCAATGTCAAGCGCCACACACTCTGAAAGGGTGATAACCGTGGGAACCACCGTCTTCGAAAGACGGGTGCCCCAGGCGTCCGTTCTCGACCATTCTCTTGCCGACACCAGAGCGGCGGTGTTCTGGCAGGACGACCTGCCGACGGCGTCGCGCCCGAACCGGCCCCCGCTCGCGGCGGATGTCACGACCGATCTCGTCGTCGTCGGTGCCGGCTACTGCGGGCTGTGGACCGCGCTGCAGTCCGTGACCCGCGACCCAGGTCGTCGCGTCGTCATCATCGAGGCGAATCGGGTGGGATGGGCGGCATCCGGCCGCAACGGCGGCTTCTGCGAGGCGAGCCTCACGCACGGCCACGAGAACGGCGCCCGTCGCTGGCCGAAAGAGCTCGAGACCCTCGATCGCCTCGGGCTCGAGAATCTCGACGCCATCCAGCAGGCAGAGAGCGACCTCGGACTCGACTTCCAGTTCGAGCGGACGGGCTCGCTCGCCGTCGCGATCGAACCGCACGAGATCGAATGGCTCTCTCCGGTACCTGCGGCCTGTCCTGAGCCTGTCGAAGGGCCTGTCGAAGCGGGCGGCTTCCTCGACGAGGCCGCCGTCCAGGCTGCCGTGCACTCGCCCACCTATCTCGCTGGCCTCTGGCAGAAGGAGACCTGCGGCATCCTTCACCCGGCGCGCATGGCGGCAGAGCTGGCGCGCGCCTGCGAGGAGCGCGGTGTGGAGATCTTCGAGCGCACCCGTGCGACCGGCATCGACACGGATGGCGACGGCGTCGTCATCCGCACCGAGGGCGGCAGCGTGCACGCGGATCAGGCCGTGCTCGCCACGAACGTCTTCCCCTCGCTGCTGAAGCGCAACAGCCTCATGACCGTTCCTGTCTACGACTATGCGCTCATGACCGAGCCGTTGACCGCTGAGCAGTGGGATGCCATCGGATGGGCCGATCGCCAGGGCATCAGCGACATGGCGAACCAGTTCCACTACTACCGTCCGACGCAGGATGGCCGCATCCTCTTCGGCGGGTATGACGCGGTCTACCACTTCGGTCGGAAGGTCGACCCGGCGTACGAGAATCGTCCGGAGACGTGGCGCAAGCTGGCATCCCACTTCTTCACGACGTTCCCGCAGCTGGAGGGCCTGCGCTTCTCGCACCAGTGGGCGGGTGCGATCGACTCGTCGACGCAGTTCACGACGTTCTTCGGCACCGCGCGCAAGGGCCGCGTCGCGTACGCCGCCGGGTTCACGGGGCTGGGCGTGGCGTCCACTCGCTTCGCCGCCGACGTCATGCTCGACCTGCTCGCGGGCCAGCGCACCGAGCGTACGGAGCTGGAGATGGTGCGCAAGCGCCCCGTGCCGTTCCCGCCCGAGCCGGTCGCGGCGATGGGCGTGGCTCTGACGAAGTGGTCGATGAACCGCGCCGACCACAACGAGGGGAAGCGCAATCTGCTGCTGAAGACGCTCGATGCGCTGGGCCTGGGGTTCGACTCGTGAATGCGCTCACCATCGAGATCCCGTTCGCGCCCGTGCCGTCAGAGCAGGTGGTGGATGGTGCGCCTCAGACCGGGTTCGTCCCCTTTCCTCGGTCCCTGAGCCTGTCGAAGGGCGCGGGAGCCTGGGCGATGACGCCAGGCACCATGACCGACACCGAGGCGAGTGAGGTGTTCGTCGTGGTCGCAGGACGCGGCCGCGTCGACTTCATCGACCCGCCCCTGCCATCCATCGACCTGACCCCTGGCGCCATCGTGCGCCTGGACGACGGCCAGAAGACCGTCTGGACCGTGACCGAGACTCTGCGCAAGGTGTACCTCTCATGACCGAAATCAACCGCGACGTCGTCATCATCGGGGCGGGCGCCGCAGGCCTCACCGCCGCGAGTGAGCTGCGAAAGCAGGGCCTGACCGTGGCCGTGCTGGAAGCACGCGACCGCGTCGGCGGACGCCTGTGGACCGAGGACATCGACGGCGCCATGCTCGAGATCGGCGGCCAGTGGGTCTCGCCCGACCAGGACGCGCTCATCTCCACGCTCGACGCGCTGGGGCTCGAGACCTACAGCCGCTATCGCGAGGGCGAGAGCGTCTACATCGGGTCGGATGGCGTGCTCACCCGATTCACCGGCGACATCTTCCCGACGTCGCCCTCCACAGCCGCCGAGCTCGAGCGCCTCATCGCGGTGATCGACGATCTGGTGGCAGGAACCGACCCGGCCGCGCCGTGGGCGCGCGCCGATGCCGCCGAGCTCGACGCGATCTCGTTCGAGGCATGGCTGGCCGCGCAGACGGATGATCAGGAGGCGCGGGACAATATCGCGCTCTTCATCGGTCCGGCGATGCTGACCAAGCCCGGCCACGCGTTCTCGATGCTGCAGGCGCTGCAGATGGCCTCGAGTGCAGGCAGCTTCGCGCACCTCGTCGACGCCGACTTCATCCTGGACAAGCGGGTCGTCGGCGGACTTCAGCAGGTGCCGCTGCGCCTCGCTGAGAAGCTCGGTGGGGACGTGCACCTGAACGCGCCCGTGCGCACGCTGCGCTGGAGCTCCGATGGAGTTGTGGCCGAGGCGGATGGCGTCACGGTCGGTGCGAAGCGGGCCATCCTGGCCCTCGCGCCCGTGCTCTATGGCCGCATCTCGTTCGACCCGCCGCTGCCGCGCCGCCAGCAGCAGATGCACCAGCACTTCTCGATGGGGTTCGTCATCAAGGTGCACGCCGTCTACGACCGTCCGTTCTGGCGTGAGCAGGGCCTCAGCGGCACGGCCTTCAGCCCGTATGAGCTCACGCATGAGGCCTACGACAACACGAACCACGGCGACGAGCGCGGCACCCTCGTCGGCTTCGTCAGCGACGTGCACGCCGACGACGTGTTCGAGCTGAGCGCCGAGGAGCGCAGGGCGCGCATTCTCGAATCGCTCTCGCACTACTACGGCCCCGAGGCGTTGACCCCCACCGTCTACTACGAGAGCGACTGGGGTGCGGAGGAGTGGACGCGCGGCGCCTATGCCGCGAGCTTCGACCTGGGCGGCCTCTCTCGGTACGGTGCCGACCAGTCTGCGCCCGTCGGACCCCTGCATTTCGCCTGCAGCGATCTAGCGGGAGCCGGGTTCCAGCACGTGGACGGCGCCATCCGGATGGGCCGCGCGGCCGCATCCGAAGTAGCATCCTTGTATCCCTCCACGAAAGGCCAGTGCTGATGAGTGAGTACGCCGTGATCAACCCCGCGACGGGTGAGACCGTCGCCGAGTACGACACGTTCACCGACGCGCAGATCCAGGACGCGATCGCCGCCGCGCACGATGCGCACGCGGGATGGGCGGCGCGCTCTGTCGCCGAGCGGGCCGACGTCATCCGCCGCGTGGCACAGGTGCACCGCGACCGTCGGGACGAGCTCGCCGGCGCGATCGTGCGCGAGATGGGCAAGCCGCTCGCGGCCGCGGAGGGCGAGGTCGACTTCGCCGCAGACATCGTCGAGTTCTACGCCGATAACGCCGAGGCGATCACCGCCGACCAGCCGCTCGACATCCTGGGCGACGGCACCGCGGTCATCCGCCGGTCATCGCTCGGCGCGCTGCTGGGCATCATGCCGTGGAATTTCCCCGCGTACCAGGTCGCTCGCTTCGCGGCGCCGAACCTCGTGCTCGGCAACACGATCATCCTGAAGCACGCCCCGCAGTGCCCCGAGTCGTCGGCGCTTCTCGAGAAGATCTACCTGGATGGTGGTGTGCCCGCAGGCGCCTACGTCAACGTCTATGCGTCGAACGACCAGGCCGCGACCATCATTGCCGACCCGCGGGTGCAGGGAGTTTCTGTCACCGGTTCCGAGCGCGCAGGTTCTGCCGTCGCCGCCCTGGCGGGCCAGCACCTGAAGAAGGTGGCGCTCGAGCTCGGTGGCAGCGATCCGTTCATCGTGCTCTCGACCGATGACCTCGATGGCGTCGTGTCGGCGGCCGTCGAGGCGCGCCTCGACAA
>JASGDS010000016.1:0-3629 GCA_047607025.1 Microbacterium sp.
GGTCGCCGCCGACTTCGGGTTGCTCTGCCCAGGTGCCTGCAGCAGCCCGGGCGTGCGCAGCATCCAGGAGATGAGGTAATAGGCGACGTAGTTCAGCATGATCGTGAGGATCACTTCGTGGGCGCCGGTGCGTGCCTTCAGGAATCCGACGAGTCCTGCCCAGAGGGCACCGGCGACGAGCCCCGCGAGCAGCGCGACGATCATGTGGATGCCCCAGGGCATGTCGAGCGTCGCCCCCACCCAGCCGGCGGCGGAGGCCGCGACCAGCATCTGCCCGCGTCCGCCGATGTTGAACATGCCGATGCGGAAGGCGAGCGCCACCCCCAGGCCGGCGGAGATGAGCGGCGTCGCGAACGTGAGCGTCTCGGTCACCGGTTTGATCGCCTTGGCGAAGGTCTGAGCCTGATAGTTGTAGATCGACCCGCGGAACAGTGCCGTATACGCGCCCCACACGGCATCCCAGATGGCCTTCAGTGTGTCTGCTGGCCGGGCGAAGAAGTACCCGGCCGCCGCCTGAACGCCCTGGTCGGTGGCGGCGATCATGATGCCGCCGATGATGAACGAGAGCACGACGGCGAGCAGGATGACGAGTCCGTTCGACTGCGAGATCTGCTTCAGTGCGACGCTCCAGCGATCGGGCTGCGTCGACGTGTCGGTGGATGCGCTCATGCCGCCGTCTCCTGGTCCTCGGGCATCTCGCCCGCCATCATGATGCCCAGCGTGCTGCGCGAGGCACTACCGGGTACGATTCCGACGACGCGACCGCGATACATCACCATGATGCGGTCAGCGAGGCCGGCGACCTCGTCGAGCTCTGTCGAGACGACAATGACCGGCACCCCCTCATCGCGCGTGGCGATGATGCGCTTGTGGATGAATTCGATGGAGCCGACATCGACGCCACGCGTGGGCTGCGCGGCCACAAAAAGCTTCAGCTCGCGGCTGAGCTCCCGTGCGAGCACGACCTTCTGCTGGTTTCCGCCGGACAGGCTCTTGACCGAGATGTCGATCCCGCTGCCGCGCACATCGAACTCGGCGAACTTGTCTTTGGCGAAGGCTTCGAGCACGCCGCGCCTGATGGATCCGTGCTTGACGAAGGGATCACCCTTCGATCGGTCGAGCATGAGGTTCTCAGCGATGGAGAAGTCGCCCACCAGACCGTCCTCGTTGCGGTCCTCGGGAACGAATCCGACACCGGCATCCAGGATGTCACGCACCGAAGCGCCCAGAAGCTGCTGACCGTTGAGCGTGATGCTGCCTCTCGCCTGCGGCTCGAGTCCGATGAGAGCCTCGGTGAGCTCGGTCTGCCCATTGCCCTGCACGCCGGCGATGCACAGCACCTCACCCGCGCGCACACTGAAGGAGACGTCGTCGACGACGGCCTGGCCGTTGTGGTCGAGAACGGTGAGCCCTTCGACGACAAGCGACTTGTCCCCGAGCTTCGGTGCATCCTTGGCCACAGTGAGCAGCACGCTGCGCCCCACCATCATCGTGGCGAGCTCCTCGCTCGATGCGGTGGGCTGCGCCTCGCCGACCACCTTTCCGAGCCGGATGACGGTGATGCGGTCGGCGACTTCTCGCACCTCGCGCAGCTTGTGCGTGATGAACACGATCGCGGTTCCCTCATCGCGCAGCTGACGCATGATGCCCATCAGCTCATCCGTCTCCTGCGGCGTGAGCACGGCGGTCGGTTCGTCGAACACGAGCACCTGCGCGTCACGCGAGAGCGCCTTGATGATCTCGACGCGCTGCTGCACGCCGACGGGCAGGTCGCCGACGATGGCATCAGGGTCGACATCGAAGCCGAAGCGTGCAGAGATCGTCTTCACATGCTCGCGCGCCGCCGCCACGTCGAGGAACACGCCGCCCTTGGTCGCCTCATTGCCGAGCATGACGTTCTCGGCGACCGTGAAGACGGGGATGAGCATGAAGTGCTGGTGCACCATGCCGATGCCCGCACGCATCGCATCGCCGGGCCCATTGAAGCTCTGCGGCAGGTCATCGAGCAGGATCTCGCCCTCCTCGGCCCGGTACAGGCCGTAGAGCACGTTCATCAGCGTCGACTTTCCTGCG
Source organism: Microbacterium sp. (assembly GCA_047607025.1). Classification (GTDB taxonomy): domain Bacteria; phylum Actinomycetota; class Actinomycetes; order Actinomycetales; family Microbacteriaceae; genus Microbacterium. Next base: position 2,074 of record JASGDS010000016.1, read on the forward strand.
CCGTTCTCGCCGAGCAGACAGTGGATCTCGCCCGGGTTGACGGTGAGGTCGATGTGGTCGTTCGCGGTGAACGTGCCGAACCGCTTCGTGATGCCACGCAGCTCGAGCTTCATTTGCCGATCCTATTCAATGGGTGAGTTCAGATGAGAGAGAGCGGGCGGGAAGGCCAACGGCCTTCCCGCCCGCCGACACTCAGTGACCTCGGTCACTGAGCCTGTCGAAGTGCGGTCAGTCCAGGTAGCTCGTCACCGGGATCGAACCGTCGATGATGCCCGCCTTGATCGTGTCGAGTTCATCTGCGAGTCCGTCCGGCACCTTGTCGGCGTAGTCGTGGAAGTCGGCGATGCTGACTCCCTCGTTCTCGAGCGTTCCCACGTACGCAGTCGCGTCGAAGTTGCCCTGACCAGCAGCCTCGACCGTCTCCTGCACGGAGACATCGATTCCCTTGCGGATCGAGGTGAGCAGCAGGTCGGACACGGTCGGGTCCGACTCGTACACGTCGGCGTCCACACCGATGAGGGCGATGTCGCGGTCGGTCGTGTCGCGGATGACAGCGGCCGCGCTCTGGTAGATCGGGCCTCCGACAGGCAGCAGCACGTCCACGCCCTTGTCCACAACGCCCTGAGCGGTGGTCGTCGCCGCCTGGTCAGCGGCGAAGCCACCGGTGAACGAACCGTCCGAGCCGTCCCAGCCGACCACCTCGACGTCAGCGGAGTTCTGCTCGTTGTAGTAGTCGACGCCCTGCTTGAATCCGTCCATGAAGATCGTCACGGTCGGGATGTTCATGCCACCGAAGGTGCCGACCTTGCCTGCGGTCGAGTACTCGGCCGAAGCGTAGCCTGCGAGGAACGCCGCCTGGGCGGTGTTGTAGACGAGGGGCTTGATGTTCGGCTCGTCGGTCTCGCCGTCACCATCCTGGTCGACGCTGTCATCGATCGAAACGTACTCGATGTCGGGGTTCGCCGCGGCCGCTTCACCCGCGGCAGCGGAGAGGTTGAAGCCGACGGTGATGATGAGGGTGCAGCCCTGGTCGGCGAGGCTCGCCAGGTTGGGGGCGAACTCGCTCTCATCGTTCGACTCCGAGGTGAGCGGAGTCACGCCGAGCGTCTCGCCCGCAGCCATCAGACCCTCGTAGCCGAGCTGGTTGAACGACTTGTCATCGAATCCGCCCGCGTCCGAGACCATGCAGGGCAGGAAGCCGTCGACCGTGGCCGCGCCATCGCTCGAGCTCGTGGAGTCATCGGCCTCGGGTGCCGAACCACAGGCCGCGAGCATCATTGCCGACGCGGTGAGGGCGATCGCGCCCACCATCCCCCGTCGTGCCGTCTTTGTCGTGAACGTCACGAGTTCCTCCACTGTGTGCGGGCCCAGGGCGGTCCTCGGGCCAATGTGCTCACACTACTGGCCGATCCGTGCGCGGATCGACAGTTCTCGAGACCCGCAACGCGATAGTTACAAAGCGTCACACAGCCGTCGCGTCCCGCCCTCGGTTTCGGTCGCACTTTTCATGATCAGCCCCGGTTGCCGTCGCACTTCGTGCGGCCATCCGGGTCGAA
>JASGDS010000017.1:0-10865 GCA_047607025.1 Microbacterium sp.
GCCAGTAGGGGGTGCCGAGGAACGAGGCACCGGGCCCCCGCTGGAGAGCGGGCATTCCCGCCGCGAAGCGGTCATGACAGAGCTCGCACAACCATCACCACTCCCCATTGTGTGATCGCAACAACAGATCAGCTACATCCGCCGATAGGGTGGAATCCGTGACCGCAGAGGACATGTCGACCACCCAGGGCAAGATCGCCGACCTCAGGGCCCGTTTCGACGAAGCCGTCGTCAAGGCCGAGGAGAACGCGAAGCAGAAGCAGCACGCGAAGGGCAAGCAGACCGCGCGCGAGCGCATCGAACAGCTCGTCGATCCCGGCAGCTTCGTCGAGTTCGACGAGTACGTGCGCCACCGCTCGACAGCCTTCGGCATGGACAAGTCACGCCCCTACGGCGACTCCGTCGTGACGGGCACCGCGACCATCCACGGCCGCAACGTCGCCATCTACTCGCAGGACTTCTCGACCTTCGGCGGCTCGCTCGGCGAGGTCGCGGGCGAGAAGATCATCAAGGTCATGGAGTTCGCGCTGCGCGGCGGGATGCCCATCATCGGCATCCTCGACTCCGGCGGCGCGCGCATCCAGGAGGGGGTGCTCGCGCTCAGCAAATACGGCGAGATCTTCCGCCTCAACACCCGCTCCTCCGGGGTCATCCCGCAGATCTCGATCATCATGGGACCGGCTGCGGGCGGCGCGGTCTACGGGCCGGCGCTCACCGACTTCGTCATCATGGTCGACAAGACGAGCCAGATGTTCGTCACGGGCCCGGATGTCATCAAGACCGTCACGGGCGAAGACGTCGGCATGGAGGAGCTGGGCGGCGCCCACACCCACAACTCGCGTTCGGGCGTCGCGCACTACCTCGCCACCGATGAGGAGGACGCGCTCGATTACGCCAGGAGCCTTTTGAGCTATCTGCCGGACAACAACATGGCGGACTCCCCCGACTACGAGACCGCCTTCGAGTTCGAGACGAGCGACGACGACCGTCAGCTGCAGACGCTCATCCCCGACTCGGCGACGCAGCCGTACGACATGAACGAGGCGATCTCGCGCGTCGTCGACGACGGCGAGTTCCTCGAGGTGCAGCCGCTGTTCGCCCCGAACATCATCATCGGCTTCGGTCGCGTCGAGGGCCGCTCGGTCGGCATCATCGCCAACCAGCCGAACCAGATGGCGGGCACCCTCAACATCGAGGCGGGCGAGAAGGCGGCGCGCTTCGTGCGCTTCTGCGACGCGTTCTCGATTCCGATCGTGACGCTCGTGGATGTTCCCGGCTACCTACCCGGCACCGACCAGGAGTGGGATGGCGTCATCCGCCGCGGCGCGAAGCTGCTGTATGCATATGCCGAGGCGACCGTTCCGCTCGTCACCGTCATCCTGCGCAAGGCCTATGGTGGCGCGTACATCGTGATGGGCTCGAAACAGCTGGGGGCCGACATCAACCTCGCCTGGCCGACCGCCGAGATCGCGGTGATGGGCGGCCAGGGTGCGGTGAACATCCTGTATCGCAGCCAGCTCAAGGCCGCGGAGGAGAAGGGCGAGGACGTCGCCGCGATGCGCCAGAAGCTCACGAACGAGTACACCTACTCGGTCACGAGCCCGTTCCTCGCGGCCGAGCGCGGCGAGATCGACGGCATCATCGAGCCGGCGGCCACGCGCGTCACGATCGCGCGGGCCCTGCGCTCGCTGCGCGGCAAGCGGTCCGAGCTGCCGCCCAAGAAGCACGGGAACATCCCGCTGTGACCGAGTCGATCGACATGCGCGTGCAGATCACGCGAGGCACCCCCACGCCCGAGGAGCTCGCCGCCCTCATCGCCGTCGTGGGCGAGGCCTACGACGCCGAGGCGCAGGCGACCGTCGTCGATGAGCGCTCCGCGTCGATCGGATGGCGCACCTCGCGCCGCCTGCGCCGCGTACCCACGCGCGGCGCGCGCTGGGGCGCCTTCACCGGCTGAGGCCTCACAGAAAGGGCCGGGGGTGGTGATCCACCCCCGGCCGGTGCGGACCGGTTACCCGAAAACCGTCCGCTGGGCCGACTCTCCGCTCATCTCCCGGGGGCGAGCGGCACGGCCAACGCATAGCGTCTGCATCAATTATCGAATGCCCGCACGACCTTTGTCTGTAGGTATTTCGGGGGACAAATCGCGCTGACGCGGTCAGGGGCGGGAGATCTCGTACCAGAGCGACACGTCGTCATCATCACCTCGGCCGACGATCGTCACGGCCACGCGGGGGTCGGTCGCGGTGCGCACGATGACCCGCTCGGCCGAGACGCCTTCGAGCACCGAGGCGAGCTCGGCGCGCACGGCGCGCAGCGCGCCATCCGGCAGGTCGTCGAGCCCGCCCTCGTCGAGCACGGTGACCGTCGTCCCCCGCTCTCGCAGCTCAGCGACCGCACCGCGCACCTGGGCGTCGAGCAGCGCTCGACCGCGCAGCTCGTCGCGCAGCGCCCCCTCCGCACGCCACGCGCGCTGCCGCTCGTCGCCATCCAGATCACCGTTTGCGGCGATCACACGGGCGAGGATGGGTCCTGCCACGTCGAGAGCGTGCTGAATGCGCTCGCGCCGCTCGCGCCCGCGCAGCGACTGCGACTGCTGCAGCCGCTGCGCCGCGTGCTGCAGCCGCTCCAGCTCAATCGTGTCGCGGTAGGCACGGTCGGTGAAATACATCACGACCTGCGCAACAGACACCCACAGAACGGCGCCGACGAGCCCCCACGCGAGGGCGACAGGCAGGGTGAGGATGATCGTGGTGCTGAGCGTGAGCACCGCCACCGAGATCCACGCCCACAGCGTGCGGCGCCTCGCCACGAGCACCGTCATCAGCAGGCCGACCGTGCCGAAGTACCAGGTGGAGTGGCTGGAGGGCCGGGATGCCACGACCAGCCAGGGCAGGGCGGCACCGCAGCCGACCGAGAGGGCGACCGCCCAGCCGGGCATGCGCGCCTCGCGCGGATCGGCGGTGCGGATGGGCGGCACGACGAGCGCCACCGTGATCGTCACGGTGTACAGCACCGCCGCCGCGATGACGAAGGCCGGATGGTCGGCGTCGACGCCTCGGAGCAGCATGCGCAGCACCAGGTACAGCGCGAACGACATGCACAGGATGGACAGGGCGGTGCGGAAGCGCACGATCACGGCGTCGCCTCCCGCCGGGGCCAGGCGAGGCGCACGACGGTGCCCTCGCCATCCGACATGATGCGCGCGTCGCCGTCGACGGCGGCCATCCGCGCGAAGATCGACGCCCGAATGCCGAGCCGGTCGGCCGGAATCGCCTTCGGGTCGATGCCGCCTCCGCCATCGCGCACGATCACCCGCAGCTCACCATCCGTCGAGGCGACGGACACGGCCAGGTCGCGCCCGCCCGCGTGCTGCAGGGCGTTGGCGATCGCCTGGGTGGCCGCGAGCACCAGGGCGCGAGCCACGCGGCCGGGAACCTCGCCCGCGTCATCGCCCAGCGACGGAACGTCAAGGGTCACACCGACCAGCGCCGCCTGCGCCACCAGCTCCGCCCGCACCGTGTCGGCCGGCACCGGCTCGTCACTGCCCTCCCTGACGTCGGAATCGGCATTGGCCAGTCGGGTGAGCGCCTCGCGCGCCATCGTCACGGCCAGCTGATGCTCACGATCGGTCTGTGCACGAGAGGCGGCCAGCAGCGCCGCGAGCACGCTGTCGTGCATGAGCGCCGTGACCTCCACCCGCTCGCGCTCGTCGATCTCGGCGTCGCGTGCCCTGGCGTATTCGATCGCCGCGGCATCCCTCGCCTCGTCGACGCCGGCCGCGATGCGCCTGAACACCCAGACGAGCGCGATCAGCGACAGCGCGACGATCTGCACGAGCGAGACGGCGTAGATCACGTCGATGCGCGTGTCGGGGGCGAAGCCGCGTCGCAGCAGCTCGACGATGCCGTAGATCCAGGGAAGCGCGAGCGCCCAGCCGATCTGCACGGCCACGCGGAAGCAGATGCAGGTGGCGAGCACGGGTACGCTCAGCAGCTGGAACATCCATGACCCGCCGGCCGGCTCCCAGCGCGGGGCGGGCAGCGTCGCGAGCACGACCATCCCGATCGGGAACATCACGGCGAAGACGGCGCAGGCGATGCGCGCGAAGCGCCCGAGGATGTTCATGACCACGACGACGGCCAGCGCGCAGAAGAGCACCCAGATCACGACGAGACGCACACCGGCCCCGACATCCGACTCGGGCAGCCGCAGCGCGGCCTCGCCGCCGATGACGAGGCCGATCATCGCGAACGCGAACTGCAGGATGCGCTCGATGCGGCGCGTCGTGTAGCCGCTGGTCAGGCCGCCGCGCAGGCGCCCCGTCGGCAGCTCCGTCCACGCCGCGACGATCTCCTCCTGCAGCGGTTCGGCCATCCGGTCACCGCTCGTTCGGCGAGTCGACGATGCCGTCTTCGATCGCGCGGTGCAGCAGGTCGATCTTCGTTCGCGCCGAGCGCCCCACCTCGCCGTATTTGACCCGTATGCGCGAGATGTTCTCCTTCGCGGTGGAGTAGGCGACGCCGAGGTGCTCGGCGACGGCCTTGAGCGGCAGCCCCGCCGCATACAGGCGCAGCACCTCGCGCTCGCGCGGGGCGAGGTGCGCGTCGGCGAACGCGCGGTCGCCGTCCACCGCGACCGCCCACTCGACGTTGTCCAGCGGTTCGCCCGACGCGACGATGTGCACGGCCTGCACGACCTCGTCGAGCGGCGACGCCTTGCTCACCACGCCCGCCGCGCCCGCCGCGAGCGCCTCGCGCACGACGGATGGCCGGTCGGCGACCGAATGGACGATCACGGCCGAGGTGTCGGCCAGCCGCGCCACGTTCTCGGTCACGGTCGAGCCATCCCCCAGCACCAGGTCGAGCAGCACGACGTCGACCGGGTCAGCCCTCGTCTCGGCGTGCCACGCCAGGTAGGCACTGACGGTCTCGCCGTCGAACACGACCTCGACGTCGGCGCGATTCAGCGCCGCCGTCAGCCCGAGCCGGACCGACTCGTGGTCATCGATGAGGGCGACGCGGGTCATAGCTCGAGCCTATCCACTGCGGCGCGGGCCGACGTCAGCGGGCGAAGACGGCGAGGGCCTCGACATGATGGGAGTTGGGGAACAGGTCGAAGGCACGCAGCAGCTGCAGCTCGAACCCGTGCTCGGCGAGGTAGCCGGCGTCGCGGGCGAGGGCGACGGGGTCGCAGGCGATGTAGACGAGGGATGCCGGTGCCAACCGGGCGAGGCGGTCGGTCACCTCGCGCCCCGCGCCCGCACGCGGCGGGTCGAGCACGACGGTGCCGACGGGTTCGTCGAAGGTGGTGAGCCACCGTTCGACGCGACCGGTCTCGGCGATGACTCCCGGATGGCGCTGCAGATTCTCGCGTGCGTGCTCGGTGGCGCGCGGAGCGGATTCGACGCTGATCACACGCTCGGCTCCCGCGCGGGCGAGCGCATCGGCGAACAGGCCGACGCCGCCGTAGAGGTCGAGGCAGGTGCCCGTCGGCGCGTCGAGGGCATCGGTGACGGCCGCGTGCAGCACATCGGCCGCCTCCCGGTGCACCTGCCAGAAGCCGTCGGCGTCGACGGCGAAGTGCCGCCCGGCCGCCCACTCGGTGACGACCTCGCCCTTCTTCGCGCGGCGGGCGGGGCCATCCGCGGGTTTCACCAGATCGACGCGCGTGCCTCTGCCGCGCCGGATGGTCGCCGCGAGCGCTGCGATCTCGGGCACGGCGAGGGGATGGTCGGCCACCTCGATCACGTGGTGGCTGCGGGCGGCGAACGGGCCGACCCGGCCGTCCTCGGCGACGTGCAGGCCGACGCGGGTGCGCCATCCGGTGCCCCGCTCGGTCTCGCCCGGCGCGGGTTCGACGGCGACCGACACCTGCTGATGCGCGAACCGTGCGAAGGCGTCGACGAGCACCTGCGCCTTCAGCTCGCGCTGGTGCGCGAGGGCGATGTGACCGAAGTCCGCCCCGCCGGCGCGGTCGTCGGGCGCCCGCGACAGGTCGGCCTCGGCCCAGACGTGCGGCTGCCGGTGCGGCGAGGCGTCCCGCACCTCGACGGTCACGGCGCGCGCGAAGGCCTTCTTCACCTGGGTGACGACCGCCCGCACGCGCTCACCGGGGATGCCATCGGCGACGAAGATCACGCGGCCATCGGTTGCTGTGGCCTGTCCTGTTGCCTGTCCTGTTGCCTGTCCTGAGCTTGTCGAAGGGCTTGTCGAAGGGCTTGTCGAAGGGCCTGTCGAAGCACGGGCGACGCACACGCCCCCGTGCGCGATCGAGGTGAGCTCCAGGTCGACGAGGTCTCCGGTCTGCATCCCTCCATCGTCCCATCCCGGTAGCCTCGAACGCATGCAGGTCACCCTCGCCTCCACCTCGCCCGCCCGCCTCGCCCTGCTGCGGCAGGCGGGCATCGAACCTCGACTCCGTGCACCGGATGTCGACGAGGAGGCCGTCATCGCCGAGACCGAGCGCGACGAGGCGCGCACCCTGCCGCCGGACGAGCACGTGCTGCTGCTCGCCCGCCGCAAGGCGCAGGACGTCGCCGCGCGGCTGCCATCCGATGAAGACGCCATCGTCATCGGTGGCGACAGCATGTTCGAACTGGATGGCCGGGTGCTCGGCAAGCCGTATGAACCGGATGCCGCCCGCGCGCGCTGGCGCGACATGCGCGGTCGCACGGGGGTGCTGCACTCGGGCATGAGCGTGATTCGTGTCGGCACGGGCGCCGAGGCGCACGCGACCCAGGCGGCATCCGTCACCTTCGCCGCCGACATCAGCGACGACGAGATCGACGCGTATGTCGCAACGAGCGAGCCGCTGCTGCTCGCAGGCGCCTTCGCGATCGACGGGCGCGCGGCGGCGTTCATCGAGCACATCGAGGGAGCCCCGTCGACCGTCATCGGCATGTCGCTTCCGATGCTGCGGCGGCTCACGGGCGAGCTCGACGTGCCATGGACCGAGCTGTGGAATCTGCCCTGGTAGACATTCGCACAGGTTCTCGCCGACGCTTTGTAGGAGTCATTCAACAGGCGGCCCCCGCGCCTGGGTACTCTGGAATCCATGCCTGAGATCGCCAAGGTTCTCGTCGCCAACCGCGGCGAGATCGCAGTCCGCATCATCCGTGCCGCGAAGGATTCAGGCATCGCCTCGGTCGCCGTCTATGCCGACCAGGATCGCGATGCCCTCCACTCCCGCCTTGCCGACGAGGCGTATGCCCTGGGCGGCGCGACGAGCGCCGACACCTATCTGCAGATCGACAAGATCCTGTCGGTCGCCAGGCGCTCGGGTGCCGACGCCGTGCATCCCGGCTACGGTTTCCTCGCCGAGAACGCCGACTTCGCGCGCGCCGTGCAGGCGGCGGGGCTCATCTGGATCGGCCCTTCGCCCGAGGCGATCGAGGCGCTGGGCGACAAGGTCACCGCGCGACACGTCGCCGAGAAGGTCGGTGCACCCCTCGCGCCAGGAACCCCCGGCCCGGTCTCCGGAGCCGACGAGGTCATCGCCTTCGCGAACGAGCACGGTCTGCCCATCGCCATCAAGGCCGCCTACGGCGGTGGCGGGCGCGGACTCAAGGTCGTACGCACGACCGACGAGATCGCCGAGCAGTTCGAGTCGGCGACCCGCGAGGCCGTCGCCGCCTTCGGCCGCGGCGAGTGCTTCGTCGAGAAGTACCTCGACAAGCCGCGCCACGTCGAGACGCAGTGCCTCGCCGATGCGAGCGGCAACGTCGTCGTCATCTCCACGCGCGACTGCTCGCTGCAGCGCCGCCACCAGAAGCTGGTCGAAGAGGCGCCAGCCCCCTTCCTCACCGACGAGCAGAACCAGCGCCTCTACGACAGCTCCAAGGCCATCCTGCGCGAGGTCGGCTATGTCGGCGCGGGCACCTGCGAGTTCCTCATCGGGGCGGACGGCACGGTGTCGTTCCTCGAGGTGAACACCCGTCTGCAGGTCGAGCACCCCGTCTCGGAAGAGATCACGGGCATCGACCTGGTGCGTGAACAGTTCCGCATCGCCGCCGGCGGCACGATCGACTACGACGACCCGCAGCCCGTCGGCCACTCCCTCGAGTTCCGCATCAACGGCGAAGACCCTGGCCGCGGCTTCCTGCCGCAGCCGGGCCCCATCCACGTGTTCAAGACGTTCGGCGGCCCCGGCATTCGGCTCGACTCGGGCGTCACCGCGGGCGACGAGGTCTCGGGCGCCTTCGACTCGCTGCTGGCGAAGATCATCGTCACCGGCCGAGACCGCGACGAGGCGCTCGAGCGCGCGCGGCGCGCGCTCGACGAGTTCGAGGTGGCCGGCATGCCCACCGTGCTGCCGTTCCACCGCAAGGTCGTGCGCGACCCCGCCTTCACCGCCGAGAGCGGCGAGTTCGGCGTGTACACGCGCTGGATCGAGACCGAGTTCGCGAACGACATCCCGCCGTGGGATGGCGAACTGTCTGCGCCGTCGCCCGCCGAGGCGCGGCACACCGTCGTCGTGGAGGTCTCGGGCAAGCGCCTCGAGGTGAGCCTGCCCGACCGCGTGACCACCGTCTCGACGACGAGGGGTCGTCCGGCCGCCGTGCCGACCTCGCGCCGCGGACGCGCGACCGTCAAGGGCGGCGCGACGGGCGACGCCGTGAAGTCGCCCATGCAGGCGACGGTCGTGAAGGTCGCCGTCGAGGACGGTCAGGAGGTCGTCAAGGGCGACCTCGTGCTCGTGCTCGAGGCGATGAAGATGGAGCAGCCCATCCATGCCCACAAGGACGGCACCGTCTCATCGATCGATGCGGCCCCCGGCGCGACGGTCTCCGCCGGTCACCAGCTCCTGCTCATCGCCTGAGGGCGTCAGGAATGAGCCTCGACGAGGTGCAGGGCGCGGGCGGAGTCGCCGATCGCACCGGTCAGCGATGGGTAGACCGTGAACACGCGTGAGAGCTGGTCCACAGACAGGCGACGCTCCACCGCGATCGCGATCGGGTAGATGAGCTCAGACGCCTTGGGCGCGACGACCACTCCCCCGACGACCGTGCCCGAGCCCTCGCGCGCATACAGCTTCACGAAGCCATCCTTCACGCCCATCATCTTGGCGCGCGGGTTCGCGGTGAGCGGCATCTTGTGCACCTCGGCCTTGATCGGCTCCTCGGCGGTGTCGCCCTTGGTCCATCCGACGGTCGCGATCTCGGGGCTGGTGAAGATGTTCGAGGCGATCTTGTGCGTGTCGAACGGGATGGCGACATCGCCCATCGCGTGGAACACGGCCGTGCGACCGAGCATCGAGGCGACGGATGCCAGTGGCATGAGCGTCGTGCAGTCGCCGATCGCGTAGACGTTCGGCACCGAGGTGCGGCCGACCTTGTTCACCCGGATGTGCCCGGACTCGGTCATCTGCACGCCGGCCTCCTCGAGGCCGATACCGCTGGTGTTCGGGATGGAACCGACCGCCATGAGGCAGTGCGAGCCCTTCACGACATCGCCGTTCGAGAGCGTGACCTCCACGCCGTCGCCCGTGTTCACGACGGTGTCTGCGCGCGACTTCGCGAGCAGCGTCATCCCGCCGCGCTCGAACACGGCCTCGAGCACCTTCGCGGCGTCGGAGTCCTCACCCGGCAGCACCTGGTCACGGCTCGAGACGAGCGTCACCGTCGACCCCAGGTTCATGTAGGCCGAGGCGAACTCGGCGCCCGTGACGCCCGAGCCGACGACGATGAGGTGCTCGGGAACGGCGGCCAGGTCGTAGAGCTGCTTCCAGGTGAGAATGCGCTTGTCATCGGGCATCGCGGATGGCAGTTCGCGCGGCGACGCCCCGACGCACACCAGGATCGTGTCGGCTTCGACGCGGTCGAAATCGGTGCCATCCGGGCCCGTTGCGACGACGACGGCGCCCGAGCCCTCAAGCCGACCGTGTCCGGAGATGATGGTGACGCCGGCCTCCAGCAGCGAGGCGCGCATGTCCTCCGACTGCTGCCCGGCCAGGGCGAGCAGCCGCTTGTTGATGGCGAGCAGGTTGATCGCGACCTCCGGCTTGAGCGGCCTGCCCTGGTCATCCCTCGCGTAGAACTGCACGCCCAGTTCGCCGGCCTCGGTGATCGCCTGCGCGGCATCCGCCGTCGCGATGAGCGTCTTGGAGGGCACGACGTCTGTCAGCACGGCGGAGCCACCGACGCCGGTGCGCTCGATGAGCGTCACCTCCGCGCCGAGCTGCGCCCCCGCGAGGGCCGCTTCATACCCGCCCGGGCCGCCGCCGAGCACGACGATCCGTTGGTTCCGCTCGAAATCGACACTCATGGTGTCCATTCTTGCGCATCCGTGGCTCTCGCCCGTTCACGACGTGCGTGCGCGTGCAGCGCGATGCCCGCGACGATGTCGAGCACGAAGATGCACAGCATCGCCCTGTACAGCATGCGGAAGCCGCCATCCAGCGCACCCCGCCTGCGCAGCAGCGCGAGCGTCGCGAAGCGGTACACCGATGTCGTCAGCATGGCGACATCAATGAGCACGATGGCCGCGGCGCCGATGACGATGCCGAAGAACGCCAGCGCCCACGAGATCAACCCGACGAGCAGAAAGTTGACGACGAAGAACGGGATGCCGCAGAGCTTCACGACAAGGGTTCCCGTGGCGAGCCTGGCGAGGTCGCCGCGCTTCAGCTTCGCCCTCGCGTCCACGATGGCGAGCACCGCCATCACGATGAGCAGCCTGTTCCAGCCGGGAACGAGCGCTCGTTCTGGTGCTGCAGCAGCCAGATGAACATCGGCGGGCCGAGCAGCAGCGCGCCCCCCTGCACGAACCGCACGTCGAACCCGCGTCGCACCTGCGGCAGCGGCGGGATGGCGCCGCGCGGCGCGAACGGCGGTTCGTGCAGGGGGGCGCGCTGCTGCTCGGCCC
>JASGDS010000018.1:0-2859 GCA_047607025.1 Microbacterium sp.
CCATGCGGGCGTGCTCGATGGGCACCACCTCGCCGACGGGCCGCTCGGTGAGCACCATGCCGCCGGAGTGGATGCCGAGATGGCGCGGCGCACCGAGCAGCGCGGTGGCGCCCGCGAGCACCTCGGCGGGGATGTCGTTGTCGGAGTCGGTCTCGAACGAGCCGTCCCACCGCTCGATCTGCCGCGACCAGGCATCCTGCTGCCCGACCGAGTAGCCGTGCGCCTTCGCCATGTCGCGGATGGCGTTCTTCGGCCGGTACTGGATGACATTGGCGACCTGAGCTGCGCGCTCGCGGCCGTAGCGGCCGTAGACCCACTGGATGATCTCCTCACGGCGGCGCGAATCGAAGTCGACATCGATGTCCGGCTCCTCGTCGCGCAGCGCAGAGAGGAACCGCTCGAACGGCAGGCCGTAGGCGATCGCGTCGACGGCGGTGATGTTCAGCAGGTAGCAGACGGCGCTGTTGGCGGCCGATCCCCTGCCTTGGCAGAGGATGCCGCGGCGGCGCGCCTCGGCGACGATGTCGTGCACGATGAGGAAGTAGCCGGGGAAGTCCTTCTGCTCGATGACGTGCAGCTCCCTCTCGATGCGGGCGCGGTCATCCTCGCTCAGATTCGGGTACTTGCGGGCAGCCCCCTCCCAGACGAGCACCCGCAGGTACGACATCGGGGTGTGACCGTCCGGCACCTCCTGCTTCGGCAGGGCGGGCTTCGCCTTCCGCAGCGGGAACGCGAGCTCGTCCGCCAGCGGAACGGTGCGGGCGACCGCACCGGGATAGGCGGCGAACAGGCGCTCCATCTCCGCCCCCGAGCGCAGATGCCCCGACGCATGCGCGGTGAGCCATGGATCGAGATCGTCCATGCTTCTGTTGGCACGTATCGCAGCGACGGCCGCGGCGAGCTCGCTTTCTGCCGGCGAGGCGTAGTGGGCGTTGTTCGTCGCGATCGTCGGCAGGCGCCGCTCGTTCGCCAGTGCGGCGAGCGCATCGTTGCGGCGGTCGTCGAGGGGGTCGCCGTGGTGCATCAGCTCGACGTGCACGGCATCGCGTCCGAACAGGGCGACGAGCCTGTCCAGCTCTGCGCGGGCGGCCTCGAGGTCGAGGCGTCCGTCGCCGTGCGGATCGAGGGTGCGCCTGACGGCGCCCTTGCGGCATCCGGTGAGCACCGCCCAGTGGCCATCCGCTTGTGCGCCGAGCTCGTCGAGATCGTAGACGGGGCGTCCCTTCTCGCCGCCGCGCAGCTGGGCGTGCGTGAGGGCGGACGAGAGCCGGTGGTAGCCCTCCTCGCCGCGCGCCAGCACGAGAAGATGCGCCCCCTCCGGGTCCGCTTCCCCCTTCTGCGGTCTGGTCAGTTCGAGAGAGAGCTCGGCACCGAACACCGTCTTCAGGCTTGTCGTCTCTGCGGCTTCGGCAAATCGGGCGAGCCCGTAGAAGCCGTCGTGATCGGTGAGCGCGAGCGCGTGAAGGCCGAGCCGCAGCGCCTCTTCGACGAGTTTCTCCGGTGCGGATGCCCCGTCGAGGAACGAGAACGACGAGTGCGCATGCAGCTCCGCGTAGGCAATGGCATCGGTCGGTCTGCGGAGGGGAGGGGGGTCGTACGGCATCCGCCTGCGGCTGAGCGTCTGGCGCTGGGTGGCGCCATCCTGCGGTCTGCCGCTGAGCAGTCGTTCCATCTCGCGCCACGGCACGGGCGGATTCTGGAAGCCCATCAGCCGTACCGACCTTCCAGCCACCATCCGTCCGTCTCGCAGACGGCGAGCCACGCCTGCTGGGTGTCGTCGACGAGCTGGAACCGGTGGGCGCGCCGGGAGCGCCCGGCATCCCACCCCCGCTCGATGAGCGGCCAGGGGCCCGCCCAGGTCGTGAGGGCCCGCCCGTCGAGTGCGGCGGGAGGCGAGGAGAGGGCGCCGCGCTCATCGATCCGCACGGGCGCGCCATCCGCTCCCGTCACGCGGGCGCGTCGCGGGGCGCGGAACACCTCGCTCGGCAGCGGCTGCGGGAGAGAACCGGGCCAGGGTGCGTCGCGGGATCGCGGCGGCTTCGTGCCATCGCCCCACGGCACGCGCACCTCGCGCTCGGCGAGCCAGCGGCCGCCGCCGACGGCGGCGGTGACGACGCCTCGATGCCCCAGCATCGACTGCACGCGCGAGACGGCGTGATGCAGCCGTTCGTTCGGGCCCTGATCGATGAGCGACGGATGGTGGTGGCTCACGCTGTCGACGGTCACAGGTGCGATGCGCACCCTGGCGATGGCGGCGTCAGGTGCCGCGCCCTCCTGCAGCTGCCATCGGATGCGGTCGATGATGGCCGCGGCATCGAAGAAGGTCGGATGCAGCCAGACCTGCTCCGAGACTCCTCCTCGCTCGTCCGTGAGCACGATGCGCACCCCGGTGCAGACCAGCAGCGCTTCGCTGAGGGTGTCGAAGACGGCGTCTGCGCACTGCCGCGCGGCGAAGGCCACCTGCTCGGCGAGCTCCAGCGGCGGCTCGAGGTCGATGCCGCGGGCGAACTCGGTCGTGGGGGCCTGCGGGGTGACCGGGCGGGAGTCGGCGCCAGCGGCGAGGGCGTGCAGCCGCACGCCATCCGCGCCGAACCGATCGTCGATCTGTGACGGCGAGAGGGCGGCGAAGGCGCCGAGGGTGTGCACGCCGAGGCGGGTGAGCAGCTCGGTCAGCTGCGGGCGGTCGAGGGTCTTCACCGGCAGCGGGGCGAGAAAAGCGGCGGATGCGCCAGGTGCGACGATGCGGATCGGGTCGTCCTGGCGGGTGGTGCGGGCGGCGTGCTCGGCCGTGAAGATGCCGTCGGCGATGCCCGCACGGGCATCGGGCAGCCCCTCGATGAGGGCACGAGCCGCCTCGGC
>JASGDS010000019.1:0-19922 GCA_047607025.1 Microbacterium sp.
CTTCATGCATGTAGCCTCCATCGGTGTAGGCTACATGCATGAAGGCTCGACCCTCTGCTCAGAACTTTGCACGACCCGACGTGCAGGCGTGGCTCGCCGCGCGCCTTGACGAGGTTGCGGCCAGCGGCCGCGGGCAGCTGTTGTCGGTTCGCGGCCGCCGCCAGGCGGGAAAGTCCACCGCAGTCGAGATGTTCGTCGAGCGGGCCGGGGTGCCCTACGTCTACACGAGCGGGCTCTTCCACATGCCAGAGAGGGCGCAGCTCGAAGCCGCCGACGCGGCGCTGGTCGACTCTCGCAGACCGCTTCCGGGTGCGGGCGATGAGGTCGGCGCATCCCGCTCGTGGCGCGAGTGGTTGAGCAGCCTCGCCCTCGCCGCGTCGGAGGGTCCCATCATCGCGGTGCTCGACGAGTTTCCCTGGATCACCGCTGGCGACAGCGCAGGGCTGGAGGGCGTGCTCCAGGCCGTGTGGGATCGTGCGCTGGAGAAGCTGCCCATCGTTCTGATCATCATCGGCTCGGATGTTGCGATGATGGAACGCCTTGCGCAGCATGATCGTCCGCTCTTCGGCCGCCTGCGCGAGTTCGTCGTCCCCGTTCTGCACCCCGGCGAAGTGGCGCAGGCGTTGCCCGGTCTGTCACCTTTCGAGGTGTTCGATGCCTGCCTCATCACCGGAGGCTACCCACGCCTCGTCTCAGACCTTCGACGCACCGACCAGCCGGTGAAGGCCTGGGTGAACTCGTCGCTCTCCGACAGCCTGAGCCCTCTGGTCGCAATCGGCCGACTGACGCTTGACGCCGAGTTCGCTGACAGCGACAGTGCATATCGCGTGCTGTCGGCCATCGGATCCTCTGGGCCGTCCGAACTCACGCTCAGCTCGATCTCGAGCACCATCGCAGATCCTGGCGCGGTGGCGAAGACGGTGCAGACCGCCGCCCTGCGCGCGCTTGCGCTGCTCACAGACGAGAAACGGATGGTGGTTCGGGACCTGCCTGCCTGGGCGACATCCAACCGGTTGCGTCGGTACCGACTTGACGACCCCTACCTTCGCTTCTGGTTCCGCTACATCGAACGCCATGCGGATGCGATCGCACGCGGACGCGGAGATGTCGCCAGTGGCGCTTTCGCGCGCGACTGGGAGAGCTGGCGCGGCAGGGCGATCGAGCCGCTCGTGCGAGATGCACTTGAGCGGCTCGCGGCATCGAGCGAAGAGCTGAAGGGGGTCACCTCGGTGCGACCATGGTGGACGCGCGACGGACAGGTCGAGGTCGACGCGGTCGCCGCCGGCCCCGAGCGCACCGAGGTGCTCGGCACCGTGAAGTGGCGGGCACGGGGCGGCATCGACAGTCACGATCTCGCTGCGCTGGCCGCCTCCCGCAACCGGCTGCCCCGCTCGCAGGATGCCCGGCTCGCGGCAATCTGCCCGACGGGGGTCGCGCCCGCATCCGCAGACCTCGTCTTCTCCGCCGCCGATCTGCTCTCCGCCTGGCAGCGCTGAGCGCCCGGCGCGTCAGCCGGAGACCTCCGCGGCGGGTTCGGGGTCGTCGGCCGTGGGCGCGACGTGCAGGCCACCCGAAAGCGCATACTCCTCCTCGGGTGAGAGCACGAGGTGGTGTCTGCCGTACAGCGCGAAGGCGAGGAAGATCACCGCGTAGACGATGATGATCGCGATGATCGCGAGCAGGTAGGCGGGGTTGAGCAGGAAGCCGACGAAGACGAGCGCGGCGATCACGGCGGCGGCGAAGGCGCCAGCCACGCCCCATGGCGATCGGTAGGGTCGCGAGGCGTTCGGGAACTTCCGCCGAAGGATGAGGAACGACACCATCTGCATGAAGTACGACACCACGGCGCCCCAGCAGGCGATGTTCAGCACGACGGCGCCGGCCGGGCTGGCCGACCCGCCCGTGGCATCCACGATCACGAGGGCGACGAACCCGATGACCGCGCCCACGATGAGCGCCACCCACGGGGTGTGGGCGCGACCGGTGAGCGAGAGGAACTTCGGATAGTAGCCGGCACGCGAGAGCGAGTACATGTTGCGGCCATACGCGAACATGATGCCCATGAGCGAGGCCAGCAGGCCGATGAGCGCGAGCAGCGCCAGAACGGCCGCTGCGCGGTCGCCGACGATGGCGCGGAGTCCGTCGAGCAGCGGCTCGCCCGCGCCCCCGGTCGCTTCTGCGCCGATGACCCCGGTGTTGAAGATCAGCACGATGAGCCCCGTGACGATGAGCGTGCCGCGCGCCCACAGGCCGGCACGCGGGATGTCGCGCTCGGGGGTGTGCGACTCCTCCGCCGCCAGCGGCAGCTCCTCGATGCCGAGGAAGAACCACATCGCGAAGGGCAGGGCGAACAGGATGGGGACGATGCCCTCGGGCAGGAAGGTCGACGAGCCGAACGCCTCCGGATCGGGCACCTTGTCCCACAGCGCGCTCCACGAGAACGCACCGGAGAAGATCGCCATCAGACCGAAGACGACGAGGATGCCGATGGAGATGATCGAGACGACGATCGCGAACATGAAGGACACGTTGGCGCCCGCGGTGTTCAGCACGATGAACACCGCGTACAGGATGGCCCACCAGACGGGGCCTGGCAGGCTGAACCCGAGCAGCTCGGAGGTGACCTGGTCGGCATACCCGGCCGAGAAGTACACCACAACCGCCGTTGTCGCGACGTATTCGACCGTCTCGGCGAGGCCTGTCGCAAGCCCTCCCCATGGACCCATCGCCGAACGCGCGAACGAATACGCGCCTCCCGTGTGCGGCATGGCGGCCGCCATCTCGCCGATCGAGAACGTGAGGCCGTAGTACATCACGGTCAGGATGACGAAGGCGATGAGCAGGCCGCCGAATCCGGCGAAGTCGATGCCGAAGTTCCAGCCCGAGAAGTCGCCGGAGATGACCGCGGCGACCGCGAGCGCCCAGAGGCCCCAGACCCCCGCGCTGCGCTTGAGCCTGCGCTTGTCGAAGTATCCCGATTCGGCCGGCTTGTAGGTGACGCCCGACGTGGTGCGCTGCGTCATGTGGAACTCCTTTCATCGGTGTGTGCATCCGTGCGCTCTGCCGCGAGAAGGAGCCTGTTCGGCAGGTGTTGCCCCCAGCATCCCGCCTGAGGCGGCGGGGGCAACAGGCGCCGCGTGTAAATCGTCTGTTACGGCCGCGAGTCACACACCCTGCGCGTCGAGGGAGGCATCGAGCGCATCGACGAGCCGCGGGATGTCGGACTCCGTGAACGCGAGGGGCGGCCGCAGCTTCAGCACGCTGTTCGTCGGCCCGCACACGCTCGTGAGCACGCGTCGCTCGCGCAGTGCATCGAGCACCGCGAGCGCGACGCTCGTCGCCGGCTCCTTCGAGTCCCGATCGGTCACGAGCTCGAGCCCCGTGTACAGTCCCGCACCGCGCACGTCGCCGATGCTCGGATGGTCGTCGGCGAGCTGCGCCAGCGCCGCCCGCAGCGCGTTCCCGGTCTCCAGCGCATGCTGCTGAAGTCCCTCGCTGCGGATGGTGTCGAGCACCGCCTGTGCAGCCGCCATCGCCACCGGGTTGCCGCCGAAGGTGTTGAAGTAGGGGCGCCTGGATGCGAACGGGGCGAGCACCTCGCTGCGTGCGGCCATCCCCGCCACGGGGAACCCGTTGCCCATCGGCTTGCCGGTCGTCACGAGGTCGGGCACGAGCCCGTGCCGCTCGAAACCCCAGAAGGTCTCACCCGTTCGCGCGAATCCCGGCTGCACCTCGTCGGCGATGAAGACGCCTCCGTGCTCGTGCACGAGCTCAAGGGCAGCGGCGACCATTCCCTGCTCGCCCAGGTAGATGCCATCCGATGAGAACGACGAGTCGAGGATGATGCCGGCCAGACCCACCCCCGACTCCTCGATGTCGGCGATCGCGGCGGTCACATCGGCGAGGAACGCGGCGCCCGCCGCTTCCACCGACCCGTGCCGATACGTGTCGGGCGGATCGATGACCCGAAGGTGCGGATCCATCGCCTCGGCGCCCGAGAGCGACGGCGAGTGCGCCGTGACGAGCGCGGTATTGCCGTGATAGGCCTCACTCGTGGCGATGTAGGCGAGTCCCCCCGTGAACTCCCGCCCCACCCGCAGCGCGAGATCGTTCGCCTCGCTTCCGGTGCAGACGAACATGATCTGATCAACGGCATCCGGCATCGTCGAGAGGATGTCTTCGGCGTAGTCGACGATGTTCTGGTGCAGGTACCTGGTGTGGGTGTTGAGCTGCGACATCTGCCGACCCACCGCATCGACGACGGCGGGATGGGCATGCCCGAGCGACGCGACGTTGTTGTAGAGATCGAGATAGTCGTTGCCATCGGCATCCCACAGATGCGCGCCGCTGCCCCGCACCAGTTCCACGGGATGCCGATAGAACAGCCGATACGCCGGGCCGAGGCGGCGCTGTCTGCGCGTGATGAGATCGGTCTCTCGGGGGCTCAGACCCTGGGCGCCCTCCAGCGTGAAGCTGTTGCCATCCAGGATCGACGCGTTGCCTGTCGTGCGTGCCACGTGCACCTCCTCACGCAAGTGAATCGCATGTCGATGCCGCGACGCGTTTCCGCGGTGTTACCTTTTGTCCTCGGGTGTGACCGGCAGGTGAAACCTCGCTCGCCACCGCTCGGTGAGGGGAGATCGCCCGCTAGCGTTGCCGCCATGTTCGACGCTTCGACAGGCTCAGCGCAGGCCGCAGGCTCAGCGCAGGCCACAGGCTCAGCGCAGACCGCGCTCGCCTCCTTCGACGGGGTGGGGCGTGGCGACCCGGCGCCACCATGGGTGCAGCGCGGCATCATCGCCGCGTGGGGTCTTCCCGACGACGCCGAGGTGACGCTCATCGTGCTGAGCGAGAACATCACGTTCAAGGCGAGCGTCGACGGCTCGCCGCGTCTGGTCATTCGGCTCGGCCGTCCTGGCTATGCCGAGAGCCTGGAGCACGTGCGCAGCGAGCTGATCTGGGTCGACGCGCTCAAGCACGACGTCGGCGTGCCCACTCCGGCGCCCGTGCCGGGCGTGAACGGCGACTTCGTTCAGCTGCTCTCGTTCGAAGGCCAGACCTGGACGGCCGTCGCATTCGAGTTCGTCACGGGCACGATGCTCGAAGACCAGTCGGGCTTCGAGCATCACTTCACCGAGATCGGTCGGCTCACCGCCGCGCTGCACGACCACGCACGCGAGTGGCGGTCCCCGAGCGGATTCGTCCGCTTCTCGTGGACGCCCGCCGACATGGTGGGGGCGGCGGCGAGGTGGGGCGACTGGCGCGACGCCGCGCTCCCCGAGAACGACCGGGCGCTCCTGGAGCGCGCGGAGACATCCGCGCTGGCAGCGCTCGACGGCTCGGGAGTCGGCCCCTCGAACCCGGGAACCTGGGGACTCATCCACGCCGACCTGCGACCATCCAACGTCATGACGCATGGCGACGAGCTGTCGATCATCGACTTCGACGACTGCGGGTACAGCTGGTTCCTCTACGATTTCGCGGCGGCTCTCACCTTCTACGAGCACCGCTCCGAGGCGCTCGAGATGGCGGCGGGATGGCTGGACGGATACCGCGAGGTCACTCGTGTCTCCCCCTCAGAGCTCGATGCGGCCGCCTCGCTCTCGATGCTGCGCCGGCTCACGATGCTGGGATGGCAGACGACCCACCGCGAAGACGCGCTGCCGCCCGACCTGTGGAACGAGAACCAGCCGGGCACGGTCGAGGTGGCCGCACGCTATCTCGCCGACCCGCTCTGGCTCGTGCGCGGGTGACGCCCTGCCGGGAGGATCAGTCGTTCGGGATGAGCGTGTACTTGGTCGACACGTACTCGTGGATGCCCTCGGTGCCGCCCTCGCGGCCGATTCCGGACTGCTTCACGCCGCCGAACGGCGCCGCGGCGTTCGAGACGACGCCCGCGTTGAGGCCCATCATGCCGGTCTCGAGGCGGTCGATCATGCGGTGACCGCGCGCGAGATCCTGCGTGTAGACGTACGAGACGAGGCCGTACTCGGTGTCGTTCGCGAGGCGCACCGCGTCGTCCTCGGTCTCGAAGGTCGCGATCGCGAGCACGGGTCCGAAGATCTCCTCGCGCAGGATGGCGCTGCCCGCCTGCACGTTCGCCACGACGGTCGGCTCGAAGAAGGTGCCAGGACCATCCAGTTTCGCGCCGCCGGTCAGCAGCGTCGCGCCGCGACCGGTGGCATCCGTCACCAGCTCGTCGGCCTTGGCGACGGCATCCTCATCGATGAGCGGGCCGATGGTCACGCCCTCTTCGGTGCCGCGGCCGATGCGCATGGCCTTGACGCGATCGGTGATGCGCGACGCGAACTCGTCGGCGATCGACTGCTGCACGATGAAGCGGTTGGCCGCCGTGCACGCCTGACCGATGTTGCGGAACTTCGCCGCGAGCGCGCCCTCGACCGCCTTGTCGAGGTCGGCATCCTCGAAGACGACGAAGGGGGCGTTGCCTCCCAGCTCCATCGACACGCGCAGCACGCCCTCGGCGGCCTGCGCGATGAGCCGGCGGCCCACGTCGGTCGACCCGGTGAACGACAGCTTGCGCAGCCGAGGGTCGGCGATGATCGGCGCCGACAGCTTCGACGACGATGACGAGGTGACGACGTTGACAACGCCCGCAGGAACCCCCGCCTCGACGAGCAGCTGCGTGAAGAACAGCGTCGTGAGGGGCGTCAGCTGCGGGGGCTTGATGACGACCGTGCAGCCCGCCGCGAGCGCCGGAGCGATCTTGCGGGTGGCCATCGCGAACGGGAAGTTCCACGGGGTGACGAAGAAGCACGGGCCGACGGGGCGCTGCGACACGACGATGCGGCCTGTCCCCTCGGGGTTCGAACCGTAGCGGCCCGAGATGCGCGGAGCCTCCTCGCTGAACCAGCGCAGGAACTCGTTGCCGTAGGTCACCTCGCCTCGCGCCTCGGCGAGGGGCTTGCCCATCTCGAGCGTCATGACGAGGGCGACATCCTCGGCACGCTCGCGCACGAGCTCGAACGCGCGGCGCAGGATGTCGCTGCGCGTGCGCGGCGCGGTGGCGGCCCAGGCATCCTGCGCGGCGACGGCGGCGTCGAGGGCGCGGATGCCATCCTCGGGCGTCGCGTCGGCGACGTGGGCGATGATCTCGTTCGTCGCGGGGTCGCGCACCTCGAAGGTGCTCGCGGTCTGCTGCCATTCGCCCCCGATGAACAGGCCGGTCGACACGGACGCCAGCAGGGCGGTTTCGCGTTCGTTCGTCATGATGAAGTCCTTCGTTCAGGCGACGGCAAGCGCGTCGGCGATGATGTCGAGTCCCTCGGTGAGCAGCTCATCGGAGATGGACAGCGGGGGCAGGAAGCGGATGACGTTGCCGAAGGTGCCGCAGGTGAGCACGATCACGCCCTGCGAGATGGCGCCCTTTGCGACGGCGCCCGCGAGCGCGGCATCCGGCTCGCCTGTTGCGGGGTCGACGAACTCGGCGGCGACCATCGCGCCGCGTCCGCGCACATCACCGATGCGCGGGTCGGATTCGGCGAGCTCGCCGAGCCTGGTGAGCAGGCGGTCGCCGATGGCGACGGCGCGCTGTGCGAGCCCCTCGGTCTCGTAGACGTCGATCGCGGCGAGCGCGGCGGCGCAGGCGACGGGGTTGCCGCCGTAGGTTCCGCCGAGGCCGCCCGGATGAGCGGCATCCATGATCGAGGCATCGCCCGTCACCGCGGCCAGCGGCATTCCGCCGGCGATGCCCTTGGCGGTCGTGATCATGTCGGGCACGACGCCGAACTGCTCGCTGGCGAACATGGTGCCGGTGCGCGCGAAGCCGGTCTGCACCTCATCGGCGATGAAGACGACGCCGTTGTCGGTGCACCACTCGGCGACGGCGTTCAAAAACCCGTCCGCCGGAACGATGAAGCCGCCCTCGCCCTGGATGGGCTCGATGATGACGGCGGCGAGGTTCGCCGCACCGATCTGCTTCTCGATGAGGGCGATCGATCGCTTCGCCGCCTCGGGCCCCGTCAGCCCGTCGCGCAGCGGATACGACCCCGGCACCCGGTAGACCTCGGGCGCGAACGGGCCGAACCCGCTCTTGTAGGGCATCGACTTCGCGGTCAGCGCCATGGTGAGGTTGGTGCGGCCGTGGTAGCCGTGGTCGAAGGCGACGACGGCCTGACGGCCGGTGTGCTTGCGGGCGATCTTGACGGCGTTCTCGACCGCCTCCGCGCCCGAGTTGAACAGGGCGCTGCGCTTCTCGTGGTCACCGGGGGTGAGGCGGTTCAGCGCCTCTGCCACCTCGATGTACGACTCGTACGGCGAGATCATGAAGCAGGTGTGGGTGAACGCGGCCGCCTGCGTGGTGATCGCCTCGACGACCTTCGGATGGGCGTTGCCCACCGTCGTCACGGCGATGCCGCTTCCGAGATCGATGAGCGAGTTGCCATCGGCATCCACCACGACACCGCCTCCTGCCGCGACGGCGGCGATCGGCACGGTGTGGCTGACGCCGGCCGCGACGGCGGCGGCCTTGCGGGCGAGCACGGCCTCGGAGCGGGGGCCGGGGATGGCGGTGACGAGGCGGCGTTCCTGCACGAGCGGTTCGGAGGTCATGAGGCGAGCGTACGTCGGGAGCTCCGCCGAGTCATTCGCCACTATGTCTATCCAGATATACGCTCTGTATATGAGCGATCCGACCGTCGCGTGGCTGCTGTCCCGGCCCGAGCTGCGGCTGCGCGCGGTCGTCGCGGGCGACGCGGCAGCGGCCATCCGATGGGTGCACAGCTCTGACCTACTCGACCCCACGCCGTTCCTGGCGCCCGACATGGTGCTGCTGACCACGGGCACGCAGTTCGAGGCGGCGACGGATGTGCCCGCGTACGTCGCGCGGCTGCGCGAGCACGGCGTCGTCGCGCTCGGCTTCGGCACCGAGGTGGTGCGGCAGGGGATTCCGCCCGCGCTCGCGTCGACCTGCGACGATCAGCACCTGATGCTGTTCGAGGTGCCCTACCGCACACCGTTCATCGCGGTCGCCCGCGCGGTCGCCGACGCGATCTCCGAGCAGCAGTACGCGAGACGCACCTGGGCGCTGGGCGCGCAGCGCGCGGTCGCGACAGCGGCGCTGCGCACGGATGGGCTCGGTGCGATCGTGTCGGAGCTCGCGCGCGAACTCGGCACGTGGGTCGGGCTGCTCGACGAGGCGGGGGAACCCGTGCGCACCTCGTCGCGCCTGCCATCCGCGGCGTCGACGCATCTTTCCGCACAGGCGAGCCGGATGATCGAGCGCCGACGCAGCGCGGCCACGACGACCAAGGTCGGCGGCGCGTCCTTCCTGCTGCAGACCCTCGGGCACGGCTCCGATCTGCGCGGGGTGCTGGCCGTCGCCGATGTCGCGCTGGATGGCGAGGCACGCGGCGTGGTGACGACGGTCGTGGCGATGGCGGGGTTCGCGCTCGCACAGAACGAGGCGCTCGCCACCGAACGCGGCGCCCTGCGCGCGGGCGTGCTGCGGGCGCTGAACGACGGCCATCCCCGGCTCGCCGAAAGCATCGCCGCCGGATGGGAGGGGCTGCCCGCCGAACCCCGCGTCGCGGTGACCGACCGGGTGCCGGACGCGCTCCCCGCGTTCCTGGAGCTCGCCGCGCGCCGCGACCGCTCGCGCCTGTTCTTCGGCGCCTCCCCGGATGGTGATGGCCTCGTGCTGCTGTCGCCGTCGGATCAGCTGCTGCAGGACGTCGCCGAACGCTTCGGTGTGCACATCGGTGTCTCGGATGCCGCCCCTCTCGCCGACTTCCCCGCCCGGCTGCGCCAGGCGCAGGAGGCCTGTCGGCAGGGTGACGGCGTCACCCGATTCGCCGACCTCGACCAGTCCGCGGCGACCACGCTCGCGGGGCCAGACGCGGTGGCATCCGCTCGCGCCCTGCTGACGCCGCTGGTCGCCCACGATGCGGCAGCGGGCACGGCCATCCTGCCCACGGTGCGGGCCTGGCTCGAGAATGACGCGAACATCGAGCGCACGGCGGGCGGGCTCGGCGTGCACAGGCACACCGTGCGCGCACGCATCCATCAGGCCGATCAGCTGCTGGCCGCCGACCTCACCACGTTCGCCGGCCGCGCCCGGGTCTGGCTCGCGCTGCGGCTCATCGACGCGCGAGGCGTGCGATCTGCTGTATCGACCATTCCATGACCTCCACGCTCAAGATTGATGCAACGTCAAGGTCAAGCCGGTTCATGGATCTCGCCTCGACAGATGTCGGGCCGATCGACAGGTGCAGGGCGATACGGCCAGTTTCGCCCGACAAGTGTCGACTCACCCTGCACGTGTCGCGCCGTGATTTCCACAATGACGGGGGCACGCGGTTGACTTGAGGGGTGCCCCGCAATCCCCTGCTCCACACACTCGTCACGCTGCGGGGAAACGGCAGGGCCGCCGTCTATACCGAACCGATGTGGGGCCTGTCGATGGCCCTCGTGCTGCCATACGCATCGGTGTTCATGCTGCAGCTCGGCGTGCACGACGCTCAGATCGGCCTGATCGCCACGATCACGATGCTCTCCGAGGCCGTGTTCGGGCTGCTCAGCGGCGTCATCACCGACAAGCTCGGGCGCAGGCTCACGACCGCACTGTTCGACGTGCTGGCGTGGGCCATCCCGTGTCTCATCTGGGCGCTCGCGCAGAACTTCTGGTGGTTCCTCGCGGCTGCTCTCGTCAACGGCGTCTGGCAGGTGACGCAGAACTCCTGGGATTGCCTGCTCGTCGAGGACGTCGACCGCAACGACATTCCGCGCGTGTACTCGCTGGTGAAGGTCGCCGGTGAGTTCTCTGCACTGTTCGCTCCGCTCGCCGCGCTGCTCGTGTCGCACTTCGGGCTGGAACCGGCCGTGCGCATCCTGTATGTGAACGCCTTCGTCGTCATGTCGATCAAGATCTGGCTGCTGTACCGCTTCACCACAGAGACGAAGACGGGCACCGTGCGCATGCGGCAGACGAAGGGCGTGAGCATCTGGCGCTCGCTCGGCGAATATCGCACGGTGCTGCCGCTCATCCTTCGCTCACGTGGCACACTGTTCTCGCTCGGCATCGCCGCGATCGTCGGCGCCGTCTCGATCGTCAACGCCACCTTCTGGCAGGTGGTGATCAACAAACATCTCGGGGTGCCGGATGCCCTGCTGCCGCTGTTCCCGATGGCACGATCGATCCTGTCGGTCATTCTGTTCTTCACCGTCATCCCGTGGCTGCTGCGCGGGCGCGGTCTGCGGCTACCGACAGCACTGGGCTTCGGGGTCTACCTCGCCGGTCAGCTGCTTCTCGTGCTGATCCCGGCGAAGGAGGGCACGGCGGGAGCGACCGTCTACCTCTGCCTCGGAGTGTGCCTGCTGCTGGACGCATTCGGTGCGGGCATCCTCTTCATGCTCTCGGAGTCGCTCGTCGCCCTGCATGTCGATCGCGACGAACGCTCGCGCGTGATGGCCATCCAGCGCACCTGCGTCATGCTCGCCACTTCCCCCTTCGGCTGGATCGCCGGATGGTTGTCGAGCATGAACCGCACCTGGCCGTTCGTGCTCACGAGTGCGCTGCTGCTGCTCGGCGTCGCGCTGTGCGCCTTCTTCTGGGCAGCCACCCACGAGGAGGAGCAGGAGCCCGCCGCCTGACAGCTGCAGGAGGAATTCGGCCGATTTCTCCTGCAGACGTCGGCTCGGGGAGCATGAACCAGGGCGCAGGCGCGGAGCGGCCGAGACCGTTTCGATTCGGCGTGGCCGCGTCCGACCCCGGAGACAGGATCGCCCCAGAACCGCGTCGTGCATTTCCCGACGTTGCGGGATGCTCGGTGCGGTCGCGGCGATGCTTGCAGTCGACTCTGGTTGTTGTTACTGTGATCGGACCACGTGCATTAACAGAACTATGTTATGCAGTATTAGCACCAAGACAGGCAACACACCACATTCTTGGACGTCAAAGGAGACTGCAATCGTGAGACGACGTATTTCTGCGATCGCCGCAACGGCGTCGCTCGCTCTGCTGCTTGCGGCGTGCTCCACCAGCGATGGCGGCAGTACGGACGGGGCGACGGATGGCGCGGCCAGCGGCGACCCGATCAACCTCACCATCCTCTACGGGATCACCGGCGCCTACGCCGGCACCGGCTCGAACTACATGAAGGGCTTCACCGCCGCGATCGACTATGCCAACGCGAATGGCGGCGCCGGCGGTCGGCCCATCAACGTGACCCTCATCGACGATGAGAGCGACAACACGGTTGCGGTGACGAAGCTCAACGAGGCGCTCACCTCGAGCACCCCGCCGGACATCGTCATCCCCGGCGGCGTCTCGACCGAGACGGGTGCGATGCTCCCCACGGTGAGCGACGAGGGCATCTTCACGCTCTCCGTCGCCTCGTCGAGCGAGTACGACGACCCGTCGAAGTATCCGAACCACTTCGGCATCTCCTCGCCGCAGGCGACGCAGCTCGGCTCCATCGGCACCCTCATGAAGGCGGACGACATCAAGACGCTCGGAGTGCTCGCTGGTGCCGACGCCTTCGGCGATGCCAACGTCGAGGGCATCACGACGGTCGCGGCGGATGCAGGGATCACGATCGTCGACACCGAACGGCCGGACCCGAATGCGCTGAATTTCGACGTCGAGTTCCAGCGGCTCGTCGCGGCGAACCCGGACGCGATCTACGTCGACTTCGCCGGCGTCGACCAGATCTCGAGAGCGCTGAGCTCGCGGCTCACCGCCGGTGCGACGGACATCCCGTACTACGCGGGCACCGCGTCCGCGTCCCAGGTGCCCAACTCGCTCGCTTCGGCGTCCGCGCTGCCGCTCTGCTACCTGCCGGAGTTCACGTCGATGGTCCAGCAGTCGACCGAGCCGGAGTACCTGCAGCCGCTGCTCGATGCCTTCGAGGGCAGTGATGTCAGCCTCTACTCCGGTGCCCTCGGCTTCGACACCGCTCGCGTGCTCATCTTCGCCCTGAACCAGACGAATGGCGACACCGACGCGACGAAGCTCACTGCGGCGCTCCAGACGACGCCGATCCCGGCGGACTACCTCTCTCTCTATCCGGATGGATTCTCATACTCGGCGACCGAGCACTATCCGACTCCGGAGCCCAACATCTTCGAGGCGATCCCGTGCGACTCGACGATCTCGAACGGGCTGTGGGTCCCCTCGAGCTAGCAGTCGGGATGACCTTCTCACCGTCAGTCCCGGTGCACCGACCGGTGCTCCGGGACTGGCCGCGGCAGGCGGAGCGGTTGCCGCCGGTCCGTGTCCAGCACGGGAACAGCAACGGGGTCCATACGCTCAGCGCTCGGTCCCCTCTGACCACACATGAAGGCGTGCCATGGAACAGAATTACGATGTCGTGATCCTCGGATCGGGGGCCGCTGGCCTCACCGCCGCGCTCGCGTCCGCGGTCGAGGGCGCGAGTGTCGCGGTCTTCGAGAAGGCCGAGCTGCTCGGCGGCTCGACAGCACTCTCGGGCGCGGGGATCTGGATCCCCGGGAACCAGCCCGCCGCAGCCGATGGCGTTCCGGACTCGACTGAGAAGGGTCTCGAGTACCTGCTCAGCCTGTCGAACGGCATGATCCTTCCGGAGCTCGCCCGGGCGCTGATTGAGGGCGGGCCCCGATTCATCGACTTCATCGAGGCGAACACCGAGCTCCGCCTCGCATATACCCCGGGTTATCCGGACTACCACCCGGAACGCCCGGGCGGCCTCCCCGGCGGCGGCAGGACCCTCGAGCCGGGACTCGTCTCCTTCGAGGGCATCGAGGAGTGGATCGACCGGATCGGCGGAGACATCCGCCGCATCCGGATGAGCGAGATGCCGCTCGCAGGCGGCACCGGTGTCGTGCCGCCCGACGTGCTCGCCGAGCGCGAGGCCAGGAACGTCGAGGGCCTCGGCCGAGCTCTCGTCGGCGGCCTGCTCAAGGCCGCGCTGGCACACGGTGTCGTCGTCGAGACCGGCGCCAGAGGTGTGCGATTGCTCGTCGAGGACGGGTGCGTCGTCGGGGTGGAGCTGGAGACCTCGCAAGGGCCCCGCACGGTCCGCGGCGGGGCGGTGGTGCTCGCCACAGGCGGTTTCGAGTACGACCGCGATCTGGTCCGCGACTTCCTGCGGGGTCCGCTCGAGCGCGGCATCGGCGCGGCCTCGAACACCGGCGACGGCCTGCGCATGGCGATGCGCATCGGCGCTCAGCTCGGCAACATGCGCGAGGCATGGTGGTCGCCGGTGATCACGACTCCCGGCACGCGACCCGACGGCGCCGCGAACGGGCTGCTCATCTCCCGGGAGCGCTCGTTGCCCGGGACGATCATGGTGAACCGGACCGGGAAGCGCTTCGCGAACGAGGCGGCGAACTACAATTCCTTCGGCGGCGCGTTCCACGACCTCGACGAGACGAACCTCGACTACCCGAACATCCCCGCCTACCTGATCATCTCTCAGTCGACGATCGACCGGTACGGCGTCTTCGGCGGCGGACCGGGCTCTCCGGCTCCCGACTGGCTGCTGCGTGCCGACACGCTCGAGGAGCTCGCCGAGCAGCTCGGCATCGAAGCCGGGAATCTGCTCGCGACGGTCGAGCGGTTCAATGCGAATGCTCGGGAGGGCGTCGACCCCGACTTCAGCAGGGGCGTCAGCGCCTATGACCGCTTCCCCGGCGGTCGCTCCGGGCTGGACCCTGCATCGCCCTTCGCGACGCTCGGGCCGCTCGAGCAGGCGCCGTTCTACGGTGCGCTCGTGGAGAGTTCCGCCCTGGGCACCAAGGGTGGACCCCGCACCGATCGCGAGGGTCGCGTGCTCGACGTCGACGGCGACGTGATCCCCGGTCTCTACGCGGCGGGGAACGTCATGGCGAGCCCATCCGGTATGGTCTATGGCGGGGCCGGCGGGACACTCGCCGTCGCAGGGGTCTTCGGCATGTACGCCGGGCGAGCCGCCGTGCTCGACCGCGCTGCGGCGGGACGGAGCTGAGCGCATGCTGATCATGACCGCGGTCTTCGCCGGGCTCTCATCCGGCGCGATCTATGCGCTCATCGCGATCGGGTACAACGTCACCCTGACGTCCTCCGGCGTGCTCAACTTCGCGTTCTCGAACACCCTGTTCGCGACGGGATTCGCGGCGATCAGCCTGCTGGCCGCGGGGATCCCGCTGCCGCTCGTCATCCTCATCACCGCGCTCATCGGCGCCATGCTGTCGATCTTCGTCGAACGGGCCGCGATTCGCTGGATGCCCCAGGGCAGCCACGCCGAGCTCATCACGACGCTCGGCGCGGGCACGATCATCACCGCGGTCGTCGTGCTCATCTGGGGCGCCGATCCACTGCGCCTCGTGCTCTTCGACCAGGCGCCGTTCGATTTCCTCGGAGGTCGGGTCCAGCCGATCACGCTCGTCGTCATCGCGTTGCCGATCGTCTTCGCAATCATCCTCCACCTCCTCATGCGGCGAACCCGTTTCGGCCTGACGAGCCGCGCCCAGGCCTTCGATCGGGAGGCGACGATGCTGCGCGGCGTCAACGTCCGCTGGCTCTCGCTCGGCGCCTTCGCGATCGCCGGGCTCTTCGCAGGGCTCGTCGGACCCTTCGTGCTCATGTACACCGGGGCGAGCGCGTGGCTCGCACTCTTCGTCGCGCTCAAGGGATTCGTCGCACTCGCGCTCGGCGGGCTCGGCAGCCAGCCCGGGGCGGTGATCGGCGGCTTCATCGTCGGTCTCATCGAGTCCTTCGTGGCGCTGTACGTCGGGTCCTTCTTCGGCGAATACTCGGTGTTCGTCGTCTTCATCCTGGTGCTCGTCCTGCGGCCGGGCGGCTTGTTCGGGAGTCGAAAGCTGAGGCTGGTGTGACCATGACCACGACAAGGACCGCGGGCAAGCGGACCCTCGCCCCTCGCCGACCGATCCCGGGATGGCTGCTGCCGATCCTCTGGCTCGTCGTCACAGGCGTCGTCATGGCGTTCCCGTTCATCGGAATCAACAACTACGTCATCCGCCTGACGCTGCTCGTCGCTCTCTCCGCGATGCTCGTCAGCGGCCTGAACCTCAGCCTCGGATGGGCCGGCGAGCTGAACATGGGCCTGCCGGCGATGTATGCCGCCGCGGCGTACTTCGCCGCGTGGTTCGGCACGAACATCCTCAACGACCTGCTGCTCAACATGCTGCTGGGCCTCGCCGCCGCCGTCGTCGTCGGGTTGCTCGCGGGCGCGCCGGGCCTCCGGCTCGGGGGATGGATGCTCGCGGTCTGCACCTTCCTGCTCGTGGAGCTCGTCCCGGTCACGCTCCAGGTGATCCCGACCGGCATCCTCGGAGGGCAGTCCGGGTTCATCGGCATTCCGCGCGCGCAGATCTTCGGCATCGAGGTACCGA
Source organism: Microbacterium sp. (assembly GCA_047607025.1). Lineage (GTDB taxonomy): Bacteria > Actinomycetota > Actinomycetes > Actinomycetales > Microbacteriaceae > Microbacterium. The sequence continues at coordinate 16,330 of JASGDS010000019.1, forward strand.
ACGTCTGGTTCTTCGTCATGACGATCGCGGTCTGCTCGCTCTGGTTCATCGTCTACAGGAACGCCGTCAAGTCGCCGTTCGGCAACTCGCTGCTCGTCCTCCAGCACGGCTCGGTGCTCGCGCCCTCGCTCGGCCTGTCCCGCTACCGGCTGAAGCTCGCGACCTACGCGTTCGCCGCGATCCCGGTGGGGATCGCCGGAGCGCTTTTCGCCTACAACGACCGGTTCATCTCGCCCGGCAGCTTCGGCATCACCCTCATCATGTACACGCTCGTCGCGTCGATCGTCGCGGGCCGCCGCAGCATCTACGCGATCTTCATCGGCGTCATCTTCGTGCAGTTCATCCAGACCTTCTCCTCGACCTTCGGCGAATGGGGCGACGTCGCGTTCGGCGCCTTCCTGCTGATCGGCGGCCTCGCCTTCGGCAGCGGCCTCGCCGGCCTCGCCGCCCGGATCGCGAGGCGCCTGCGGCTGCGGACTGCCGAACAGGCGAAGTCCTATGCTCCGGAGGGCGAGGGCCTCGAGATCCCCCCGCTTGCGGGCCGCGATCTGCGACTCGAGGCCGTGGGGAAGACCTTCGGCGGGGCCCAGGCGGTCAAGGAGGTGTCCCTCACCGCGAAGGCCGGGCAGATCACCGCCCTGATCGGGCCGAACGGCTCCGGCAAGACGACCACGCTGAACCTCATCAGCGGCCTGCTCAAGCCGACGACCGGTCGGGTGCTCCTCGGTGATGAAGACCTGACCCCGCAATCGGCGGTCCAGGTCGCCAGGCTCGGCGTCGCACGGACCTTCCAGACCCCTGCGGTTCCGATCGAGCTGTCGGTGCTCGACGCGGTGGCGTCGAGCCGCATCCAGGCCCATCATGTCTCGCTGCTCTCGACGATCCTGAGGACTCCGAGGTATCGACGGATCGTTCGGGAGAATCGGGAGGCGGCGGCCCGGTGGCTCGAGATCCTCGGTCTCGGCTCGGCCGCGGCGGAGCCCGCTGCGTCGATGGCCCTCGGCACCCGGCGGATGATCGAGCTCGCGCGTGCGCTCTCCTCCGACCCGTCGGTCATCCTCCTCGACGAGGTCGCCTCCGGACTCGACCGGGACGAGGTCAGCGAGCTCGCGACCGTGCTCCGCCGGGTCCGCGACGCGGGTGCCGCCGTGATCCTCGTCGAGCACAACTTCAGCCTCGTCCAGTCGCTCGCCGACCACGTCGTGGTGCTCGCGGACGGCGCCGTCCTCACCGACGGACCGCCGAAGCTCGTCGCCGAGCATCCCGAGGTGCTCCAGCGGTTCCTCGGCTCCGGCGCCGCAGTGTCGGGCACCACGATCGGGACCCAGTCGCCTGTTGCGACCGCGGTAGAGAAGGAGGGCGATCCACGATGAGTGATGCTCTGCTCAGCGTCAAGAACCTCGGAACCGGATACGGCGACCTCCGGGTGGTCTGGGACGTGAGCTTCGAGGCGCGACCCGGGGAGGTGGTCGCGCTGCTCGGCCGGAACGGCGCCGGCAAGACGACGATCCTCCGATCGATCATGGGACTCAATCCGGTCCAGGCGGGGAGCATCTCCTTCGAAGGGAAGGATCTCGGCCGCACGCCGCCGTTCAAACGCGTCGACCTCGGCCTCGGCATGGTGCAGGAGGGCAAGCGGCTCATCGGCGACATGACCGTCGAGGAGAATCTGCGGCTCGGTGCGTACACCAAGCGCTGGAGCCGTGGGGCGCTGCAGTCGCGGATCGACTGGGCGTACGAGATGTTTCCGATCCTCCGCGAGCGGCGTGCGCAGCTCGCGGCGATGCTCTCCGGCGGCCAGCAGCAGATGCTCGCGATCGCTCAGGCGCTCATGCCCGAGCCACGACTGCTGCTCGTCGACGAGCCATCGGCAGGCCTCGCGCCCGCGATCGTCGGCGATGTGCTCGCGAGCCTCGCGAAGCTCCGAGACACCGGAATGTCGATCGTGCTCGTCGAGCAGTCGGTCGACTTCGCGCTGTCGATCGCCCAGGACGTCTTCGTCATCGATCTCGGCCGTCTCGTGCTCGCCAGTCCTGCGAACGTGCCTGGCGTCCGTGAGAAGGTCGCGGAGGCCTATTTCGGCCTCGCCGAGGCGTGAGCGCGCCACGGACTCCGGGCGAGTTCCTCGGTCACCGGGCGACGGTTGTCGGGAGGAATACGGCGCTCCTGACTGATCCGTGGGTCAAGATCGCACTCGCCATGCTCATGCTCGGCCCTCACCGACCCGTGCTCCCCCGCCGATCATGACCCACGAAAGAGTCGGAAGCGCCCGTAATAGAGTGGAGTTCACAGAGGAGGATGCGCGTGCCAAGACGTCCGTCGCTCTCGGTCGATCCGATTGCGGAAGCGAAGCGCCAGTGGGTCGAGCACGGCTGGGAGGATGCCGCAGCCGGCATGTGCGCCGTCACCTCGCTCATGCGCGCCCAGCAGATCATGCTTGCGCGGGTGGAGCAGGCCCTGCGGCCGTACGACCTGTCGTTCGCGCGCTTCGAGATGCTGCGGCTGCTCGCCTTCACGCGCGACGGGCGGATGCCGATGGGAAGCGCCGTCGCCCGCCTGCAGGTCCACCCGACCAGCCTCACCAACACCGTCAAGCGGCTGGTGCACGATGAGCTGGTGCAGCGCGAGGCGCATCCGGAGGACGGTCGGGCCACCCTGGTGACGCTGACGGCGAAGGGACGCGACCTGATCGAACAGGCGACTCTCACGCTCAATGCGGTCTTCGCCGAGCCGGGTCTGTCCGCGCAGGACACCGCCGACCTGGTGCGGATCCTGGCCCGCTTCCGCAAGGACGCGGGCGACTTCACCGACCCACCGCCGGCGCCGGAGCCGCTGTGAGGCGGGGTCGGCCGTAGAGGCCGGACCCCCTCAGCCGTGCCGGAAGTCCGGTGCGCGCTTCTCGCGGAACGCGGCCATCCCCTCGGTCTGGTCGTCGAGGGCGAACGTCGCGCTGAACGCCTGCTTCTCGTACCGGAGACCGGCCTCGAGGGAGGTCTCCTGCGCGATCTGCAGCGCCTCCTTGGCCGCGTAGACGACCGGCAGCGACTTCGACGCGATCGTCTCGGCGACCTGAGCCGCCTCGTCCAGCAGGCTCGCCGCCGGCACCACCCGCGAGACCAGCCCGGCGCGCTCGGCCTCCTCGGCGCCCATCGTGCGGCCGGTGAGGACCAGCTCGGCGGCCTTGTACTTCCCGACCGCGCGCGGCAGCCGCTGGGTCCCGCCGATGCCGGGGATGACACCGAGGTTGATCTCAGGCTGACCGAACTTCGCCGTGTCGGCGGCGAGGATGATGTCGGCCATCATCGCCAGCTCGCATCCTCCGCCCAGGGCGTAGCCGGCCACGGCCGCGATGACCGGCGTACGCAGCCGCGCGAAGTCCGACCAGCGCGAGAACGGATCGTTCAGATAGGCGTCCTGATAGCCGGAATCGGCCATCTCCTTGATGTCGGCGCCGGCGGCGAAGGCCTTGGCGGAGCCGGTGATCACGATCGCGCCGATGCCGGGGTCGGCATCGAACCGCCGGCCGGCGTCGACGACCTCGCGCACGAGCGTCGAGTTCAGCGCGTTCAGGGCCTCCGGGCGGTTGAGCGTGA
>JASGDS010000020.1:0-14460 GCA_047607025.1 Microbacterium sp.
CTGCCTACGACCCCGAGCAGGACGGCTCCGCGCCGCTCGGCTGGCACCGCGACTTCGCAGACGCCCGCGCCCGCCTCCGAGACTGGGTCGCGGCATGCGGCACTCGCCTCGACAGGGATCGCCCGACCCGTCAGACGAGCTGGCCCGGCGAAGACCCTGCTGCGCCCGTCGAGGACTCACCCATCACGGATCGCGACGAAGACTTCGTACGGTTCGTACTCGATCAGGCCGCAGCGCGCCAGGAGGCCGAAGACGCCTTCTTCGCGGCCTTCGATCCGGACACCGGCGAGGTGTGAGTCATGGCGCGGCGGTACACGCGAAAGACGGGCCAGCGCCAGCAGAGCGAGCGCGAGCTGACGATCCGCGCCGACTTCCACGAACCGCCCGACCTCGATAAGCTGAGCGAGCTGCTCATCCGTATCACGCTCCAGCGGTCCGGGTCGTGCCCCTCGGGCGGATCGACCACACCGAAGCGTCCCCGTGCCTCGGTGGAGCCTTCGTCGTAGAATGTATGTATCCGTCGCGGATGGCGGATGTTGTGGTCCTAGCGCTTCGTCCTTGCGGCGAGGCAAAGCGAACGTGGCCGACTCGGCCTAGTCCTACAGCCTTCGGGCTCTTCTCACGATCAACATCCGCCGTCACATCAGTCCGCGTCGGCAGGACCAGTGACTGTGGAGAAGAGCCATGACGACCACCGACGCGAGCCGCGCCGCGATAGACAGCCTCGTTGCCCCGACACCGTTCGTCGGGGCGATCGCCGTGTCCTACCTGCGAGTCTCAACGAAGGAGCAGGCGGAGAAGGGCGGCAACGCTGAGGGTTTCTCGATCCCGGCCCAGCGCGAGGCGAACCAGCGCAAGGCTGACCAGCTCGGCGCGACCATCGTTGAGGAGTTCGTCGATGCGGGCGAGTCCGCTCGCAAGGCCGACCGGCCCGAGCTGATGCGGATGATTCAGTACGTCACGAAGTACAAGACGAACTACTGCATCGTCCACAAGGTTGACCGGCTGGCTCGGAACCGCGCCGACGACGTGACCATCCACCTGGCGCTCAAAGATGCCGGAGTGACGCTGGTGTCGGCGACGGAGAACATCGACGAGACACCATCGGGGATGTTGCTGCACGGCATCATGTCGTCGATTGCCGAGTTCTACTCGCGCAACCTGGCCACGGAGGTCGTCAAGGGCCTGTCGCAGAAGGCAGCGCAGGGCGGGACGGTGTCGAAGGCCCCCATCGGCTACCGCAACATCGGAGTGCGCGACGAGTTCGGCCGGGAGGTCCGCACCGTTGAGCTGGACGAGGAGCGGGCACCGCTGGTCCGGTGGGCCTTTCAGGTGTTCGCGTCCGGGGATTGGTCGACGAGCCAGCTCCATCGCGAGTTGGTCGCGCGTGGACTGACGACCGCACCTTCGCCGCGTCGTTCCTCTCGGCCCATCGGCAAGTCGCCGGTGCATCGGATGCTCACGAACCCGTACTACAAGGGCTGCGTCCGCTATCAAGGCGTCACCTTCGCCGGAGTACACGAAGCACTCGTCCCGAACGAGGTGTGGGATCAAGTGCAGACGGTGCTGGGCACCCACCGATCAGCGGCGGACGCGACGCAGGTGCACGAGCACTACCTGAAAGGAACGGTGTTCTGCGGGCAGTGCGGCTCCCGTCTGATCGTGTGCAACGCGAAGAGCAGCCGGGGGACGATCTATCCGTACTTCGTCTGCGGCAGCAGGCACGGCGGCAGAGGCGACTGCACCCGCCAAGCGATGCTCATCGAGCACGTCGAACGGCTCATCGAGCAGTTCTACGACCAAGTCCAGATCAGCGCGGAGACCAAGCACGCGCTCTCGTCGATGCTGCACGCACGATTCGACGAGATGATGGCGGAGGGTGCGGCTGAACTGGCAGACCTCGCCTCGCGGCGCACCCAGCTCGAAGGCGAGCAGGAGAAGCTCCTGCGGGCGCACTATGCGGGTGCGGTGCCGTTGGAGTTACTCAAACGAGAACAGGACCGGATCACGGCATCGCTGGAGACGATCAAGAACCGGATCGACGCCCACCACGGCGAGTACGCCTTCGCCCGGGCGAACCTCGATGACTCGCTGACCCTGCTGTCGAACGCGGGCGACATCTACAAGACGGCCGACGACGCGAACCGTCGGCTGTACAACCAGGCGCTGTTCAAGGCGATCTACGTCGATGAGGACAACGACGTTCGGGTCGGCTACAAGACACCGTACGACGGGCTGAGCATCGAAGGGCTGCAGGCCGACGCGCTCACCTGGGCTGCCGAGGCAAGAAAGTTGGGCCAGGCTCGAACCTCGACCAAGGGCGGTCCCTTGGTCGAAAGTTCAAACCTGACCCATTTGGGGTGGCTGACGGGGCTTGAACCCGCGACCCCCGCGACCACAACGCGGTGCTCTACCAGCTGAGCTACAGCCACCATGCGCCCCAAGCAAGCGGGGCAACCGCTCTATTCTGTCACATCTCGGCGGAGAACGACGACACGACCGAGGCCGAGATCGCTTTCGCGTCGGACGACGTCGGCCCTGGCTGTGCCACGAACACCGCCTGGCGGTAGTATACGAGTTCGCGGATCGACTCACGGATGTCCGCGAGAGCCCGATGACCGCCATCCTTCGTCGGCGCGGAGGTGTAGACGGAGGGGTACCAGCGGTGCGAGAGCTCCTTGATGCTCGACACGTCGACGTTGCGATAGTGCAGGTAGCCGTCGATGAGGGGCATCTGAGTGGCGAGGAACATCCGGTCGGTGCCGATCGTGTTGCCGGCGAGCGGCGCCTTGCCCTGCTGCGGCACGAAGCGCTTGATGTATTCGAGCGACTGCCGCTCGGCCTCCTCGCGACTCACACCGCCGTCGAGCTCGTCGAGCAGCCCCGACTTGCGGTGCATCTTCGTGACGAAGTCGCCCATGTTCTCGCGCGCGGCATCCGACGGTCGGATGACGATCTGGAAGCCCGGATCGAGAATGTTCAGTTCGAAGTCGGTGATGACGATCGCGATCTCGACGAGTTCGTCGCGGTCGAGGTCGAGTCCCGTCATCTCGCAGTCAATCCAGACGAGCCGGTCGTTCTCAGAGGATTTCGCCATCCTGCCAGCCTAGTCCCGGCTGGTTCAGGCACCGATCCGCTCGCGATAGTCTTGAGGCGACCCCCTGTAGCTCAATGGATAGAGCAACGGCCTTCTAATCCGTAGGTTGCGCGTTCGAGTCGCGCCGGGGGGACTCTCAGCCGCCATCCATGGCATGTCAGTCCTCCGCGGCGTACGGTGATGACCAAGACCGAGCGGAAGGAGACGATGATGACCTCATCGCAGCTATCGACGGCATGGGTCGCCTACGGAGAGACGGGCGCCGTGGGTTCCATCAGGCACACGGATGACGGGTTCGAAGTGTGGATGTCAGGAGCGCAGGAAGAGCTCGGCGTCTACCCCGAGCTCGAGATCGCGAAGCGGGCCGTGCGCTCGCACGCCCGCACCGGCGCGGGCGAGCTGCGCTTCCAGCGGCGCTAGGCGGGCGCGGGACCGGGCGGTGTGGATGCTGACCCAGGCATCCGCACCGCCTTTCGTGTGCCCTTCGGTGACAGCACCCGCAGCGCGAGATGCACGGCGGGGCCGATGCCCACGGCGAAGACCAGCGTTCCGATCCCCACGGTGCCGCCCAGCAGCCATCCGATCGCGAGCACCGTCAGCTCCACCGCCGCACGCGCACGCCAAGTCGGCCATCCGAAACGCGAATGGATGCCGGTCATCAGCCCGTCGCGGGGACCGGGGCCGAGCCGTGCACCGATGTAGATGCCGCTGGCGATCGCCACAAGGATGATCCCGGCCGGCAGAAGCGCGACGCGCCAGCCGAACGGGATGGTCGTGGGCAGCAGGTCGAGCGTCAGCTGCAGCGAGGTTCCGACGAGCAGCACGTTGAGCACCGTGCCGATGCCAGGGCGCTGCCGCAGCGGGATCCAGGCGAGCACCACGAGCGCGCCGAGGATGTTCGTCAGCCACCCGATGCCGATGCCCGTGCGCAGCGAGAGCCCCTGCGCGAAGACGGTCCACGGGTCGACACCGAAGCCGGCGGCGACCGTGAGCGCGCACCCGGCGCCGTACAGCGGCAGCCCGATCAGCAGCCGCAGCAGGCGAGCGAACAGCATGGGCAGCGGTCCAGTTCCCTGAGATTGGACTGGCTCAGCTGCGCCCACTGGCACACGAGCCGAATCGGTGCGCACCTGGCCGTAGCCGTCGCGAATCACCGTCCTCATGGTGCCTATCACCGCAATGGCGGCGCAGAGGACAACGATCAGCAGAGGGAGCATGCCCATATGCAACCGCACAAGCGGACTGAGCACAACGGGCCAATTGCGGTATTGTGGCCGCATGGCAGACTCTCACCTCTCCGCTCGCTCCCTCGCCGAACGACTCGGGCACTGGCGCACGCGCACGCCCGCATACGAAGCGCTCGCCGATGCCATCAGGCTCCTCAGCCTGGATGGGCGCATCGCGCCGAACACCGCACTGCCGGCCGAGCGAGAGCTGGCGGCTCGGCTGCGGGTGAGCCGATCGACCGTCGCCGCGGCATACGCGAGCCTGCGCGACAGCGCCCACATCACGAGCATCCGCGGCTCGGGCAGCGTCACCCGGGCCGTCGGGCGACGCGACATACCGGAGCAGACGAACGACGAGCACGCGATCGACCTCATGCAGGCGTGTCCGCCGGCGTGGCCCGGTCTCGCGGCGATCTATGCTCAGACCGTCACCGACATGCCCGCGATCATCGCGGGCGGTGGATACGAGATGACGGGGCGCCCCGCCCTGCGCGCCGCGATCGCCCAGCGATACACCGAGCGCGGACTGCCGACGAACCCCGCGCAGATCCTGGTCACGAACGGCGCGCAGAGCGCTATCTCGATGCTCTCGCGACTGCTCGTGCGCCGGGGCGACAGGGTCATGATGGAGACGCCGACCTACCCGCACGCCGCCGACACTTTCCTGGGCGATGGCGCCAGGCTCGTCGGCATCCCCGTGCTGCCGGGTGAGGGGTGGGATCTGGAGCGAGCGGACGAGGCGCTGCGGCGGGCCGCGCCCGTCGCCGCGTACCTGATGCCCGACTTCCAGAACCCGACGGGCGAGTCGATGAGCGATGCCGATGCCGCTCGCGTGGCCTCGGCTGCGCGCGCCGCGGGAACGACGCTCATCGTCGACGAGACGACCGCGGAGCTCGATATCGACCGTGGTGGCGAGGTGCCGACACCGTTCGTCGTCCGTTCGGGCGGGATCGAGGGCATCGTCACGCTTGGCTCGCTCGGCAAGACCGTCTGGGGCGGGTTGCGCATCGGGTGGATCCGGGCTGATGAGGAGACGATCCGCAGGCTCGTGATCGCGCGGCCCTCGATCGACCTGGGCACCCCCGACCTCGAGCAGGCGGTGGCAGAGCGGCTGGTGCCCGAGCTGCCCGACATCGTGCGGGCGCGGGCGAGCCAGCTGCGCGAGGGGCGCGACACGCTCGTCCGCCAGGTGGCGCGATGTCTGCCCGATTGGCGTGCGTCTGCACCCGCCGGGGGCGTCGCCACCTGGATCGCGCTCGGCGCGCCACGCAGCTCTGCGCTGGTGCTGGAGGCTCGTCGCATCGGCCTGCTGCTCTCGGCTGGCCCACGCTTCTCGGTGGGCGGCGGGAACGAGCGGAACCTTCGCGTTCCGTTCACGGCCGATCCTGCCATCCTCACGCGCGCCGTCGACGTCCTCGCTGAGGCCTGGTCTCACCTCGCCCGCGTGGAGTCGGCCGCGATCGAGGGCAGCTTCTATGACGCGGTCGTCTAGACGCGGTTGTCTAGACGCGGTCGTCTAGATGAGTGCGGCGACGGCGTCGTCGCACGACCAGAACTCTCCGAAGCCGACGAACGCGCCCGTCGCCGGATGGCGCCGCTCGGCGCGATAGCGAAGGCCGAGATCGTGAGAGATCGCGCGCAGATGGCCGAGCACTCGGCCATCCGGGGCCGTCACACGCCACAGCGCGGCACCCGCACGCACGAGAGTCACCCTGTGCCCACGGATCACAGGGGTCGCGAACGGAATGTCGAGCAGTGGCACGGTGTTGTTCATGGTGGTCTCCTCTCGGTGAATGCCACGATAGGGGTGACCTCAGACATCGCCTCAGAAGGAGCAGATCATGACCCAATCATTCGTGCTGGCGGGCGGCTGCTTCTGGTGTCTGGACGCCGCCTACCGCGCCCTGCGAGGTGTCGAGGACGTCGTCTCCGGCTACACCGGAGGCACCATCGCGCACCCGAGCTATGAGCTCGTCTGCACCGGCGCGAGCGGACACGCGGAGGCGGTGAAGGTGCAGTTCGACGAGTCGGTCATTCCCGCAGAGGTCATTCTCGATGCCTTCTTCACGATGCACGACCCGCGTCAGCTCAACCACCAGGGCGCCGATCGCGGCACGCAGTACCGCAGTGCGATGTTCCCTGCCGACGACGCGCAGCGCGACTTGTTCAAGGCCGCCCGGGTGAGGGCATCCGACATCTGGGATGCACCCATCGGCCAGACGGAGGGCGAACTCGTCACCACGATCGAGCCGCTGGGAGACTTCTACGACGCGGAGTCCTACCACCAGAACTTCTACGCGAAGAACCCGTACCAGGGCTACTGCCTCGCGGTGGCCGTGCCGAAGGTCAACAAGGTGCGAGCCGCCTTCGCCGAATACGTCGTCTGAGGCGCGAATTCACACCGACCTCCCGCTCACAGACGCGAATTCGCGGCGTGTCGCATCCACAGATCGAAATCCATCCGGTTCGACGCCTGCCCACCGGGTTATCTGGACTCAGAGCCGTGGATCGACCGCGGCGGATGGGATGAACATGAGCGATCAGATCACGGTCGTCGGCAACGTGGCGACCCGGCCCACGACGACCACGCTGCCGAACGGAGGGCAGGCGCTGCGGTTCCGCCTGGCGACGAACCACAGGAAGTACGACCGCGAGAACAGCACGTGGATCGACGGCGATGCCAACTTCTATTCGGTCTCGGCCTACCGTGCGCTCGCCGAGCACGGTGCGGCATCGATCGAGAAGGGCATGCGGGTGATCGTTGCGGGGCGCCTGCACGTGCGCGACTGGTCGACGGAGAAGAGCAGGGGCACCGACGTCGAGGTGATCGCCGACGCGCTGGGCACCGACCTGCTGTTCGGCACGACCACGTATCGGAAGAGCATCGGGGGAGCGCGGCAGCAGGCTGCGCTGCAGACCGCCGAGACCGCGCCCGTCTCGCAGGATCAGGTCGACGGATGGGCCGCGCCGCCCGGCGCGAACGAGGCGCCGCCCCCGGCAGAGCCGGTGGCGTGGGACACGACACTGCCGCCGGACGACACACCGTTCTGACACCTCGGTCACCGCACAGATCGTCGACGCCTCGCCTCGCACCGTAGACTGGTGCGCGACATGGCTGAATACATTTACTCGATGGTCCGCGCCCGCAAGAAGGTGGGCGACAAGCTCATTCTCGACGACGTCACGATGGCGTTCCTGCCCGGCGCGAAGATCGGCATGGTCGGTCCGAACGGCGCAGGAAAGTCCACCATCCTGAAGATCATGGCGGGGCTCGATGCCCCGTCGAACGGCGAGGCGAAGCTCACCCCCGGATTCAGCGTCGGCATTCTGATGCAGGAGCCGGAGCTCGACGACTCGAAGACCGTGCTCGAGAACATTCAGGAGGGCATCGCGATCAAGGCGAAGGTCGACCGCTTCAATGAGATCTCCGCGCTCATGGCTGAGCCCGACGCCGACTTCGACGTGCTGCTGGCCGAGATGGGAACGCTGCAGGAGGAGATCGACGCTGCCGACGGCTGGGACCTCGACTCGCAGCTGGAGCAGGCCATGGACGCGCTGCGCACGCCGCCCGCGGACGCTCCCGTCGCGCCGCTGTCCGGTGGTGAGCGCCGCCGCGTCGCCCTCGCGAAGCTGCTGCTGCAGAAGCCTGACCTGCTGCTGCTCGACGAGCCCACCAACCACCTCGACGCCGAGAGCGTGCTGTGGCTCGAGCAGCACCTGAAGGACTACAAGGGCGCCGTCATCGCGGTGACCCACGACAGGTACTTCCTCGATCACGTGGCCGAGTGGATCGCCGAGGTCGACCGCGGACGCCTGTATCCCTATGAGGGCAACTACTCGACCTACCTCGAGAAGAAGGCCGAGCGCCTGCAGGTGCAGGGCAAGAAGGATGCCAAGCTGCACAAGCGCCTCAAGGAGGAGCTCGAGTGGGTGCGCTCGAACCAGAAGGGTCGCCAGGCGAAGTCGAAGGCGCGCCTCGCCCGCTATGAGGAGATGGCGGCGGAGGCCGAGCGCACGCGCAAGCTCGACTTCGAAGAGATCCAGATACCGGCGGGCCCCCGCCTCGGCAGCATCGTCATCAACGCGAAGAACCTGACGAAGGGGTTCGGCGACCGCACTCTGATCGACGGTCTGAGCTTCAGCCTGCCGCCCAACGGCATCGTCGGCATCATCGGCCCCAACGGCGTCGGCAAGACCACGCTGTTCAAGACGATCGTCGGCCTCGAGCCGCTCGACGGCGGCGAGCTGAAGATCGGCGAGACCGTCAAGATCAGCTACGTCGATCAGGGTCGCACGCAGCTCGACCCCAACAAGACGCTGTGGGAGGTCGTCAGCGACGGCCTCGACTTCATTCAGGTGGGCAAGACCGAGATCCCCTCGCGCGCCTACGTGTCGAAGTTCGGCTTCAAGGGGCCCGACCAGCAGAAGAAGGCCGGTGTGCTCTCGGGCGGTGAGCGCAATCGCCTGAACCTGGCGCTCACGCTCAAGGAGGGCGGCAACGTGCTGCTGCTTGACGAGCCGACGAACGACCTCGATGTCGAGACCCTGTCATCGCTCGAAAACGCGCTGCTGGAGTTCCCCGGCTGCGCCGTCGTCATCACCCACGACCGCTGGTTCCTCGACCGCATCGCCACGCACATCCTCGCCTACGAGGGCACCGACGAGAACCCGGCCCAGTGGCACTGGTTCGAGGGCAACTTCGAGGCGTACGAAGAGAACAAGATCGAGCGACTCGGGCCGGACGCCGCCCGCCCGCACCGCACGACGCACCGCAAGCTGACCCGCGACTGACGGTCGCGAGCGGGGAAAGAGACTCGGATGACCCGGCTCCACGTTCCTGTTCCACTGCGGTGGGGAGACCTCGACGCATTCGGGCACGTCAACAACGTGACGATGGCTCGCGTGCTCGAGGAGGCGCGGGTGCGCGCCTTCTTCCTGACGGACGACTCCGGCGATGACGCTCCCCCCACCGCAGTTCTGGGGCCGGAGGTGCTGGGATCCCTGGACGGCGTACTGACCCTGATCGCCCGGCAGTCGATCGAGTATCTGCGGCCGGTTCCGTACCAGCATCGTCCGCTGGACGTGCAGCTGTGGCTCGGCAGGCTCGGCGGGTCGAGCATGGAGCTGAGCTACGAGGTGCACGGGCCGCGGGAGGATCCGGAAGCGGCGCTGTACGTGCGCGCGCAGGCGATCATCGTGATGGTGGATGCCACGAGCGGGCGCCCCGTGCGGATCACGGCCGAGCAGCGGGAGGCGTGGACGCCCTTCATCGAGGAGCCGGTGGCCTTCTCACGGTGAGAGACTGGAACTGTCCCCGATCGTGAGAGGTCTCTCGATGCCCACCAGCTCCGCCGTGTTCTCCGCCGCAGCCATTCGTGCCGACTTCCCGGCGATTGGGGGCCATCCCGACCGCGTCTATCTCGACTCGGGGGCGACCTCGCAGCGGCCGGCATCGGTGATCGACGCCGAGGCCGACTTCGCGCGCCGCGACTACGCGGCCGTGCACCGCGGCTCGAGCATGGCGACGGGCGAGGCGACACACGCCTTCGAGACCGCGCGCGAGAAGGTCGCCGCCTTCGTCGGTGCCGGCGAGCGGGAGATCGTCTGGGCGGAGAACGCCACCGACGCGCTCAATATCGTGGCGCTGGGCATGGCCGACGCTTCGGCGGGGCTCGGCGGTGACCGCTTCGCGCTCGGGCCAGGCGACGAGATCCTCGTGACCGAGGCCGAGCACCATGCCAACCTCATCCCGTGGCAGCGACTCGCGAAGCGCACAGGTGCCACGCTGCGCTGGGTGGGCGTCGACGATGACGGACTCTGGACCCTCGACGACTTCCGTGCGCAGCTGAGCGCCCGCACGCGCATCGTCGCGGTCGCCCACGTCTCCAACGTGACGGGGCTCATCGTACCCGTGGCCGAGCTGACGGCGCTCGCGCACGAGGTCGGCGCGCTCGTCGTGCTCGACGCCTGCCAATCGGTGCCCCACCTGCCCGTCGACCTCGGCTCGCTCGATGTCGACTTCGCCGCCTTCAGCGCCCACAAGATGACAGGCCCCACCGGCATCGGCGTGCTCTACGGGCGCGCGGAGCTGCTCGACGAACTTCCGCCCGCCCGCACCGGCGGGTCGACCATCACCACCGTGACGATGCAGGACGCGCACTTCCTTCCCGCGCCCCTCAGATTCGAGGCCGGCACGCAGCCGGTGACCGAGGCGGTCGGGCTCGCAGCGGCCGTCGACTACCTGCAGGGGGTGGGGATGGCGGCCATCCGCAGCCACGAGGAGGAGCTCGCAGGCCTGCTCGTCGACGCCGTCACCGCGGTGCCAGGCGTGCGCCTGGTCGGGCCACGGCCGGGCGAAGAGCGCGCGGGGCTCGTGAGCTTCATCGTCGATGGCGTGCACGCGCACGATGTCGGCCAGTTCCTCGACGATCGCGGCATCACGGTGCGCACGGGCCACCACTGCGCGCAGCCGCTGCACCGGCGCCTCGGCGTCGCGGCCACGACGCGCGCCAGCAGCTACCTGTACACGACCGCCGATGACGTCGCCGCCCTGCACGAGGCGCTCGGCGATGTGCGTGCCTTCTTCGGAGCGGACAAGTGAGCACGGAACTCGAGAGCCTGTACCAGGAGATCATCCTCGACCACTCGCGGCATCCGCAGGGAAAGGGCGATCCGTTCGCGCTCGCGCACCACCACCATGAGCTGAACCCCTCGTGCGGCGACGAGATCACGATGGGCGTCACCGTGGGGCCGGATGGCACGATCGAGAAGCTCGCCTGGGAGGGGCAGGGATGCTCGATCTCGATGGCATCGGCATCCGTCATGTCCGGACTGCTGGGGCAGGCCTCCGTCGATGAGGCGCGTGAGCGCATCGAGCAGTTCCGCACGATGCTGCGCACCCGGGATGGCGCGGAGCCGCCCGAGGAGCTCGAGGACGCCGCGGCGTTCCAGGGGGTCGCGAAATACATCATGCGCGTGAAGTGCGCCATGCTCGGCTGGGTCGCGCTGGAGGCCGCCCTCAAGCAGGCGGCATAGCGCCCGGCACGCGCATCATCGTCTCCTGCGCGACGGTGGCCGCCAGCACGCCGTCCTGCGTGTAGATGCGGGCGAGGGCCAGGCCGCGACCACCCTGCGCGCTCGGCGACTCCTGCACATACAGCAGCCACTCGTCCACGCGGGCCGGGCGGTGCCACCACATGGCGTGGTCGAGGCTGGCGTTTTTCAAGCCAGGGGTCGCCCAGGTGTGCCCGGTGGCACGCAGCGGCGGCTCCTGGATGGTGTGGTCGGAGAGATACGCCAGCGCTGCCTGGTGCAGCAACGGGTCGTCGCCGATTCGGCCGCGGGTGCGGATCCAGACGCACTGGCGAGGCTCGGTGTCCTGCGCCTTCTCGAAGTAGAGCCCGCCGGTGACGTGGCGCACCTCGACGGGTCCCTCGCCGATGGAGCGTCCGGTCAGCGGGTGCAGCGGCGGCGCATCCGCCTCGACTTCGTCTGGGCCGGGAACATCCGGCATCGGCAGCTGGTGCTCGGGGCCCGGGTCCTCGTTCTGGAACGAGATGATGCCGGAGAAGATCGGCACGCCGTTCTGATACCCCTGCACTCGGCGGCGTGAGAACGAGCGGCCATCGTGGATGCGGTCGACGCCGAAGGTGATGTCCTGGTCGGTGCTGCCCGGACGCAGGAAGTAGCCGTGCAGCGAATGAGCCAGGTGATCGGGCGGCGTCGTGCGCGCCGCCGCCGTCACGACCTGGGCGAGCACCTGCCCGCCGAACACGCGCCCACCGGGAAGCGGATGCGAGTGGCCGACGAAGATGTCTTCCTGGGTCCTCGCGGTCGTCTGCTCCAGCTGCAGCACGTCGAGCATCACCTGCACGGGCTTCTGGTCACTCACCCTGCTAGCTTAGGTCGAGTGCCCGTTCCCCTGCTTCTTCGTGACAGCCAGGTGCGAGCGGACGTCCTGACCTTCGCCGGGCGTGCGGCGCGCGCGGGGGATGCCGGCATCCGGCTGCGCGCCGCCGGGGGAGTGCTGCAGCTGTCGACCGCGCTGCTCACGCCCTTCACCCTGCTCGATCGCACACCGACCATCCTCGGCATGCGACTGGTGCCTGTCGATTCCGAGCTCGAATGCGATGTCACGGTAGCGTCCGTGACCGCGTCGTCCGAGCCGGGCGAGGTGCTGCTGCCCGACACGGCGCTCGCCCCCGTGTGGGTCGGCATCTCGCCGCCGCAGGGCGGCTGGGAGCGCGGCGGCGAGCTGGATGCCGCCGTCGCCGCCGGGCGAGCCCAGTGGGGCATCGCCGCGGTGACGCATGCCCTGCCGACCTCGCCGGGTGAAGACGTCGTGCGCACGGTGCGCGCCGAGGTGTGGGGCGAAGCCGACGATGAGCTGGATGGCCTGCCGCGCGGCGTCGCGTTCGCCGCGCATACCCTGGGATTCATCGGCGGCGAGGAGCGCGCAGCCGTCTGGCGCAGCGGCCACTGGTCGCGGGTCGCCTTCGCCCGCGGCCACGTGCTCGTCTACACCCGCTCCTGAGTCACTCGAAGGTGTTGACCATGGCGTGAGCCGCGCGCTCCAGGTAGTCCCAGAGCGCGGCCTCGTGCAGCGGCGCGAGGTGCAGCGAGTCGACCGCTGCGCGCATGTGCGACAGCCAGCGGTCACGCGCATCCGGGTTCACCCGGAACGGCAGATGACGCATGCGCAGCCTCGGATGACCGCGTGTCTCGCCGTACGTCGTCGGCCCGCCCCAGTACTGCTCGAGGAACATCAGCAGGCGCTCCTCGGCGGGGCCGAGGTCCTCCTCGGGGTACATCGCGCGCAGCACCTCGTCGGCCGCGACGCCCCGATAGAACTCGGCCACGAGCTTCGCGAATGTCTCGTGTCCGCCGACCTCGTCGTAGAACGAGGGCTCGGTCATTCGTCATCCTCGCTGGGCAGCTGCACCGCGGTGGTGGGCGGGTTCGCGCCGTGCACGCGCATGGCGCCATCCGCGCCCACCAGCGCCGTCTCGGTGATCCCGGTGATCGCCACGCTGTGCTCGCTGAAGGCGTCACGCAGTCTGCGCCGCAGCTCCTGCGCGACATCGTCGCGCACCGCGGGGATGGCCTTGATGACGACGCGGACGACCATGCTGTCCGCATCGACGAGCTCGAGCCCCCAGACCTCCGGCTGGTCGATCACGCGCGCCCGCCAGAGCGGGTCGTGCGCGAGGGAGGCGGCCGTCTGCTCGCTGAGCTGTTCGAGCATGTTCAGGTCGGTGTCGCGGGGAGCTGCGAGGTCGATGACGACGCGCGACCATCCCTGCGACATATTGCCGATGCGGGTGATCTCGCCATTGCGCACGTGCCACAGGGTGCCGTTCACGTCGCGCACCTGACTGGTGCGGATGTGCACCGCCTCGACCACGCCCGTCGCGTCTCCCAGGTCCACGACGTCGCCGATGCCGATCTGATCCTCGGCGACGATGAAGATTCCGTTGAGCACGTCCTTCACGATGTTCTGCGCGCCGAAGCCGAGGCCGGCGCCGACCGCCGCCGTCAGCAGCGACAGCGAGCCGAGCACCCCCGGCGCGAGGATGTACACCGTGAGCACCAGCGCCACGATGAACATCGTCACGTTGACGATGTTCGACAGGATGGCCCCCAGCGTGCGGGTGCGCTGCACGACACGCACGCTCGCCAGAGGCGAGCGCTCCAGCGCCCGCGTGTCGACGACGCCCGCCTTCGACTTGCGGCCATCCACGATGCGCTTGACGACCCGCCGGATGATGCGCCGCAGCAGCAGCGCGACCAGAACGCAGACGATGATGACGACCGCGACCTTGATCAGGCGAATGCCGAAGTCTCCCAGCGCGTCGAGCGTCGTCTCCCACAGCGAGAGATCGGAGGCATCGCCTGAGGTCTCAGCCCACACGGGTCACTCCGCGTCGCGTTCCTGCGCGGCGAGCGCACGCTCGACATCTGCGAGGTTCTCCACCACGATGCGCCGCAGCGCGGCAGGCGCGTCGGCGTTGTTCCTGAGCCAGGCGCGCGTCGCGTCGCGCAGCTCCTCGTTCGCGAGCGTGGACGGGTAGAGCCCGTACACGAGGTACGACGCGATCTGGTAGGTGCGTTGCTCGAAGATGTCGCGGATGCTCGCGA
>JASGDS010000021.1:0-2504 GCA_047607025.1 Microbacterium sp.
GATTCCATCGCGCCTTCGTCGATCAGCAGGATGGCCACATCCGCGTCGCTGTTCACGTGCAGCTTCTCGAGGTTGTGCGCGGTCAGCCGCAGCAGCACCGACTCGTCGACCGCGACGCCACTCTCGTTGTTGACGTCGATCATGAGCGCGGGCCCTTCTTCGGCAGTCGGTCACGGGGTGCGGATGACCGCCCCCGACGTTCGGCGCGGTTCGCGAACTCGTGCGCCTCGTCGAGCTCGGCGCGGTGAGCCGCACGCTTCTCGTCGTACTCGCTGTACGCGTCGACGATGCGCCCGACGAGGCTGTGCCGCACCACGTCGTCGCTCGTGAGGCGGGAGAAGTGAATGTCATCGACGCTGTTGAGGATGCGGCTCACCAGTCGCAGACCCGACATGCCGCCCGGCAGATCGACCTGCGTGATGTCGCCGGTCACGACCATCCTGGTGCCGAAGCCGAGGCGCGTGAGGAACATCTTCATCTGCTCCGGCGTCGTATTCTGCGCCTCATCCAGCACCACGAACGAGTCGTTCAGGGTCCGGCCGCGCATGTACGCCAGGGGGGCGACTTCGATCGTGCCGCTGGCCATGAGCTTCGGCACGAGCTCGGGGTCCATCATCTCGTTGAGCGCGTCATAGAGCGGCCTCAGGTAGGGGTCGATCTTGTCGGTCAGGGTGCCGGGCAGGAAGCCGAGCCGCTCCCCCGCCTCGACGGCGGGCCTCGTGAGAATGATGCGGTTCACTTCCCGACGCTGCAGCGCCTGCACGGCCTTCGCCATCGCGAGGTACGTCTTGCCCGTGCCTGCAGGGCCGATGCCGAAGGTGATCGTGTTCAGGTCGATCGCGTCGACGTACTCCTTCTGGCCGAGCGTCTTGGGCCGGATGGTCTTGCCGCGCGTCGACAGGATGGCCTCCCCCAGCACCTCGCTCGGGCGCGGTCCACCGTTCTCGAGCATGGTGTGGCTGGCGGCGACATCGGCGGGCTCGATGCCCTGGCCGCGTTTCGTGAGCGTGATCAGCTCTTCGACGAGCCGCTGCGCGGCGCGCACATCGGCGGCATCGCCCGTGAGCGTCACCTCATTGCCTCGCACATGCACATCGACATCGGGGTGCCGTTCTTCGACCATCCTCAGCAGCCGGTCCTGCGGGCCGAGCAGCTGCACCATTGCGACGCCGTCGACCAGGAAGATCGCGGTCTGGGTGTGTGTGCCGTCAGAATCCAACGAGCTTGTTCTCCTTGATATTGCCCAGCACATGCGCGTGCACGTGGAAGACGCTCTGCCCCGCGCTTGCGCCATTGTTGAAAATGAGTCGATACTCACCGTTGGCGTGCTCTGTGGCGATCTGCTTCCCCGCGGCGACCATCTCGGCCAGCAGGCCCGGATCGCCCGCGGCGAGTTCGGTGACATCGCGGTACTGCTCGGTCTTGGGGATGACGAGCACGTGCAGCGGCGCCTGCGGGTTGATGTCCCTGACGACGAACAGGCTGTCGGTCTCCAACAGCTTGTCGCCGGGGATCTCCCCGTTCAGGATGCGCGTGAAAAGGCTCGGCTCACTCATGCCTTCCACTCTATCCGCGCTCACCAGCGAGCGAGACGGGCATTCAGCACGGCGAGGGCGGCGGGCCCGGCGGTCGAGGTGCGCAGCACGGTGTCACCCAGACGAGCCAGGGTGGCGCCCGCCTGCTCCAGCAGGCGAAGCTCCTCGGGAGCAATGCCGCCCTCCGGCCCGACGACGAGCGTCGTATCCCGGTCGATCGGCACCGAGGTGAAGGCGCCCTCGGCGCCCGGCTCCAGCACGATGAGTCCGCCGCGCGCCGTCAGCTCGTTCGTCGAGATCACGGGGGTGACGGGGGGAAGCCACGCCCGATGCGCCTGCTTGGCCGCTTCGCGCACGATGGTCTCCCAGCGAGTGCGGCCCTTTTCGGCCTTCATGCCCTCCCAGCGCGACACGCTGCGGGATGCCTGCCACGGCACGATCTCGTCGACGCCGAGTTCGGTGGCGGCCTGGATGGCGCGCTCGTCCCGATCGCCCTTCGCGAGCGCCTGCACGAGCGTGATGCGAGGCGATGATGCGGGCACCGCGCGCCGCTCGTCGATGCGCACCGTCACGCGCTTGGGGTCGACGTGCTCGCACACGCCCTCGAGCCAGAGGCCCGCGCCATCCGTCGCCGACACCCGCTCGCCCACGCGCACCCGCCTGACGACGGCGGCGTGATGCGCCTCGGCACCCACGAGCTCGACGACATCGCCCGAGGGCGCGGCATCGATGAGGAAGTGGAGGGCCACTTAACTACCGTCGCCTGTCGCGCAGCCGGGAGACCGGAGCCTGAACAAAAAAGAGGTACTGAGTGCGCATGGGAGCCCTACCGTCGCCTGTCGCGCAGCCGGGAGAACAGCCCCTGCTTGAACTCCGACAGCCGGGGTTCCGGCGCCTTGGTGCGGCGGGCGAGCTCTTCCACGAGGCTGCGGGTCTTGCCATCGACCTTCGTCGGGGTGACGACCTGCA
>JASGDS010000022.1:0-4788 GCA_047607025.1 Microbacterium sp.
CCTGTATCCCGGCGCAAAACAGCTCTCGGGCGGCGAGGCGATGGTCGTGCCGCTGCCCGAGGTCACGACCGACGCGGCGCTCGTCGCCTGGGTCGGCATCCTTTTCGACGCGCTCTGGCCCGCGCCCAAAACTGCCTGAACGCTCGCAGACAGCACGTGACACGCGCTGTCTGCGAGCGTGCGTGCAGTGTGCGAGCGCGCGTGCAGTGTGGGCCCGATAGAGTGGATGCCGGTGAGCCGGGAAGTCTGGTCGGCGGGGTCGTCATGGCGACTTCTGATCGAACGGAGTGCGCATGATTCGGCTTCTTCGGGGTGAGAGATTCCCCGCCATCCTGCTGCTGGTCGCGGCGGCGATCGGGCTCGTGCTCGCGAACGCGCCGGTCGGGCCATCCGTCATCGCCGCCAGCGAGGCGCATCTCGGCCCGCTGACCCTCGTGCACTGGGTGAGCGACTTCCTGCTGGCGCTCTTCTTCTTCGGCGCCGCGGTCGAGCTGCAGTATGAGCTCACGTCCGGTGAGCTGAACTCGCTGAAGCGCGCGCTGCGGCCCATGATCGCAGCTGCGGGCGGCGTCGTCACCCCGATCATCGTGTACCTCGTGATCGCGGGTCGTGGTGAGACGGCATCCGGATGGCCGGTTCCGACAGCGACCGACATCGCCTTCGCGCTGGGGGTGCTCGCGGTGTTCGGGCGCGGGCTGCCCTCGGCCGTGCGTGTGTTCCTCTTGGCGCTCGCGATCATCGACGACATCATCGGCGTCGTCTTCATCGCTGTGCTCTTCACGGATCACGTCGATCTGCGCTCGCTCGGCGCGGCCATCCTGTTCGTGGTCGTCTTCGGCGTGCTGAGCCGCCTGTCGTTCCGGCCGCGCGGTGCGCTCATGGTCGTCGCCGCGCTCGCGGCGTGGTGGTTCGTACACGCCTCCGGGGTGCACGCGACGATCGCGGGGGTGCTGCTCGGGCTCGCGGTCCGGCAGCACGAGGGGCTGCGGGCGCGCACCGCGCTCGAAGCCTGGATCAACGGTCTCGTGCTGCCGCTGTTCGCGTTCTGCGCGGCGCTCATAGTGATTCCGCGTGTGCCGCTGGGGCAGCTCTCGTTGGCGTTCTGGGGCATTGCCGTGGCGCTGCCCGTCGGCAAGGTCGTGGGCATCACGCTGCTCGGATGGCTCACAATGCGCGGCGCGCCATCCGCCATTCGTCTGCCTGATCTCGTGGCCGCCGCATGCCTGGGCGGCATCGGCTTCACGGTGTCGCTGCTGCTCGCGAACCTCGCGTTCGCCTCAGACGCCGCCCTGCGCGACCAGGCCGTGCTCGGCGTGCTCGCGGGCTCTGCGGTGTCGCTCGTGCTCGCGGCGATCACGGTGTCGCTTCGCGCCAGCACTCACCGCCGCGAAACCTCTTCCCCCACATGAGACCTCATCGCAGCCGCGAGACCGCATGCGCCCCATGCGGTCTCGCTGTACAGATGCGCTCTCACAGGGGCGGCGAGGTCTCAACGTCGGAGGGGCGTGACAGGGTGAGGGCATGGAGATGCACGAGGGAGCCGAGGTCATCGAGTTCGCCGACGTCGCCGCGCTGCGCGCGTGGCTGGATGAGGCGGGCAGCGGCCATCCGGCCGTCTGGGTGAGGCTGCGGCGCGCCGGCCCTTCGACAAGCTCAGGAACCCAATCGCCATCCGTCACGTTCCACGACCTGCTGACCTGGGGCATCGCCCACGGCTGGAGCGAGAGCACGCGGCACGCGTATGACCGCGACAGCTATTTGCAGAAGTTCGGCCCTCGCCGCGCCCGAGGCACGGCGTCAGAGCGCAACCGTCGCATCGCCGCCAAGCTGGATGCGGCAGGGCACCTCACCGAGGCCGGTCGCCGCGCGCTGGGGATGGCAGGATGAACGGGTGATCGACGAACGAGGAGACGGGCTGCGGCGGGCGGCGGATGCGATGGCGGAGATTCGCGAAAAGTGCGTGTGGACGCAGGCGATGACGCACGAGGGGCTCGTGCCATATCTCGTCGAGGAGTCGGCAGAGCTCATCGACGCCGTCGAGCTCGGTGACCGCAAGGGGCTGCGCGAAGAGCTCGGCGACGTGCTCTGGCAGGTGCTGTTCCACTCGGTGATCGCCTCGGAGGATGCCGACGAGCCGTTCGACATCGACGATGTCGCGGGCGATCTTGCTGACAAGATGGTGCGGCGCCATCCGCATGTCTTCGGCGACGAGACGGCCGAGACGCCCGAGCGCGTGCTCGAGGTGTGGAACGCGGCGAAGGCGGCCGAGAAGCACGAGCGCACGAGCGTGCTGGATGGCCTTGCGCGCGGCATGCCGTCACTCGCGCTCGCGCAGAAGCTCCTCGGCAAGGGCGAGAAGGTCGGAGTCGGCGAGGACGTTGCGCTCGCCGCACACGATGCCGCCGACGTGGGGGCAGCCCCCGGGTCGGAGGAGGAGCTGGGGGAATTGCTGCTGACACTCGCCCAGGTTGCCCGCACGAACGGCTGGGATGCCGACCGCGCCCTGCGCGCGGCGCTTCGCTCGCTGGAGTCCGACATCCGCGCCGCCGAACACTAACCGGACTGCGTGCCCGCTCCCGAACTGCGCGTGTCACGCGCTGTCTGGGAGCGTGCGTGCACTCTGAGAGCCCAGGTGCAGTGCGGGTGGGGGCGAAGGGATGGGAGAATGGAGCGCTATGGCTTCTGTGAACCCGCCGCGCGGCATGCGCGACTTCCTCCCCGCCGACAAGGCCCGTCGTGAACGCGTGCTCTCCGTCGTTCGTGAGCGCTACCGTGCTCATGGCTTCGACGAGATCGAGACGCCGGTCATGGAGGACTACGACCGGCTGCACGCCGGCATCGGCGGCGACAACGAGAAGCTGGCCTTCAACATCCTGCGCCGAGGGATGGACCAGGGCGCGGTGCGCGCTGCAGCCGACGACCAGGCGAAGCTCTCCGACCTCGGCCTGCGCTACGACCTCACCGTGCCGCTCGCCCGGTTCTATGCGACGCATCGGGCCGAGCTGCCGAGCGTGTTCCGGTCCATCCAGATCGCACCGGTGTGGCGCGCGGAGCGTCCGCAGAAGGGGCGCTACCGGCAGTTCGTGCAGTGCGACATCGACATCATCGGCGACGCGACCTCGCGTGCGGAGGCCGAGCTCATCACCGCGACGCTCGACACACTCGATGCGCTCGGGCTCGAGAACGCCGAGGTGCGCATCAACGACCGGCGTGCGCTCGACGCGATGCTCGACGTGTTCGGGTTCGCCGAGGCCGAGCGCCCTGGCGTGCTCATCACGATCGACAAGCTCGACAAGATCGGGCCGGATGGCGTCATCACCGAGCTTGAAGGGAAGGGGCTCGACACCACCGCGCTCGCCGCCTTTCTGAACCGTCCGCGCACTGGGGCTGCTGAGCCTGTCGAAGCACTCGTGTCCTACGGCGAGCGCCACATCCGTCGCGAGCTGCCGGACGGCATCCCGGACGAGATCATCGAACACCTCGTCGAGGTCGGGGTATCGGTCGAGGCTGCTTGCTTCGACAGGCTCAGCAACCAAAGCAGCGCGCCGCTCGTCTTCGACCCGTTCCTCGTGCGCGGCATGGGATATTACACCGGCACGATCTTCGAGATCGCCCACCACTCCGTGTCGTATTCGCTCGGCGGTGGCGGTCGATACGACCGCATGATCGGGCGCTTCCTCGGGCAGGATGTGCCCGCCGTCGGCTTCTCGATCGGCTTCGAGCGCATCGTCGACCTCGTGTCGGCTGGCGAGCCGGATGGCGCATCGGCCGTCGTGCTCCTGCACGACCAGGACGTGCCGGTGGGGGAGCTGCTGGCGCTCAAGTCGACGCTCGTGGCCGAGGGCTCCCGCGTGCGGCTGGAGAAGCGCACGAAGAACCTCAGGGCGCTGCTCGACCGCGCGACCGCCGACGGCTACACCGAGTTCGCGCTCGTGTCCTCCGGTGCGTCCCGCGCCGACCTCGAGTTCAAGCCCCTGGCGTGAAGCTTGCGGCCCACTCGGCGACCCGGGCGGCGCTCTCTTCGGTCGAGAGATCCTCGACGCGGGACATGATCGACCAGCGCACGCCGAAGGGGTCGCGGAGGCTCGAATACCTGTCGCCGGAGACGAACGTCGACGGCGCTTCGCGCAGAGTGGCGCCCGCCGCGATCGCCCGCTCCGTGGCCTCATCGGCATCCGGCACGTAGATTCCCATCGAGTAGCAGTCGTCATCTCCCGCGGGAGGCGCAACGAGATGATAGTCGGGCACGGGCTCGCCCAGCTGCAGAATGCCCATCCCGAAGTCGAGGTCGGCGTGCACGACGACGCCTCCCATCTCGGTCGCCTCGATCAGCGTCGCTCCGAAGACATCGACGTAGAACGCGATGGCCTCCTTCGCATTCGGGATGGCCAGGAAGGGCGTGAGGGAGGTGGCCTGGTTCGGGCGGCCGTCCGTGGTGTGTTCTCCGGTGAGTCCAGTCATGGCCCCGACACTACGGGTGCGGAGGTGGCTGCGCTTGAAGATTCGCGACAGCTAGCGTGAGTGCATGACAGACATGCGTCGGGGGGTGCTGTATCCCGAAAGGCTGCCCGAATTCCATCGGCTGCTGCCTGAGGGTGACGTCGCTGCGCTCGTGGGCTGGTTCTGGATTCCTGAGTGGGGCCTGCCCGAGGGGGTGGTCTCGGAGCAGCACCTGTTGTCGTACCCTGCCCTGAACCTTGTCGTCGAGCCGGATGGCGTTGCGCTCGCAGGTGCGACGACGCGGGTGGCGGCACGCAGGCTCGAGGGCAGAGGATGGGCCGTCGGCGC
>JASGDS010000023.1:0-4945 GCA_047607025.1 Microbacterium sp.
AAGCGCTTGAGCCCCACGAGCGCGTCCGCCATCCGCTCGTCGAGCACATGGCCATCCGCGTCGATCACGAACCGGTAGCGGCCGAGCGCGTCGCCGATCGGCCGCGACTGGATGAGCGACAGGTTGATGCCTCGGGTTGAGAACTGCTCGAGCATCTCGAGCAGCGCGCCTGGCGCGTCGGATGGCAGTTCGGCCACGAGCGACGTCTTGTCCGCGCCGGTCTGCGGTGCGGATGCCGCAACTCCCGTCACGAGGACGAAGCGCGTGACGGCGCTGTCGTTATCGCCGATGTCCGTGGCGAGCACATCGACCTCGTAGTGGTCGGCGACGCCGGGCGCGACGATGGCGACCTGGGCGGGCAGCGTGCCGTCGAGCATCCCGATCGCGCTGGCCACGTTGGAGCCGGCGACGACGTGGTCGTGCTGCGGCAGATGTTCACCGAGCCAGCCGAGGCACTGTGCGTAGGCGACAGGATGCGCGGCGACCGAGAGCTGCTGCTGCGAGGCGACCTCCTCGAGCGTCACGCCTGACGGCGCGACGAGCCAGAAGGTGACGGGAACGAGGTATTCGCCGACGATGCGCAGCCCGGGGATGGTCGCCAGGGCATCCTGCACGCTCGAGACGCCGCCCTCGACGGAGTTCTCGATCGCCAGCATGGCCGCATCGCTCCGCCCCGTGACGACGTCGTCGAGCGCGACCCCCACGTTGGCCACCGGCCGCCAGTGCTGCCCCCGCGCCTCGGGCACCTGAGCGAGCGCGGCCTCGGTGAAGGTGCCCGCTGGTCCCAGGTAGCTGTAGGTGCGGCGCTGCGGGTCGTCGGATGGCATGCCGATAATCCTATTTGCACCGGGGCGTCAAGGAGGCAGGATGGTCACATGAGCAATCGTGCAGGCCTCCCCGCAGAACCATCCGACCTGATCGATGTCGATCAGCTGATCGGCGCCTACTACGACGTGAAGCCCGATCCGAACGATCCGGCCCAGCAGGTCGTGTTCGGCACGAGCGGGCACCGCGGATCGAGCCTCAACGGCAGCTTCAACGAGGATCACATCCTCGCGACCACCCAGGCGATCGTCGACTATCGCGCCGGGCAGGGCATCTCGGGACCGCTGTTCCTCGGCCGCGACACACACGGGCTGTCGCTTCCGGCGGAGCGCACCGCGATCGAGGTGCTGCTCGCGAACGGCGTCGATGTGCGCGTCGACTCGCGCGACTCGTGGGTGCCGACCCCCGCGCTCAGCCACGCCATCCTCACCTACAACAAGGGGCGCGCGGCGGATGATGCCGGTCGCGCGGATGGCATCGTCGTCACGCCCAGCCACAATCCGCCCACCGACGGCGGCTTCAAGTACAACCCTCCGCACGGCGGGCCGGCAGACACCGACGCGACAGGATGGATCGCCGACCGCGCGAACGAGCTCATCGCCGCCGGGCTCGACGACGTGAAGCGAGAGCGCTTCGCCGACGTCGACTTCGATGCCATCGGCTCATACGACTACCGCGACGTGTATGTGCGGGATCTGGCGAACATCATCGACATCGAGGCGATCCGCACGGCGGGCGTGCGGATCGGCGCCGACCCGCTCGGTGGGGCGTCCGTCGAGTACTGGCAGCTCATCGCCGATGTGTACGGCCTCGATCTCACGGTCGTGAACCCCGAGGTCGACCCGACGTGGAGCTTCATGACGCTCGACTGGGACGAGAAGATCAGGATGGACCCGTCCTCGCCATCCGCCATGGCGTCGCTCATCGCGAAGAAGGGCGACTACGACGTGCTGACAGGCAACGACGCCGACAGCGACAGGCACGGCATCGTCACGCCCGACGCGGGACTCATGAACCCCAACCACTACCTCGCGGTCGCGATCGACTACCTGTTCGCGCACCGACCGGGATGGCCCGCGAGCGCCGCCGTCGGGAAGACCCTCGTGTCGTCGATGATCATCGACCGCGTGACGGCGGCGCTCGGTCGCCAGCTGCTGGAGGTTCCGGTCGGCTTCAAGTGGTTCGTGCCTGGGCTGCTCGACGGCTCGGTCGCCTTCGGCGGCGAGGAGTCGGCCGGCGCCTCGTTCCTCCGCACAGACGGCACCGTGTGGACGACCGACAAGGATGGCATCCTGCTGTGCCTGCTGGCGAGCGAGATCATCGCGGTGACGGGCAAGACTCCGTCGCAGCGCTACGCCGAGCTCGAGGCCGAGTACGGTTCGTCGGCGTATCAGCGGGTGGATGCCCCGGCGTCCGCCGCGCAGAAGGCGGCGCTCAAGGCGCTCGCCCCCGCGGATGTCACGGCCGAGACGCTGGCCGGTGAGCCGATCACCGCGAAGCTGTCGCACGCGCCGGGCAACGGTGCCGCGATCGGCGGCCTCAAGGTGCAGACCGAGCACGCCTGGTTCGCGGCTCGCCCATCCGGCACGGAGGACGTCTACAAGCTCTACGCCGAGAGCCTGAAGGGCCCCGAGCACCTCGCCGAGGTGCAGACCGAGGCCCGCGCCGTCGTCGCCGCCGCCCTCGGCGCCTGACTCGCCGGACTGCACGAATCCTCTCAGACAGCGCGTCTCCCGCGCTGTCCGGGAGCCCCCACGCACTCTGACCGGCGGAGCCCCTTCTCCCTCCTTCGTGCCCCAACTGTGGAAAGCAACCGAAAAGCGCGTCAGACCCCAGCGTTGGCGGAGTGCGCCTTTTCGCCAACGCGATAGCGCCGCGGAGACCTACTCCCGAATCTTCTCGCGCGCCCACCGGGCTGGTGTCCCCGGTCCGTCCCACACTTGCACGATCCCCCAGGCCGCCGCCGCCAGCGGTGCGGCGAGGATCGCTCCGAGGATGCCGGCAACGGTCGTGCCGACGGTCAGTGCGATCAGGATGACGAACGCGTGCAGCTGCAGGGCCCTGCCCATGAGCACGGGCTGCAGCAGGTTGCCCTCGAGCTGGTTGACGACGATGACGATCGCGACGACGATGACGGCGGCGACCCATCCGTTCGACACGAGCGCGACGAGCGCGCCGAGCACGCCCGCGAGAGTGGCGCCGACGATCGGGATGAAAGCCAGGATGAACACGAGGATGGTGAGCACCGGCCACAGCGGGATGCCAAGGATCGCGAGGCCGATGCCGATGCCGATCGCGTCGACGGCGGCGACGGATGCGGTCCCGCGCACGTAGGAGCCGAAGGTGCCCACCGTCTTCTCGCCGATGCGGCGCATGCGGTCGTACCATTCGCCTTCGAAGGGGCGGCAGAGGAACGCCCAGATCGTGGGGCCATCCTTCAGGAAGAAGAACAGCACGACGACGAAGAGCACCGCTCCGGTGGCGAAGCTCGCCACCGCGCTGACGCTGGCCGAGGCGGTCGAGCCGAATGACGAGCTCGTGAGGTATCCGGTGACGGTGGAGGTGAGCTCGTCGACCCAGTCGCTCAACTGGGCATCGGATGGCGCGAACGGCAGCGTGTAGATCCAGTCGACGATCTGCCCGACACCGCTGGTGGCACTGTCGGCGAGGTCCTCCCACTGGTCGGCGACGGCCTCGACGACCGCCCACACGATGGCGCCGAGCACGATGATGACGCCGAGCAGCACGATCAGGGTGGCGACGGAGTTCGGCATCCGAGCGCGCAGGCGCATCATGAGCGGCTCGAATGCGCAGGAGATGATGAGGGCGAGCAGCAGCGGAATGACGACGACCGTCAGTTGGCGCAGGCCGATGATCAGGCCGATCAGCAGCGCGACCACGGCGATGATCTGGACGGCCCGTGTGGCGAGGGTTCCGAACCCGTCGCTCCACAGGCCGGCGATTTTCGACGACCGACGCTCGACGGGGTGCGGCGGCGCGACGACAGCGACCGGTCTGCGGCGTGATGATCTCATGCTGGTGGCCCCCTTATGTCTTCTCCTCACCCTATGATGATCGGGCATCTCCCCGGTCATCCTCGCCGCCGCCGCAGTAGGCTGGAGAGCGAGGAGGCGCGGTGGGACGACAGGCTGACACGATCGCTGAGGGGCTCGCGATCGTGCACGCGGCGGCGCGACTCGCGCTGAAGAATCGCATCCTCGTCGACACGATCGCGCAGGGTGAGACGTTCGACCCCACGCATTTCGTGCCATCCGCTCATGACGTGCTGACGGAGCTGGCGCTGGAGGCCGAGGAGCATGCCGCCGATCTGAGTCGGATGCGCAAGGCGGCGTGGGGCAAGCACTCCCAGTCGCGCGGCACGCACGACTATCGCGATCGCGATGTGCGCAATCTTCGCCGCCGCATGCGTCAGTCGGAGGGCGTGGCGAAGGCGCTGCGCACCGAGGCCGAGGACGACGACGCAATGCTCGAGCTGGTCGAACGCGCACGCGAGTCGGCCTGGGATGACGTGCGCAAGAGCCTCGACACGAAGCTGCGCGTCGAGGCGATGCGGCCGGATGAAGACCCCGACTATCAGAAGATGCGGGGCGCTCGGATGCAGGCGCTGAGGCTCGTGGATCTGCAGAAGCTGGCGGTGCAGACGAAGGCGCGGCGCGAGGCCGAGGGCTGAGCCGTCTCGCTTTGCGTCGAGGGGCTGCACCGGTGTATGCTCGTACGGTTGCTTACGCAGCAAAATCTGCGCCTGTAGCTCAATGGATAGAGCATCTGACTACGGATCAGAAGGTTGGGGGTTCGAGTCCCTCCAGGCGCACCAAACAGTGGATGTTCGAAACTCCGACACGTTGATTCGTGTCGGAGTTTCGTTCGTTCCGGGCCGCTCGCTGTCGGCCTGCTCGCTGTGGGCGAGGGCTTTGCGTTGGACGTCGGGGTTGAGGATGACGTTGAACGGCTTGGCCGGGGTGGCGTCGATCTGCGTGTGCTCGCGGATGCGGATCTTGGTGAAGAAGGCCTGGTTGGCCAGGCGTCGGTTTTGGTCGTTGTGTCGCGCGTCAGAATGTTTGGCAGGGGTAGTTAGTTGCTGATGCAACGCTCCTATTGA
>JASGDS010000024.1:0-5895 GCA_047607025.1 Microbacterium sp.
GCAACATCATCTCGCTCGACCAGCACTCGACCGATGCGTCAGGCGGCGACTTCTTTCAGCGCGTTGTGTTCCACCGCACCACCTTCGCCCTGGTCGCGCGCGAGATCGATGCCGACCTCAAGGACACGCTCGGCCCGCTCGGCATGCGCTGGCGACTGGAGGACATGTCGATTCCGAAGCGGATGGCCATCCTCGCCTCGAAGGACGACCACTGCCTGCTCGACCTGCTCTGGCGCCACCGCCGCGGCGAGCTGCCCGTGACCATCCCAATGGTGATCGCCAACCATCCGACGACCGCCGACGATGTGCGCTCGTTCGGCGTGCCGTTCTTCCACGTGCCGTCGACGCCCGGCCCCGACAAGTCGGAGGCGGAGGCGGAGATTCTGCGACTGCTGAAGGGCAACGTCGACTTCGTCGTGCTCGCCCGCTACATGCAGATCCTCTCGCAGGACTTCCTCGCCGAGCTCGGGGTGCCCGTCATCAACATCCATCACTCGTTCCTGCCGGCGTTCATCGGCGCGAACCCGTATCGCAAGGCCCGCGAGCGCGGCGTGAAGCTCATCGGCGCGACGAGCCACTACGTCACGGAGGACCTCGACGAGGGCCCGATCATCGAGCAGGACGTGGTGCGCGTCACCCACGCCGAATCGGCGGAGGATCTGCGTCGCCGCGGCGCCGACGTCGAGCGCGCAGTGCTCAGCCGTGCCGTGCTGTGGCACGCGCAGGATCGCGTCATCCGCACCGGCAACCACACGATCGTCTTCTGAGTCGCGGGCTGTCGATACGCTGAGGGGATGTCGCTGCCGCTCATCCCCTTGCCCGCGTCGGTGACCGAGCAGGGGGGCGTGCTCGAGGTCGGCGAGGCGTCCTCGCGCGACACGGCGGCGGAAACCGCCTGGGGTGGTGCGACGACGACCGTCGACACGTCACTCGCGCCGGGAGCATACTCGCTGAACATCGACGATGACGGCCTTCGGGTGCGGGCGGGCGCCGACGCCGGTCTGCGGCACGCACGCGCGACGCTCGCGCAGCTGCTGATCGAGGGTGACGGATGGTCGCTGCCGCACGTCGCGATCGACGATGCGCCCCGCTTCACGTACCGAGGCATGATGCTCGACGTGGCGCGGCACTTCTTCGGGGTCGAGGTCGTGACCTGGCTCATCGACCGGCTCGCCGAGCTGAAGCTCACGCACCTGCACCTGCACGTCACCGACGACCAGGGCTGGCGGCTGCAGCTCGACAGCCGCCCCGAGCTGGCGTCCGACGAGAGCTTTTCGCACGCAGACTGGACGGCCATCCTCGGTCATGCGCGCAAACGCGGCATCACGATCGTGCCCGAGATCGACCTGCCTGGCCACACGCACGCCGTCGGCCTCGCTTACCCCGAGCTCGCCGCCGATCCGGTCATCACCGACCACATCCGCGAGATCGTCGAGACCTGCGGCGGCGGCCTGCCGCAGGCGGGTGTGCCGTACACGGGCATGGCGGTCGGCTTCTCGTCGCTGCGCGCCGGGTCGCAGGCCGTGCGCGACTTCCTCACCGACGTGCTGACCGAGGTGTGCGCGCTGACCCCTGGACCGCTCGTGCACATCGGCGGCGACGAGGCGCTCGGCACCGATCCCGCCGACTACGCCGAGCTCGTCGGCTTCGCCGCCTCTGTTGTGACGGCGGCTGGGAAGACACCGGTGACCTGGCATGAGGCGGGCCGCGTACCACTGCCATCCGGCACGATCGGGCAGTACTGGGGCTTCACGACCGCGAACGACGACGAGACCGACCGTGTGCGCGCGTTCGTCGAGAACGGCGGGAAGGTCATCCTCTCCCCCGCCGACGCCATCTACCTCGACATGAAGTACGACGACGCCTCGCCGCTCGGCCTCATCTGGGCGAACGGCCCGACGAGCCTCGAGCGGTCATACTCGTGGACGCCCGAGACGGTTGTGCCCGGTCTGCCCGACGAGGCCATCCTGGGTGTCGAGGCGGCGCTGTGGACCGAGACCATCCTGACGCGTGCCGATATCGAACGGATGGTCTTCCCCCGCATCGCATCGGCAGCCGAGCATGCCTGGTCGCCCGCTGGCGCCTCTTCGTGGCCCGACTTCCGTGAGCGACTCGAGTGCCTCGCCGCGCAGTGGTCCTCCACCGGCCTGGGCGCCGAACCGCTCACCTGAGCGCTCAGGCGACGAACTCCATGAGCTCGCGGCCGAGCACCCGGAACGCCTCGTGCGCGCGGTCGCGGTGCAGGATGCTCGCATCGCGGAACTCGACGAGCAGCGCGTAGGCGACGCCGCCGCGGGGCCCTGCCAGCACCCCGACCTCGGCCCGCACGTTCGCGGCGCGCCCGGTCTTGTTCAGAAACAGCAGTCCGTGCTGGTCGTTGTCGTGCGCCGACGGATCGATGCCTGCGACAGCACCGACGAGACCCGGGTCGTGGTTGTAGGTGAGCCATTCCGCGACCTGCGCAGAGACGTCCGCACCCTCGACCCGACCAGAGACGAGGTCGCTGAAGAGCGTCGCGAACTCGCGCGCCGTTCCGAGAGCCACATGGGGTGCGTCATCGGGCCCCCTCCCCTCGCGGAAGCGATCCAGCAGGGCCGAGCGCGGCATCCCGAGCTCGACGAACCGGCGCGTGACACGCTCGTGCCCGACCCGATCGAGCAGCGCATTGGCCGCGAGCGCATCATCGGCGGCGGCGGTCAGGATGGCCAGATCGCCCAGCGGCAGCGTGTCGGTCGCGAGCAGTCGCCACAGGCCGGCCATGCGCACGGGGTCGGCGACCTCGCGGGTCACAGGCAGTGCCGGGTCGAGCTCGCCCGACGCGAACTGAGATGCGGCCTCGACGAGCAACGGCAGGGTGCCGAGCGCACCGACGGGCAGGGTGACGTGGTCATCCCCCGCCAGCAGCACCTGGCCCTCGTCGAGGTCGACGACATGCACGCCGACGCGCGCGTCGGCCGCCGTCAGCTGCTCAAGGGTGCGAAGCGTGGCGGCGAAACTGGGCGGGCTGGATGGCCGCTGCCTGCGTGACCTGCGGGTCGCGCCATCCGACTCTCGCGCCATGCCGCGTCTGGTCGATCGTGCGCCGACCTCGGGGTGTGAATCGCTCGCCACCGACGTTCCTCTCGCATCTCATTCCCCGACTATCCATTCTGCCCTGAGAAGGAGAGTGGCTGCGGCGCCGTCACCAGATCGTCACACGCTCTTCCGGCGCGAGCCACAGCTGATCGGCCTCGGTCACGCCGAACGCGTCGTAGAACGCGTCGACGTTGCGCACGATCTGGTTGCAGCGGAATTCGTTCGGCGAATGCGGGTCGACCGTCAGCAGCCGCACCACCTCGGCCTCGCGCGTCTTCTGCTGCCAGACCTGCCCCCACGAGAGCAGCAGTCGCTGAATCGGCGTGAGAGAGTCGATCTCCTCACGGGTTGCTGTTGCCTGTCCTGAGCCTGCCGAAGCACCGGCCAGCTCGTAGGCCTTGATCGCGATGCCGAGCCCGCCGAGGTCGCCGATGTTCTCGCCGATCGTGAGCGCGCCGTTGACGTGGTGCGACTCATCCAGCCCCTGCGGAGTGAGCGCGTCGTACTGCGCGATGAGAGCGGCCGTGCGCTGCTCGAACGCGGCGCGGTCCTCTTCCGTCCACCAGTCGCGCAGGGCGCCCGTGCCGTCGAAGCGGCTGCCCTGGTCGTCGAAGCCGTGCCCGATCTCGTGCCCGATCACCGCACCGATGCCGCCGTAGTTCGCCGCCGCATCGCGATTCGGGTCGAAGAACGGGTACTGCAGGATGGCCGCGGGGAAGACGATCTCGTTCATCAGCGGGTTGTAGTAGGCGTTGACGGTCATGGGCGTCATGTGCCACTCATCACGGTCGATCGGCCCGCCGATGCGCCCGAGCTGGCGGTCGTGCTCGGCCGCATTCGCGCGGCGCACGTTGCCGACGAGGTCGATCGGGTCGATGTCGACCTTGTCGTAGGTGCGCCATTTCACCGGGTAGCCGATCTTCGGCGTGAACGCGTCGAGCTTCTCGAGCGCCTTCTCGCGCGTCACCGGGCTCATCCATTCGAGGTCGGTGATGCTCTGGCGGTATGCCTCGATGAGGTTCGCGACCAGCTCATCCATCTGCGCCTTCGCCTCCGGCGGGAAATGCCGGTCGACGTACACCTGACCGATCGCGTCGCTGAGCACGCCTTCGACGAGCGCGACGCCGCGCTTCCAGCGATCGCGGATGGCGGGGGTGCCGGAGAGCGTCGTGCCGTAGAACGCGAAGTTCTCGTTCACGAACGCCTCGGAAAGATAGGGCGCGAGAGAGTGCACGGCCTGGAACCGCAGCCACGTCTTCCAGTCCTCGACGCGGTCCTCGATCAGCAGCGCGCCGAGACCCTCGAGCGCGGACGGCTGCGCCACGACCACCTCGGCGAGCTGCTCTGGCGTGCCGATCGCGTCGCGCCACGGGGTGAGGTCGACCCCGGCGAGGGCCTGCGTCTCGTCCCAGGTCTTCAGGTTGTAGGTGGCGACGGCGTCGCGGCAGCGCACGTTGTCCCAGTGGTGCGAGGCGATCTCGCGCTGCAGCTCCACCACGCGCTTCGCCTCGCCCGCGGCATCCTGAACACCCGCCAGGGTCAGCATCCGCTCGACGTGGGCGAGGAACTCGTCGCGGATCTCGGCGAACTCGTCGAGGCGGAAGTAGCTCTCGTCCGGCAGCGAGATGCCCGACTGCACGACGTTGACGACGTAGCGCTCGGGGTCACCCGGATCGAGGTAGACGTAGGCGCCGATGGGGCTGGCGATGCCCTCGCGGTCGAGCTCGCCGCTCACCCGCAGGAACGAGGCGATGTCGTCGATGCCGTCGATGCGCTCGAAGATCGGCGCCAGCGGTTCGGCCCCCAGCTGCTCGATGCGGGAGGTGTCCATGAAGCTGGCGTAGAGGTCACGCACCTTGCGGGCGTCATCGCTCTGGTCGGGGGCTGCCTCCTCCTCGACGATCGCGCGCACATCCGCCTCGGCCTGCTCCGCGAGCTGGATGAACGAGCCGAAACGCGCCTTGTCGGCGGGGATCTCGGTGCGGGCGAGCCAGCGCCCGTTCACGTGTCGGTACAGGTCGTCCTGCGGCCGCACCTCCTCATCGAGCTCGTCGAGGGCGATTCCGGAGGGCAGGTTCGTGGCCGTCATCCCTCCATCGTATGCACCCGTGCTCTGTGCGCCGTGCGTGCCAGGGATATCCCGCATCTCCCCCTGATAAGCGCAGAACTCCTCACAGCCGCCCCCTCGGGTCGCGTTTCTGAAGTTGATTGACGGTTCGCTTTCTTGAGGATTGCGGTGAGTCGCTACGGTCGAGGGTCAGCCGGTCGCTGACCCTCCGCGATCGCCCGGCGCCGAGGGCTGATCCGTCCTCATTCCAGCACGGAGTTGATCATCGCGACGATGTGTCCGGCGGCCCATTCCGTCGACAGCGGCCCCGGGTATCCGAGCGCCCAGGCCATGTTGCCCTCCACCTCTTCGCCGTCGAACACGAAGCTGCCGGTGCCCGTGTTGTCGAAGATCACGGCGTGGCCGCTCTGAACGGCACCGAGCTGCTGGAACAGTGGCTGGGAGGTGAGCAGCTCATCGAACTCGGTGCGTTCGAGGTCTTGCGTGTTGTTCGCCACGATGAGGACGTCCGCGTCGACGCTGCTCAGCAGCTCGGGACTGACTGTGGTGCGCTGGTCATCGAACTGGTCGGCAAGGGGGTTTTGGCTGAAGCCGAGACTGAGGAACAGGGATTCGACGGTCGAGCCGGTGCCGGAGTAGTACTCGATACCACCCCATTCGCTCGTGAAGACGACGAGGTAGGTGGCGGTCAGCCCGTCGAACCCGGGGTTCTCCTCTCTCACGTCGGCGAAGTACTGGTCATCGACGACTAC
>JASGDS010000025.1:0-4906 GCA_047607025.1 Microbacterium sp.
GCGCGCATCGGCCACTTCGTCGAGGCGCAGGTGCTGCAGGAGCTCGGCGTCGACTACATCGACGAGTCCGAGGTGCTCTCGCCGGCCGACTACGTCAACCACATCGACAAGTGGAACTTCACCGTGCCGTTCGTCTGCGGCGCCACCAACCTGGGAGAGGCGCTGCGCCGCATCACCGAGGGGGCGGCCATGATCCGTTCGAAGGGCGAGGCGGGCACGGGCGACGTCTCCGAGGCGACCAAGCACATCCGTACGATCACCGCGCAGCTGAACGAGCTGCGCTCGAAGACGAAGGATGAGCTGTACGTCGCGGCCAAGGAGCTGCAGGCACCCTATGAGCTCGTCGCCGAGATCGCCGATACCGGCAAGCTGCCCGTCGTGCTGTTCACCGCGGGTGGTGTGGCAACCCCCGCCGACGCGGCGCTCATGATGCAGCTGGGGGCCGATGGCGTGTTCGTCGGCTCGGGCATCTTCAAGTCGGGAAACCCCGCCGAGCGGGCGGCCGCCATCGTGGAGGCCACCGCGTTCTACGACGACCCCGCCGTGATCGCCGAGGCATCGCGTGGGCTAGGCGAGGCCATGGTCGGCATCAACGTCGCCGACCTTCCCGCCCCGCACCGCCTGGCCGAGCGCGGATGGTGACACGCGTCGGCGTGCTCGCGCTGCAGGGCGACGTGCGCGAGCATGCCGCCCTGCTCGGGCAGCTCGGTGCGCAGGTGACGCTCGTGCGTCGTGAGCGCGAGCTGGCCGAGGTGGATGGCCTCGTGCTGCCAGGCGGCGAGTCGAGCGTCATCGACAAGCTGGCCCGCATCTTCGGGCTGCGCGAGCCGATCATCGGGGCCATCCGCGACGGGATGCCGATGTACGGCACCTGCGCGGGGCTCATCCTGCTGGCCGATCGCGTGCTCGATGCGATCGAGGGTCAGCAGACCTTCGGCGGACTGGACGTCACGGTGCGTCGCAACGCGTTCGGTGGTCAGAACGAGTCGTTCGATACGCAGCTCGACGTGGCCGCGCTCGGTGCGCCGCCGGTTGAGGCGTCGTTCATCCGGGCGCCTGTCGTGACCGAGGTCGGGTCATCCGCCACCGCCCTCGCGGCGCTGCCGGATGGGCGCGTCGTCGCCGTGGAGCAGGGCAGCCTGCTCGCGACGTCCTTCCACCCCGAAGTCACGGGCGAGACCCGCTTCCACGCTCGCTTCCTGGCGAACCTCTAGCGGACCCGGGTGGGGACGAACTCCCCGCGGGGATGGGCGTAGTGCTCCTGCGCCTCGACGAGCTGCAGTTCACTCTCACCCGAGGCGAGGGTCTGCTCGAGCAGGCCGAAGACGCTCGACGCGGTGCGCGCGAGCGCGTCGGCGGCTGAGCCGGTCTCAAGGTAGTGCGCGGTGAACAGGGCCGCAGTGACATCGCCCGAGCCGTTCGCCTTGAAGGGAAGGCGTGGCGTCTGCACGATCCAGCCGCCCTCGTCGTCGACGGCGAGCATCTCGATCGTGCCCTCCGGGGCATCCGGCTGCTCGACGCTCGTCACGAGAACCGTGGATGGCCCCATGGCGCGCGCGAGATCGACGGAAGCCAGTGTCTCCTCCGGCGAGGCGGGCGACGTGTCGGTGAGGTAGCCCAGCTCGAACTGGTTCGGCGTGATGATGTCGGCGACGGGCACGACCCGCTCGCGCAGCAGCACGGGGATGGCGGGAGCCACGAAGCAGCCCGAGGTCGCGCTCCCCATGACGGGGTCGCAGGCGTAGACGGCGGCGGGGTTCGCCGCCTTCACCCTCGCCACGGCATCGATGATGACGTCGCCGATCCCCTCTGACCCCTGGTATCCGCTGAGCACGGCGTCGATGCTGCCGAACGCTCCGCGCTCCTCGATGCCGGTGATGACATCGGCCACGTCGTCCGGCGCGATGAGCGGACCGCGCCACGCGCCGTATCCGGTGTGATTCGAGAAGTTCACCGTGTACACCGGCATCACCTCGACGCCGATGCGCTGCAGCGGGAAGGTGGCGGCGGAGTTTCCGACGTGTCCGTAGGCGACAGCCGACTGAATCGAGAGGATCTTCATTCTTCGATCATGTCACTGAAGTATTGTGCCCTTCGAGCACATCGACGAGCGATCGGGGCGAGGATGACGGACGCGACGACGGCAGGACGCCGGAAGAAGATCACGATCGGGGTCGTCGCTGCCGTGGTGGTGCTGATCGCGATCGCCGCCTTCGTGATCGTGCGGGCACTGCCCTCGAGCGATGCTGCCGAGCCGACGGCGACACCCACCCAGACGGCATCCGCGACGCCCACCCCGACCGAGACGCCGACGCCGACCGAGACCGGCTTCCCCGAGAACACCGAGCAGTACGACAGCTCGGCGCTGCCCGTCGTCGATGTCTTCGCGGTGAATCCCGACCTCGCCGTCGACGACGATCCGACGGGTGAGGTGACCGACGTTCTCGCGCAGCCGAACGACGGCGGCGCGCCCGTGTTCACCGATCCGGAGGGCGACCCGGTCGGGTTCCTGCCGCACGAGCAGCAGTACGGCGGCACGATCGTGCCGGTCATCGAACAGCAGGACAACTGGGTGAAGGTGCTGCTGACCGGTCGGCAGGCGGTGCCGTCGCAGGGAGATCCGTCGCAGGTGACGGGATGGCTGCGCATGGCGGACGTGACGCTCAGCCACAACGACGTGCACGTCGAGGTCGATCTGACCGCGAGGACGATCGACATCGTCACGGGAGACGACCGCGAGACGATCGCCACCGATTTCGGCTCGGGCACGGACCAGACGCCCACGCCGACCGGGCGCGTGTTCATCATGCACGATGAGGTCGTGGACTCCCTCGAGTACACACGCGGCCATCCGATCGTCTACCTCTCGGTGCAGTCTCCGACGCTGGACGGGTTCGACGAACAGAGCGTGGCGGTCACCGCTTTCCACTATCACGACGCGCATTCGGGGGCGATCTCAAACGGATGCCTGCGGCTGGATGCTCCCGTGATCGATCGTCTGGCGGAGCTTCCGCTCGGCACGGTCGTGTACATCAGCTGATCCGCGAATAGACTGGTTCACTGCACCAGAAGCAATCAAGCGGGAGAGTTATGTCCGGGCATTCCAAGTGGGCCACCACCAAGCACAAGAAGGCGGCTATCGACGCCAAGCGTGCGAAGTCGTGGGCCAAGCTCATCAAGAACATCGAGGTCGCGGCGAAGCTCGGCGGACCCGACCTGCAGGGCAACCCGACGCTGTATGACGCCGTGCTCAAGGCGAAGAAGACGTCGGTGCCGAAGGACAACATCGACCGTGCGATCAAGCGAGGCGCCGGCATCGGCGGCGAGTCGGTCGAGTACACCTCGATCATGTACGAGGGGTATGCGGCCGGTGGTGTGGCCATGCTCATCGAGTGCCTCACGGACAACAAGAACCGTGCAGCAGCCGAGGTGCGCACCATCGTGAGCCGCAACGGCGGCAACATGGCCGATCCGGGCAGCGTGGCGTACAACTTCGAACGCAAGGGCGTCATCATCGTCGGCGAGGGCGCCACCGAGGACGACATCATGCTCGCCGCCCTCGACGCGGGCGCGCAGGACATCGAGCCGCACCCGGAGGGCTTCGAAGTCATCTCGGAGCCGACCGACCTCGTCGCCGTGCGCACCGCGCTGCAGGAGGCGGGCATCGACTACGAGTCGGCCGACGCCGAGTTCGTGCCGAACGTCAAGGTGCCGGCCGACGCCGAGGTCGCCCGCAAGGTGTTCCGTCTGATCGACGCGCTGGAGGACAGCGACGACGTGCAGAACGTGTTCACCAACATCGACCTGTCGCCCGAGGTGCTCGCCGAGCTGTCCGAAGACGAGGAGTGACACTGCCCCATGGGGCGTGCGGATGGCAGTGATCGCCTCGTCTCGCCCGAGGGCGCGGACGACGCGGGCACGGGCATTCTGCACGTCGACATGGATGCGTTCTACGCGTCGGTCGAGGTGCTCGACGACCCGTCACTTGCCGGCAAGCCGATTCTGGTCGGTGCGCCCGAGGCGCGCTCGGTCGTCTCCAGTGCGTCGTACGAGGCGCGCCGCTACGGCGTGCGCTCGGCGATGCCGGTGAGTCAGGCCGTGAGGCTGTGCCCACAGGTGATCGTCGTGCTACCGCACTTCGAGCGCTACCGCGAGGTATCGGCGCAGGTGATGGACATCTTCCGCAGCATCACGCCGCTCGTCGAACCGCTGTCGATCGACGAGGCGTTCCTCGATGTGCGCGGTGCGCGCCGACTCTGGGGGAGCCCGGGCGAGATCGCCCGGATGGTGCGCCGACGCGTGCAGAGCGAGATCGGCATCACCTGCAGCGTGGGGGTGGCGGCGACGAAGCACGTCGCGAAGATCGCCTCGACGCTGTCGAAGCCGGATGGCCTGTTCATCGTGCCGGGCGCGGCCACGGAGCGCTTTCTCGCACCCCTGTCCGTGCGGAGGATCTGGGGCGTCGGGCCCCGCACCGCCGAGGTGCTGGAGGGCCGCGCCATCCGCACCATCGCCGACCTGCGCGACACGCCGGCACCGGTGCTGGAGCGACTCGTCGGCCGGGCATCGGCCGAGCGGCTCGCCGCGCTCGCCCGAGGCGAGGATGCCAGGGAGGTCGAGACGACCCGCGTCGAGAAGAGCATCTCGCACGAGGAGACGTTCACCGAGGATGTGGCGGATGTCGATGTGCTGCGCGCGGAGGTGCTGCGTCTTGCCGACCGCGTCGCGGTGCGCCTTCGGCGCAGCGAACTGGAGGCGGGCGGCGTCGCGCTGAAGCTGCGGTACGCCGACTTCACGACGATCTCCCGGTCGCAGACGCTGGCGG
Organism: Microbacterium sp.; assembly: GCA_047607025.1. Taxonomy (GTDB): domain Bacteria; phylum Actinomycetota; class Actinomycetes; order Actinomycetales; family Microbacteriaceae; genus Microbacterium. The sequence goes on from JASGDS010000025.1 coordinate 4,826, forward strand.
AGCCCACAGCACTCGGGCAGCGCATCGGCGAGGTCGCCCGTGAACTGCTCGCCTCGGTCGGCCTGCGGCAACCGGTGCGCC
>JASGDS010000026.1:0-7243 GCA_047607025.1 Microbacterium sp.
CCGGGATGGCGCTGCCGCCGAGCAGCTCGAGTTCGCGGTCCGGGGTCAGCCCGGATGCGAGGATCACTCCGTACGCGCGCTGCTGGACCAGCAGGCGGATGTACTCGGCCTCCCGCCCCGCGTTCCCTCCGGCCGAGGTGATCGAGAGGTACAGGCCGCGTTCCGCCGCGCGCCGTTCGATCGCTTCGGCGACCTCGCCGAAGAAGGGGTTGTTGAGCTCGAGGGCGACCAGCGCCAGCACGCTGCTCTTGCCGGTCTTGAGCTGCCGTGCGGATTCGTTGCGGGTGTAGCCGAGTTCGGCGATCGCGGCGCGGATGCGTGCCTGGGTGGCCGGCGCGACGCGATGCGGGGTGTTGAGGTACTTGGAAACGGTTGCCAGGGACACGGAGGAGCGACTGGCGACGTCTTTCATGCTCACCACGTTTCATCGCTCCTTCCGGTCGCCTGGCGGCGGGCATGGTTCGCACCGTCGTCAGGATTTCCCTGGGAAGACTCTAGGTGCTGGGGACGAGTTCGGCCACCCCGCTTCTCCGCGTGGGGGGCACCGGGATGGTATAACGTTTTACTGAAGATCGCCGAGAAGCGTTCAACGATGATCGAGAAGGAGCGAGGGTGACCCAGAGCGACGCGGTCCACCGGGAGCAGCGGCAGGACACCCCGGGCGACCCACGTCGCGGGCTGCTGATCGACGGGAGCACCGATCCCGTTCTCGCGGCGTCCGCGAGCCCGCTCGTCTCGTGGCCCGGCCTCGACGCGAGCGAGCTCTCGCTGTTCGACGAGGAGCGGGGCGAGCTCTGGCGCGCCGTGACGGAGCCCGGGGTGCGCGAGCTGCGGATTCCCGCGGTGCTGGCACCGTTCGCGCGGTACCGTCTCCGGCTGCGCACGGCGGAGGGTCGGGAGCACGAGTCGGTGTTCGAAACCGGGCCGCTCACCGTGACTGACTGGGTCGATTCCTGGCACCGCGCACCGACGGGCTCGGCGATCGTGACGCGGTTCGCGCTCGGCGCGCGACCCGATCGGGCCAGGATCTACGCGACCGCGCAGGGGCTCTTCCGGATTCAGGTCAACGGCGTCCAGGTCGGCGAGGGGCGCCTGGACCCGAGCCGGACGGCGCGCCGACGTGCGCTCTACCGCGCGTTCGAGGTGACCGAGTTGCTGCGTGCGGGCGAGAACGAGGTGCGCATCACCCCGGGACTCGGGTCGTGGGGTGCCACCGGCGAGGAGGCCAGACTGCTCGCAGAGCTCGACCACTGGACCGCGGGCCGCCGGGGTGCCGTGCCGCTCAGCGGTGGTGCGCTCTACCCCTCGCCCGTGACCAGCCAGGTGCCGTTCTACCTCGAGCGGTACGAGCCCGGCATCCCTCAGGACCTCCCCCTCGGTGGATCCGCCGTCGCCGTCGGGGAGGGTGAAGGGCTGCCCCTCGTGATCGAGCCGGATCCCACGCCCCCCGTGCGGGTCGTGCGGGAGTTCACCCCCACAGAGCGGGCGCGTCCGCTCGGGGTGCGCGTCTACGATCTGGGCGAGAACATCGCGGGTCGTTGCCGGATCACGCTGTTGTCTCCGCTGCCGGAGCCCACCACCATCACGCTGGTCCACGGGGAGCATCTCGACGGGACGGGGCGGGTCGACACGACCAACCTCACGATGCCCTACGACCAAGGCCGGGAGCGGCAGGTCTTCCAGTGGCAGGCCACCGGCCGGCCCGCAGAGAGCGCGGAGCCGTCCTTCGCCTACTACGGCTTCCGCTACGTCGAGGTGCGCGGCCTGCCCGCGACCGCCGAGATCGAGCTCGTCGCGTGCGTGCTGCACAGCGACGTCGCCGACACGCTCCAGGTGGACACCGACGACGCGGTGTTCGCCCGTCTCGCCACCGCGGCTCGGCGGACGGCCCTCAACAATCTGCACGGAGTCCCGGAGGACTGCCCCACTCGAGAGCAGGCCGCCTGGACGGGGGACATGGCCTCGGCCGCCGAGTGGGATCTGGCCGCGCTGGACATGCGCAGCCTGCTCTCGAAGTGGATTGTCGACCTCGGAGACTCCCAGGGTGCCGACGGTGCGATCTCGGGCATCGCCCCCGATCCTCGCGGCATCGTCATGCCACCCGATCCGGTGTGGGGTTCGGCCCTTCACCGAGTGCTGTGGGGGCATTGGCGCCACTACGGCGACGCGGCGGTCGTCGAGGCGGCGCTGCCGTCGTTGCGCGCCTGGGCGGGGTACATCCTTGACCGGATCGGCGAGTCCGGGATCGTGGACGGTTTCGCCGCGAGCTACGGCCACGACTGGCTCGCGCTCGAGCAGACCCCGCCGGAGCTGCTGCACACGGCGGCGGCCATCGACACCCTCGAGGTGCTGCATCGGCTCGAGGGCGAGGTGGCCGGGCGTCGCGGAGACGAACCGGATGCCCGCGTCGAGACGCTCCGGCGCAACGCCGCCCGGCGTTTCGTGAGTGAGGACGGCCTCGTCGCGAACGGCTCGCAGGGCGCCCACGCCGCGGCGCTCGCCACCGGCATCGTCGAGCCACGGCTCGTCGGCGCCGTGCGGGCGCATCTGGTCGCCGACATCCGGGGCAGGGGAGGTCGAGTGTCGACCGGGTTCGCGGCGACCCGCTGGCTCGTCGAGGTGCTCACCGAGGCGGGGGAGCACGAGCTCATCGCCGCGGTGCTGCGGCAGCCCGCCGAGCCGGGGGTGGGCGCGATGCTCGCGAGCGGCCCGGGCACGCTGTGGGAGAACTGGTGGATCGATCCCGCTAACACGGGGACGGGGTCACTGGATCACGTGGGCCTCGGCGCGCCGTTCGCGGCCTGGCTGGTGCGTGCGGCGGCGGGCTTGTCTCCCGCCGCCGCGGGGTGGCGCCGGGCACGGTTCGCGCCGCACGCGATCAGCGGTACCGACCGCATCCGGGTCACCCTCGTGACGCCGCGTGGCGAGATCGAGGGGGGCTGGCATCGCTCCGGGCGCGAGATCGTCGCCGAACTGGTGTGCCCTCCCGAGGTCGAGGTGGAGGTGGATCTGGGCGAGGGCGGGCTCCGGCTGCTGGTGACGGGCGGCTCGCATCGCTGGCGCTTCTCCGCCCCGGAGCCCCGGAGTGCGCCGCCCGCCAGGGCGGGGCGGGAGTGGCGGCCGCCGTCGATCGCGCCGCGGGCGGCCGACATCGATCGGGAGCCGTTCGCGCTGAGCGAGGTCGGGTCGGCGTCGGGGGAGGTGTCGCTCACCCTCTCCCCGTTGAACTGCATGCCGATCCCTCACGCCCAGTTCGGCCACGAGGTGCTGCGCGCGTCGGCGTCCGAGCCCCCGGAGCTTCGGGTCCAGCTGCGCGGTGATCCGCGACGGGAGGGGGCGCGGTTCGCGTACGCCTACCTGGATCTGTGCGCGGAGCCGCCCGCGGAGGAGTGCGTGTCCGTCATCCGGGCGCATTTCGACGACGGCTCAGTGCGAGAGGCCCGCGGACGGTTGTGGCCCGCGGGCTGGAACCGGGTCGCGGTCGAGCTCGGGATGGAGACGGATCGCCTCGTGGCGATCAGCGCGGGGGTCGTGCGGGCCGGAGGACGCAGCGCGGATACGATTTCGCCGCGGGGCGCCGCAGGGGGCTTCGTCATCCACCTGGGTGAGATCGGGCTGAGCGGTCGGGAGCTTCGCTGGTGACCGCTCCGGGGCGCCTTGACAGCCGCGGCCGTTCCCCGGATAATGAGTGTAACGTTTCACCGCTCGACCCGGATCGGTCGAGCTGGACCCCCTCAACGGAGAGAAGAACCATGTCGACAGCGCTCGTGCCGAGCCCGGCCCTCGCCGAGGAGCCGAGCCGCGACGTCCCCCCTCCTCCCCCCGGGCTCGGTGGCCGTCGGCGCCGGGGCGCGCGCGTCCAGCGCACCGTGCTGATCTACCTCGCGCTGGCTCCGCTCGTCGTCATCATCGCCCTGTTCGCCTACTACCCCGCGCTCGCCGGGATCTTCTGGTCGTTCTTCGACTGGCGGCCCGCGGCGGAGTCGACCTTCATCGGCTTCGGCAACTACCTGACCATGCTCTCCGACGAGATCTGGTGGCGCTCCTTCCGCAACCTCGGGATCATCTTCGTGTTCAGCATCGTCAGCTGGGTCTTCCCGCTGCTCGCGGCGGAACTGCTCGTGACGTTGCGGAGTGAACGGTGGCAGTTCGTCGCCCGCACCCTGCTGATCCTGCCGATGGCCTTCCCCGGTGTCGTCACGGCGCTCCTGTGGGGGTTCCTCTACCAGCCGAACAAGGGCGTCATCAACCGGGTCCTCGAGGCCGTCGGCCTGGGTGACCTCGCGCACAACTGGACGGGTATGCCCGACACGGCACTGTTCGCGCTGCTGTTCGTCGGCTTCCCCTTCATCGCCGGCCTTCCGTTCCTGGTCTTCTACTCGAGCCTGCAGAACATCCCGAAGGAGGTGCTCGAGGCGGCCGAGCTGGACGGCGTCACCCGCATCCAGCGCTTCTGGCGGATCGATCTGCCCCTGATGGCGAGCCAGGTGCGACTGCTGGTGTTCCTCGTGGTCGTCGGCACGCTGCAATACGGCTTCGTGGCCTACGTGCTCACCGCGGGCGGCCCGGACAACGCCACCATCGTGCCGATCCTGCGGATGATCAACGTCGCGTTCGCGGGCGGCGACTGGGGGTACTCGGCGGCTCTGTCGACCACCCTGTTCCTCATCACGATGCTGTTGAGCCTCGCCGTCTTCATCCGCGGGCGACGCGGCGAGGCCGCGGGTGACGGAGGTGCGATGTGACCGCCATGGCAACGATGCCGAAACGACGTGGCATCCGGACCCGCCAGCTCGGCGTCAAGAGCGTGCTCGTCGCACTCATCGTGGTGAGCCTGCTGCCGTATCTGCTCATGGTGGTGACCTCGGTCAAGAGCAACCAGCAGTTCGCCGAGAGCTTCTGGAGCCTTGAGGCTCCCTTCCACTTCGAGAACTTCGGGCGCGCCTGGCAGCAGATCGCGCCGTACCTGATGAACACGGTGCTCGTGGCCGCCGTGACCATCGTGCTCGTGCTCGCGGTCGCGTCGATCGCGGCCTTCGTGCTCGCCCGGTACCGTTTCCGCGGGCGGGGGTTCGTGTACGCGCTGGTTCTGGTGCTCATGATGATCCCCGGTATCGCGAACCTGATCCCGCTCTTCGTGATGATGCGCGACTGGCACCTGCTCAACAGCTACACGGTGCTCGTGATCCCCTATGTCGCGGGCGGAGTCGTGCTCGGCACGGTGCTCATCCGCAACTTCGTCGAGGGCATCCCGCAGGCGATCTTCGACGCGGCGCGCATGGACGGGGCATCGGATGTGCGCATGTACTTCTCGATCATGCTCCCGCTGTCCTTGCCGGTGCTCGGCACGATCGCGCTCATGACCGTCACGACGGTCTGGAACGACTTCTTCTGGCCCCTGCTCGTGCTCAGCGATGACAGCCTGCGGACCGTGTCGGTGGGTCTGCAGTTCTTCCAGGGTCAGAACGCGACCGACATCGGCCCTCTCATGGCGGGGTATCTGCTCGCGAGTCTTCCTCTCGTCCTCCTCTTCGCGTTCTTCTCCAAATACTTTTTGGCGGGCGTGCAGGGGGGCATGCCGGGCGCACATTGATGCGCACCCGGGGCCCGGTTGTGGGTCTCGTCTCAATAACACCAAGGAGCACACAGCAATGAAACGTATCACCGCAGGACGGGTCCGCATCGTCGCGGGTGTCACCGCCTTCGGCCTCGCCGCGGCGGCGCTCGCCGGGTGCAGTTCAGAAGACTCGGGGAAGGTCACCATCACCCTCGCCGGTCCGAACCAGTTCACGAGCGACACCGACTCCTTCGGGCCCGCCTGGGAGGAGTTGATCGCCTCCTTCGAGGCGGACAACCCCGACATCGAAGTCAAGACGACCGTGCTTCCCCTGTCGTCGTGGGCGCAGACCTCGTCCGCGCAGCTGACCGCGGGCACCGCGCCCGAGCTCATCTTCGCGCAGACCGCCCACACCCCGGACCAGGTGTACGCGCTCACCGACGAGCTCAACGAACCCAACCCCTTCGCCGACAGCGACGTCCCCTGGATCGAGCTGTTCCGTAGCGACTACTTCGGCGGATCGGAGAAGCTCGGAGCCGACGTCAACGGCGACTACTGGTCCATCCCCTTCAACCTCGTGGGAGTCGGCCTCTACTACAACCAGGACGCGCTCGACGCGGCCGAGGTCGCGGTCGAGGACCTCGGCACCTTCTCCGGCTTCCTCGAGGCGTGCCCCGCGCTCCGCGAGGCCGGATACGAGCCGCTCGGGTTCGACAACTCGCCCCTCTACTCCGGCTGGACGGTCATCGCGCTCGGCTCGATGCTGCTCTCGGAGGAGTATGAGGCGGCCAACCAGTATGACGCGGACGGCAACCCCGGCGAGACCTACCCGATCTCGACCAAGAGCCTCGTGCGCGCCCTCCTGACCGGCGAGGTGAACATCGAGACCGACCCGGCCTTCGCCAACATGCTCGAACTGCTCAAGACCTTCGTCGACACCTGCGCCACCGAGAACTGGTCGGGGGTGCCCGCCGAGGGATCCTTCTCGGGCGGCACCGCATTCGCGGGCGGCGAAGCCGCGCTCTCCTGGGGGACCAACTTCTCCGGGGCGGGACTGAGCGAGGTCGACTTCAGCTGGGGCACCATCCCCTTCCCCACGGTCGAGACGAGTGACTCGACGTACGCCTCGGGCGATGACGCGCAGTTCGGTATCAACAACGGCGGGACGGCGTACATGATCCCGGCCTACATCGAGGGCGAGCAGCTCGACGCGGCCATCACCTTCCTGCAGTACGTTTCCAGCCCGAAGGTGAAGGACTGGCTCGACGCCACCAACAGCATCTCGGCGCTCGTCGACGTGGAGGACCCGTCGGGGCTCGCCGCCCTGACGGTCGGGGCATGGGCGCAGCTGCCGCCCTCCGGCCAGACCACCGGTTTCATCCAACTGCCCGCCGCGCTCTCCGGCCAGAACCCCTTCGAGGGCTACCTGATCGGCTCCGCGGATCTGCAGACGGCGGTCGCGACGCTGCAGCAGAACTCCCTCGACTGGGCTGCCGAGCAGGTCGAGCAGGCCGACTGGACCGAGGACTGGGCGCAGTAACAGCCGACCGCGCTCCGGCGGCGGCACACCACCACGGAAGGAAGAGCTGACGATGAGGTCACACCGAGCAGCACGTATCGGAGCGCCGCGCGAGACCGCGGCTCCGGCCACGGGGGGTCGCCTCCCCGTGGCCGGAGCCGGCCGGC
>JASGDS010000027.1:0-7516 GCA_047607025.1 Microbacterium sp.
CGACGCCCGTGGCATCGGCGGCGAGAGCACCGTCGGCGCCGAGCGTGACGACGACGCGAGGCACCCGGCGCTGCAGCGCCTCCACCGCGTGCCCGGGGTCATCGAGCCCGGTGTAGCGCAGAGCCTCGTCCCGGTTCACGACGAGCACGTCGAGGTGGGGCAGGGCACCGAGCTCATCGAGCCGCCACCGCCCTGTCGCCTCCCACTGCGCGCAGGCGATGAGCCGCGTGCCCGATGCCGCGAGTTCGGCCAGTGCGCTCAGCTGATCGCCCGGCGCGATCGGCACGACGGCGAACCGAGCGACATCCGCCGCCGAGAGCGGGGGAGTGCCCTGCCCGCCGTGCGAGACCATCGCTCGGTCGCCGTCGAGTTCGAGCGCGACGGTCACGGCCATCCGCTCCTCGTCCGAAGCGAGCCCTGGTGCGAGTGCCACGCCGGCCCGTTCGATCTGCTCGCGCGCCAGCCGCGAGAACTCATCGGTGCCGAGAGCCGTCGCCAGCGTCACCGACAGCCCGAGCCTCGCCGCCGCGATCGCTGTCGTCGCAACGCCGCCGGCCCCGGTGGTGAGACCCTTCGCCCAGACCTCGGTGCCTGGCCGTGGAGCCTCGGCAAGCCCGGTCAGGCCGATGTCGTAGAACGTCGGCCCCCACACCAGCAGATCGACGGTCACGGGCGCCACTCATCTCGCAGTCGGCGCGCGACCGACACCGAGTCGACGAGGGGATGCTCCGCGAAGGCGGCGAGCGCCGCCTTCGGGTCGCCCGTGAGCGCGGCCCGGATGGCCAGCCGCTCCACGGCCTTCACCTGCAGCATGAGCCCCAACTGGTGCTCGGTCGGCGCAGCGATCGATTGTCGCTGGATGCCGTCGGGGGTCAGCAGCGCGGGGATCTCCACGACCGCGTCGTCGGGCAGACCAGCCACTGCCCCCGCATTGCGCACGTTGACGATGAGCGGCGCGGCAGCTCCCGCGCCCCGCAGGCCGACGATGACCGAGACCGCGACCCCCGCATAGCTCTCCGCGAACAGTGCGTCATCCGGTTCGTCTTCCGCCTTCAGCGAGCCGCGGGCATCCGCCATGTAGCTGGCGTTGCGGGCGCGCACGGCCGCCAGCCAGATCGTGAGCGCGTGCCGCGGGTCGGCGGCCACGGCCGTGAACAGCTCGCGCTGCGTCTGGGCCAGCTGTGCGCCGCGCGTCGAGCCGTGCCGCAGTGATTCGAGCGCCTCGCGCGTGCAGTAGTAGTACCAGAGATACTCGTTGGGGATGGCTCCCAGCGCACGTATCCACTCGGCACCGAACACCGTCGTCTCTTCGAGCTGCGCCAGCCGCTCATCGTCCGCGAGCAGCTCGGGCAGCCGGTCGCGGCCATCCACGCCTGCTGCGCGCAGCCATCCCAGGTGGTTGAGGCCGACATAGTCGAGCTCCGTGATGGGGGCGCCCAGCAGTTCGCCGACGCGCCGCACCAGACCTGACGGCGTGTCGCAGATGCCGATGACCCGATCGCCGAGCACCGCCTGCATCGCTTCGGTGATGATGCCGGCCGGGTTCGTGAAGTTGATGACGAGCGCATTCGGCGCCGTACGGGCGATGAGACGGGCGTACTCCACCATCACAGGCACCGTGCGCAGGGCGAACGAGATGCCGCCCGCGCCCGTCGTCTCCTGGCCGATGACGCCGAGATCGAGCGCGGTGCGCTCATCGTGCAGTCGCCCGTCGAGCCCGCCCGTGCGCACGGCGGCGAAGACCACATCGGCGCCGGTGATGGCATCCTCTGCGCTCGTCGTGGTGCGCACGGGAACCTCGGCGATGCCTGTCATCTGCACCAGGATGGCCGCGATCACGGCGAGCCTGTCGGCCGAGGGATCGAAGAGCACGAGTTCGTCGATGTGTGGTGCGTCCGGCCGCGTGATCAGCTCGTGGAAGATGTAGGGCGTGCGAAAGCCGCCGCCGCCGAGCACGGTGAGCTTCATCGGTGCTCAGCCCGCCTGCACGATGCGGTAAGGCTCGGCGAGCCGCCCGGCGGGAAGTCCGAACCGGGCGGCGTCCTTCGCCATGCGTTCTCGAAGACGCGCCTCGATGTCGAACGAGCCGTGGAACTGGCTGGCATGGGCGCTGATCGCCGCAAGCTTCTGCTCGAAGAAGTCGGTGACGTCCTCGGCGTGGTTCGGCGTGGGCGGGTCCTGCACCCACACCTCACCGACCGTCCACGGCTCCAGGTGCTCCTCGCGTCGCAGCCGGGGGAACGAGAACGGGTTCCGCGCCGCCGGGTAGACGGCGCGGATGGTCGCCTCGCCCGCCACCAGGTGGTCGGTATGGCCCTGCGCGATGTTGTTCCAGTTGCGTTCGGGGCTGAGCATCACGACCCGGTGCGGCCGCACCTGCCTGATCACCCGCACGATCTCCTCGACGAGCTCCGGGCTGACGGCGAGGGCGCCATCCGGATAACCCTGCAGAAAGCGGATGTCGGTGATGCCGACGGCGGCGCCCGCCCGCCGCTGCTCTCGCTGCCTCGCAACAACGAGTTCCTCCGGGGTCATCGCCTCATCCCCGCCCGCCGCGCCATCCGTCAGCACGAGCAGGGTCACGTTCACACCTGCGGTCGCCCACTTCGCGATCGTGCCTCCCGAATTGACATCCGCATCATCTGGATGGGCGGCCACGACAAGCGCGCGTTCGAACTCTGGAGTCATGTGCGGTGAGTCTACCGTCGCCGACACAGTTGGTCACGCGATCTCGTCACCGAGCGAGACGCAGTGCATACTCGAATTCGAGGAGCAATCACATGGCAGTATCCACCGGTGTCGGCGCGCGCCAGCGGCGCAGCTCGCCGTTGCCCTACGTGCTCATCGCCCCGAGTGCGATCGGCATCGGTCTGTTCCTCGTCGTGCCGATCGTCGTGGTGGTGTGGCTGAGCTTTCAGCACTGGGATCTGATCGCCCCGATCGAGTTCGTCGGGCTGAGCAACTGGACGAGCGTGCTCACCGACGCGGGCTTCCTCACGTCGGTGCTCGTCACGCTGGCGTTCGTCGCCCTCGTCATTCCGGTGCAGACGCTGCTCGGCCTGTTCGCGGCGAGCCTGCTCAGCAGAAAGCTGCCGGGCGCTGGCGTGTTCCGAGTCATCTACGTCATCCCGTGGGTGTGCGCGCCGCTGGCGCTCGGCATCGTGTGGAACTGGATCTTCCAGCCTTCGGGCGGCGTGCTGAACACGCTGCTCGGCACCCACGTCGAATGGCTCACGAGCCCCGCCCTCGCTCTGCCCGCGGTCGCGTTCGTGAACATCTGGTCACAGGTGGGCTACGTGACCCTGTTCTTCCTGGCGGGGCTCGCGGTCATTCCCGATCAGGTAGTCGAGGCGGCGCGCATGGATGGCGCGAGCAGCACCCGCATCTTCTGGAGCATCAAGGTGCCGCTGCTGCGTCCCACGCTGTTCTTCGTGCTCGTCACGTCGATCATCTCCAGCTTTCAGGCGTTCGACTCGATCTACGGCCTGACGCCGCAGGGCGGGCCGGGCGGCTCCACCTCCGTCATCGCTTATCGCATCTACCAGACCGCATTCACCCAGTTCGACATGGGGCGCGCCGCCGTGATGGCCGTCGTGCTCTTCGCCGTGCTCGTCGTCATCACCCTCGCGCAGCAGCTCTACTTCCGGCGGAGGACGACCTATGACCTCAGCTGATCCCGGAACGCGTCTGCGCCGCGCGGCGAGCTCCGTGCTCGTGTACATCGTGCTGATCGTCGGCGCCATCGTGACACTCGGGCCGTTCGCACTGAGCGTCTGGACGGCGCTCAAGACCCCCAAGCAGTTCGCGACCCAGTCGGCGCTCACCCTGCCCGCGCCGCCCGTGCTCGACAACTTCGCCGACCTGTTCTCGAGTGCGCTGATCGACTTCGGCCGCTCGGTCTGGGTGACCATCCTGTATGTCGGCGTCGTGCTCGTCGGTCAGCTGCTCTTCTCCATCCTCGCCGCCTACGCCTTCGCGCGGCTGGAGTTCGCCGGCCGCGACGCGCTGTTCTGGGTGTACATCGCCACGCTCATGGTGCCACCCGTCGTCACCGTCATCCCGCTGTATCTGATGATGGCGACGTTCGACCTGCGCAACACGTTCTGGGCACTCGTGCTGCCGTACGTGCTCGGCTCGCCATACGCGATCTTCCTGCTGCGCGAGTACTTCCGCGGCATCCCGCAGGACATCATCGACGCGGCGCGGATCGACGGTGCGGGCACGTGGCGCGTGCTGACGCGCATCGTGGTGCCGCTGTCGCGCCCCATCATCGCCACGCTCACCGTCATCACCGTCGTCACGCACTGGAACAACTTCCTGTGGCCCATGATCATCACCTCCGGCGGCACCTGGCAGGTGATGACGGTCGCGACCGCCAGCATGCAGGGCCAGTACAACGGCAACTGGACCCTCGTCATGGCCGCGACCACCCTCTCTATGCTGCCGCTGATCGCGGTGTTCGTGATCTTCAACCGCAAGATCGTCGACTCCATCGCCATCACCGGTTTCCGTTGACCTGCCCCACCCGAAAGGACACCCACATGTCACACACACGCACCAGATTCACCCGCATCGCCACGGCGACCGCGGCGGCGACACTCGCCATCACGGCCCTCGCCGGCTGCTCCTCCGACGGGGGAGACGCAGGTACCACGACCCTCACGTTCCGCACCTGGGACGAGAACGCGGCGGCGGCCTACCAGGAGTCGTTCGACGCGTTCACGAAGGAGAACCCCGACATCACGGTGACGATCGACATCATCCCGTGGGCCGACTACTTCACGAAGCTGCGCACCGACATCGCGGGCGGCAGCGCGGCCGACCTCTTCTGGATCAACAACTCCTCGTACTCCGGCTATGCGTCGAGCGGCGCGCTGCTGTCGATCGACGACCTGTACGGGGCGGATGCCGACAGCGCGAAGGAGGGCTGGGCGCCGGCCGTCGTCGATCAGTTCACGCAGGATGACACGCTGTGGGGCATCCCGCAGACATCCGACGGCGGCATCGGCATCTACTACAACAAGGATCTGCTCGAGGCGGCGGGCCTCACGCCCGACGACCTGCAGAACCTCACCTGGAGCCCGGACGGCACCGACGACACACTGCTCTCGACCGCCCAGAAGCTCACCATCGACAGCGCGGGAAAGACTGCTGACGAGGACGGATTCAACGGCGACGACATCGCCCAGTACGGGTACAACGCGGCACAGGATCTGCAGGCCATCTACCTGCCGTTCATCGGGTCGAACGGCGGCACCTACCAGGATGGCGACGAGTTCACGTTCACGAACCCGAAGACCGAGGAGGCGTTCCAGTACCTCGTCGACCTCATCAACACGTACCACGTGTCGCCGAGCGCGGCCGACACGAACGAGAACGGCAACTTCTCGCTCGACGCGTTCACGCAGGGCAAGCTCGCGCTGTTCCAGTCGGGCCTCTACAACCTCGCGAACATCGCCGACACGGTCGACTTCGACTGGGGTGTCGCCCCGCTTCCGGCCGGTCCTGCGGGCGCCGTCAGCGTCACCAACGGCATCGCGGTCGTGGGCAACGCGAAGAGCGAGCACGCGGATGCCACGGCCAAGCTCCTGAAGTGGCTCGGCAGCGAAGAGGGCAACAGCTACATCGGAGCCGAGGGCGCGAACCTGCCCGGCGTGCTCGCCGCGCAGCAGGTGTACCTCGACTACTGGACGGGCAAGGATGTCGACGTGCAGCCGTTCTTCGACGTGATCGACGGGGCAGAGACCATCCCCGCGCCCGTCGGTGAGAACTTCAACGCCGCATACGCCGCCTACACGCCGATCCTCAGCCAGGTGTTCCTCGGTCAGCTGAGTGTCGAGGATGGTCTTCAGCAGGCGGACGATGCGGCCAACGCAGCCGTGAACGGCGGCTGAGACGTCCACTAAACTCGAGGGGTGAAGACCTTCGATGAGCTGTTCGGCGAGCTGACCGAGAAGGCGCGCGTGCGCCCCGAAGGGTCGGGCACCGTCGACGAGCTCGATCGAGGCATCCACTTCATCGGCAAGAAGGTCGTCGAAGAGGCAGCAGAGGTGTGGATGGCAGCTGAGTACCAGTCGGACGCCGAGACGGCGGAAGAGGTGTCTCAGCTGCTGTACCACCTGCAGGTGCTGCTGATCTCGAAGGGGATCGCGCTCGAGGACGTGTATCGACATCTGTGAGTCGCACCCGACCCACTCGACCACGACACGAGAGACCCCTATGCTCCGCATCGCCGTTCCCAACAAGGGATCGCTGTCCGAGACCGCCGCCGACATCCTCGCCGAGGCCGGATACGCCGGCCGCCGCGACTCGAAGACCCTGCATCTGGTCGACGAGGCGAACGATGTCGAGTTCTTCTTCCTGCGCCCGCGCGACATCGCCACCTATGTCGCGTCGGGAGCGCTCGACGTCGGCATCACCGGCCGCGACCTGCTGCTCGACGCTCGGCTGTCGGCGCGCGAGGTGCAGAAGCTGGGCTTCGCCAGGTCGACGTTCCGCTTCGCCGCCGCTCCCGGCCGGTACGCCGACGTCGCCTCGCTCGAGGGGGTGCGCATCGCCACCTCGTATCCGGGGCTCGTCGACGCGTTCCTCGACGAGCATGGCGTCGCAGCCGATCTGGTACCGCTGGATGGCGCGGTCGAGAACGCCATCGAACTCGGAGTCGCCGACGCGATCGCCGATGTCGTCGAGACAGGCACGACGCTCAAGCAGGCGGGCCTGGAGGTCTTCGGCCCGGTCATACTGGAGTCGGAGGCCGTGCTCATCCAGGGTCCGGCCGAGCCGGACGGCATCGAGACGCTGCTGCGACGACTGAAGGGCGTCATGGTGGCGCGCCGATACGTCATGCTCGACTACGACCTGCCGGCGGAGCTCATCGACCAGGCGACCGCGATCGCGAGCGGCATCGAGTCGCCCACGGTCTCGCCGCTGCGCGACGAGGGCTGGGTCGCCGTACGGGTCATGGTCACGCGCACCGGCGTCAACCAGGTGATGGACGACCTCTACGCACTGGGCGCCCGCGCCCTGCTGGTCACCGCCATCCACAATGCGAGGCTTTAATGACGGTCATCACACGAGTCATCCCGTGTCTGGATGTCGCGGCGGGCGCCGTCGTCAAGGGCGTCAACTTCGAGAACCTGCGCGAGATGGGCGATCCGGTCGAGCTCGCGAAGCGCTACTTCGAGCAGGGAGCGGATGAGCTCACCTTCCTCGACGTGACCGCCACGGTCGACGAGCGGGCGACGATGTACGACGTCGTGCGCCGCACCGCCGAACAGGTGTTCATTCCGCTGACGGTCGGCGGGGGAGTGCGCTCGGTCGACGACGTCGCGCGGCTGCAGGGGGTCGGGGCGGACAAGGTCGGAGTGAACTCCGCCGCCATCGCGAGGCCCGAGCTGCTGGGCGAGATCGCCGACCGCTTCGGCGCGCAAGCGCTTGTGCTCTCGCTCGATGTGAAGCGTTCGGCCCGCACGCCATCCGGGTTCGTCGTCACCACGCACGGCGGTCGCCACGAGAC
>JASGDS010000028.1:0-5565 GCA_047607025.1 Microbacterium sp.
CGATTCTACCGCGATGTCCTTCCGGCTTCTTCCCGGACGGTACGGAGATGGCTCGATTCCGGTGTGCTTTGACTGCACGATGAGCACTGCGATGCCGATCAGCACCAGCGCGAGGGCGCCCCACACGTTGGTGCGCAGCCCGAAGAACACGGCGCTCGGGTCGATGCGGATGCTCTCCCAGACCATCCGGCCCGCGCCGTACCAGATGAGGTAGCAGGCGAACAGGCGGCCCCACTGGAAGGAGAGCTTGCGGCCGAGCCAGAACAGCAGGATGACGCCGAGCACGTTCCAGATCGACTCGTAGAGGAATGTCGGGTGGAAGAGCGTGTCGTCGGAGAGGCCGACGGGGAACGCCGAGTTGTCCGAGTCGATCTCAAGACCCCATGGCAGGTCCGTCGGTAGACCGAACAGCTCCTGGTTGAACCAGTTGCCGAAGCGGCCGATCGCCTGCGCGAGCAGCAGGCCGGGGGCGAGCGCGTCGGCGAAGGTGAGGAAGCGGATGCCGCTCCAGCGGCAGCCGAGCCACGCGCCGATGCCGCCGCCGAGCAACGAGCCGAACATCGCGATGCCGCCATCCCACACGTTCCAGATGGCATCCTGTACGAACGGGTTCCACCACTCACGGCCCTGACCGAAGTAGAACGAGAAGTGCGTGAACACGTGGTAGAGCCTGGCGACGATGATCGCGAGCGGCACCGCGAGCAGTGCGATGTCGATGACCACCCACGGTTCGCCGCCGCGCTTGGTCAGGCGGTGATTCGCGATGACGGTCGCGACGATGATGCCCGCGATGAGGCACAGCGCGTAGATGTGGATTCGCAGCGGGCCGATGTCGAAGTACGACACCGACGGGCTGGGGATGCTCGTGAGCACGGAGGACAGCATGATCTCGAGTCTACGACGCGCTGCGGGCGGTGCCCGCCACGAGGGCGCGGGCGAGCTCGGCCATGCCGTCGACGCCGCCATCGCGCAGGGCGCGCACGAGCGCGGTGCCGACGATCGCGCCATCCGCGTAGCTCGCGATGCTCGCCACATGCTCTGTCGTGGACACGCCGATGCCGACGCAGGCACGGCTCGCGCCGTGCTCCCGCAGCCGTGACACGAGCGTGCGCGCGGCCTTGTCGAGCTCGGCCCGCTCCCCCGTGATGCCCATGGTTGAGACGGTGTAGATGAAGCCCGT
This sequence comes from Microbacterium sp., assembly GCA_047607025.1. GTDB lineage: Bacteria > Actinomycetota > Actinomycetes > Actinomycetales > Microbacteriaceae > Microbacterium. The sequence goes on from JASGDS010000028.1 coordinate 1,181, forward strand.
GGAGCTCTTGACGATGAGGTCGAGGCGCTCGTCTGTCGAGGTGGGAGCGGCGAGGAAGACGCGGTCGAGGCCCGTGCGCTCGGAGGTCGCGATCCAGTCGGCGGCGGCATCCGGAGTGATGTCGGGGGTGATGAGCCCCGCTCCCCCTGCCGACTTCAGGTCGTCGGCATAGCGGTCGACCCCGTGCTGCAGGACGAGGTTCCAGTACGTCATGACGACGATCGGCACCTCGGTGCGGCGGGAAGCCTCGCGGATGACGTCGAACAGGTCGCTCGTGCGGAAGCCGCTCTCGAGCACCTGGTTCGTGGCCTCCTGGATGACGGGACCATCCATCACGGGGTCGCTGTAGGGCGGACCCAGCTCGATGATGTCGGCACCGGTGTCGGCGAGCGCGACAATCGCATCGACGCTCGTCGCTTTGTCGGGGTAGCCAGCAGGCAGGTAGCCGATGAACGCAACGCGCCCCTCGGCATCGGCTCGCGAGAAGGCGTCGTCGATGGCGGTCATGATGCTTCTCCGGTCCCTGTGGCCTGTCCTGTTGCCTGTCCTGAGCTTGTCGAAGGGCTTGTCGAAGGGCCTGTCGAAGGGTCATAGAGCCCGAACCAGGTGGCCGCGGTGTCCATGTCCTTGTCGCCGCGCCCGGACAGGCAGATGATGCTGACGGCGTCTGGGCCGAGCTCCTGACCGACGCGGATGGCGCCCGCGAGGGCGTGAGCCGACTCGATTGCCGGGATGATGCCCTCGGTGTGCGAGAGCAGTCGCAGCGCCTCCATCGCCTCGGTGTCGGTCGCGGGAATGTACGACGCGCGGCCGATCACGGAGAGCCAGGCGTGCTCGGGACCGACGCCCGGGTAGTCGAGGCCGGCAGAGATCGAGTGCGACTCGATCGTCTGACCGTCGTCATCCTGCAGCACGAAGGTGCGGGCGCCGTGCAGCACGCCCGGCCGACCGCGCTCGATCGACGCGGCGTTGCGCGGCGTATCCACGCCGTCGCCCGCCGCCTCCACGCCGTACAGCTTCACGTTCTCGTCGTCGATGAATGCGTCGAACATGCCGATCGCGTTCGACCCGCCTCCGACACACGCGAAGACGGCATCGGGAAGGCGCCCGACCTTGTCCTGGATCTGCCCGCGCGCCTCCTCCGAGATGACCTTCTGGAAGTCGCGGACGAGGGCAGGAAACGGATGCGGGCCCGCCGCCGTGCCGAAAATGTAGTTGGTTGTCTCGACGCTCGCGACCCAGTCGCGGTAGGCCTCGTTGATCGCGTCCTTCAACGTGCGCGACCCGGTCTTCACCGGAATGACCTCGGCGCCGAGCAGCCGCATGCGGGCGACGTTGAGCGCCTGGCGCTCGGTGTCGACCTCGCCCATGTAGATCGTGCAGTCGAAGCCGAACAGCGCCGCGGCGGTCGCGGTGGCGACGCCGTGCTGACCGGCGCCCGTCTCGGCGATGACGCGCGTCTTGCCGAGGCGCTTCGTGAGCAGCGCCTGACCGAGCACGTTGTTGATCTTGTGGCTGCCGGTGTGGTTGAGGTCTTCGCGCTTCAGGAAGACCCGCCCTCCCCCGGCGTGCGCGGCGAACTTCGGCACCTCGGTGAGGGGCGATGGTCGGCCGGCATAGTCGGTGAGGAGGCTCGCAAGCTCCGCCGTGAACGACGGGTCGACCATGGCGGCCTGGTGCGCGGCGGCGAGCTCGTCGATCGCGGCGATGAGCGACTCGGGCATGTACCTGCCGCCAAAGTCGCCGAAGAACGGTCCTGGCTGGTCTCGAAGACTCATGCGGGGGTGCCTCCTGCGGGGAAATCGCCTGCGGCGAGGAATTGTCCGAGCGTGGCGACGGGCTCGTTCGTGACGAGCGCCTCCCCGATGAGCACGACATCGGCGCCCGCTCGACGATAGTGCTCCACAACGGATGGCGCGAGGACGGCCGACTCCGCGATGCGAATGGTGCCGTCCGGGATGCCGGCGGCGAGCCGGCCGAACAGATCGCGGTCGAGTTCGAAGGTGGACAGATCGCGGGCGTTCACGCCGATGATCGGCGCGCCGAGATCGGCGGCGCGCGAGACCTCATCGGCGCTGTGCGCCTCGACGAGCGGGGTCATGCCGAGCTCGACGGTCAGCGCGAACAGCTCGGAGAGCGTCGGCTGATCGAGGGCTGCCACGATGAGCAGCACGAGGTCGGCGCCCGCGGCGCGAGCCTCGAGCACCTGATACGGCGTGGCGACGAAGTCCTTGCGCAGCACCGGCAGAGTGACGCGCTGCTTGACCGCGACGAGGTCGTCGAGGGAACCCTTGAAGCGACGCTGTTCGGTGAGCACCGAGATCGCGGACGCGCCCCCCTGCTCGTAGAGCGACGCCTGATGTGCGGGGTCGGGGATGGTGGCGAGGTCGCCGCGCGAGGGGCTCGCGCGCTTCACCTCGGCGATGATCTTGACGCGGGCATCCTGCCGCAGCGCCGCCACCGCATCGAGCGCGGGCGCCTGCGCGAGAGCCGCGCGTACGATCTCGACCTGCGACACGCGTTCACGACGCGTGTCTGCATCCTCCACCGCCCCGGCCGTGAGGTCGGCCAGGAGAGACATCAGTGGCCGTGTTCCTTGGGCTGGTACTTCGGGCCGCGAACGCCGTATCCGGCCTTCGACAGCACGAGACCCGCGATCGGACCGATGACGAATAGCACGATCGAGGCGATCAGCAGCCACGGCACCCAGACGAAGAACGCGATCCACGCGATGAACAGGGCGACGAGCATGATGGTCACGCCCGTCCATGCCGCGGGCGAGTGTCCTTCACCTGGGTCAGCGATGGGGTTCGTCATGTGGGATGGTCCTCCAGCGTTCAGGGTGCGCGTTCAGTCTATCGGGTGCCTGCGTTCACCAACTGCCGAGTGACCACTCTTTTGCCGCCGGTACACCGAAATGACGCGCGCGACTGGGCAAAAGAGTGGTCACTCGGCAGTTCACGTGGTGGGGTCGTCGCCGCGGGAGAGGTCGTCCCATGTGTCGACGGTATCGAGGGGGACGCCGGCTGGGCGCTCGGCCGGGGCGTCGTACTTGCGGCTGGAGGAGCGCCAGGAGTGTGCGGTCGCCAGGGTGAAGACACCGACGAGGACGATCAGGATGGCGAGTGCCAGGGTGATGGCCGGCCACGCGTGGCTCGTGATCGACTGGACGAGCGCCGAGACAGGCGCCTCCCCCGCGACGCCGGTGTGCTCGGTGACGACCGAGGCGACATCCGAGGTTCCGGGCTCATACGCCGCGCCGACCGAAAGCCAGGCGAGCACCGCGCCGATCGCGACGGCCAGCACGCCGAAGACATAGCGCACGACCCTGCCCACGATCGACAGCGCGAGTCCGAGCGCGAGCACGGCGAGCGACAGCGGCTGCAGCACGGGAATCGACTCCGACCCCTTGACGGCCAGCTGCGAGTCGGCCAGCGTCACCGTCAGCCACGTCTGGGTCGACGAGATGAGGGCCAGCGCGCCGCTCACGAGCAGCACGACGACCGCAATCATCCGACCCCTGGTCATCCGACCACCGGGTGCAGGTCGCGGTCGCCGACGTCGTCGCGCTCGAGGTCGCTGTCGAAGCAGGTACGCGTGTTCGTGTGGCAGGCCGGACCCGTCTGGTCCACGAGCAGCAGCACGACGTCGCCGTCGCAGTCGAGCTTCGCGCCCTTCACGGTCTGGATGTTGCCGCTCGTGTCGCCCTTCCGCCAGTACTCCTGGCGCGACCGGGACCAGTAGGTGACCCGACCCTCGGTCAGCGTGCGACGCAGCGCCTCGGCATCGACCCAGGCGAGCATGAGCACCTCTCCGGTGTCGTACTGCTGCACGATCGCCGGCACGAGGCCATCCGCGTTGAAGGCCACCCTGGCGATGCGGTCGTCGACGTCGCTCATCGTGTTTCGATTCCCTCTGCGCGAAGCGCCGACTTGACGTCGCCGATCGTCAGCTCGCCCGCGTGGAAGACACTCGCGGCCAGCACCGCATCGGCTCCCGCCTTCACCGCCGGGGCGAAATCGGCGACGGAACCCGCGCCGCCCGAGGCAATCACGGGCACGTGCGACAGCTCGCGCATGAGTCCGATGAGCTCCAGGTCGAAGCCGGCCTTCGTGCCATCCGCGTCGATCGAGTTGACGAGAAGCTCGCCCGCCCCGCGTTCGATCGCCTCCCGCGCCCAGGCGAGGGCGTCCCTCTCCGTCTCGTGGCGACCGCCGTGCGTGGTGACGACGAACCCGGATGGCGTGCGGGCCGAACGCTTCACATCGAGCGAGAGCACGAGCGCCTGCGCGCCGAAGCGGTCGGCGATCTCGCCCAGCAGCTCGGGCCTCGCGATGGCGGCGGAGTTCACTCCGACCTTGTCCGCCCCGACCCCCTGCAGCCGC
>JASGDS010000029.1:0-7749 GCA_047607025.1 Microbacterium sp.
GGCGACCAGTACATCTCGCCCGACTACGCCGACCAGACCTTCTCGATCGACGTCGACGGCGCCAAGAAGATCCTCACCGACGCCGGATACACCTGGAAGGATGACGCGCTCATCGATCCGGATGGCGAGCCCGTCTCGTTCACGCTGTCCGACCCCCAGGGCTGGAGCGACTATGTCACGGGCATCCAGCTCGTCGCCACGCAGGTCAAGGACACGCTCGGTGCCGACGCGCAGGTCGCGACGCCCGACGCCGACACCTGGTTCGCGAATGTCGCGAGCGGCGACTTCGACGCGGTGCTGCACTGGACCGGCTCCGGCACGAACCCGTGGCACATCTACGACGACGTCATGAACAGCACGTACCTCGACCAGGAGGTCGACGGCAACGTCGCAGACAACTTCGGGCGCTACAGCAACCCGGAGGCGACGGAGCTGCTCGCCCAGTACGCGCAGGCGTCGGATGACGACACCCGCACCGAGGCGCTCTACGGACTCGAGAAGATCTTCGTCGAAGACGTCCCGGCCATCCCGATCGGCACCCACCCGATGCTCGGTGAGTACAACACCCGCAACTACACCGGATGGCCGAGCGAAGACGACCCGTACGCCACGGCCGACCCGGTGCAGCCGCAGGCCGTTCAGGTTCTCATGAACCTGAAGCCGGTCGAGTAACCGCACTTCGACAGGCTCAGTGACCGGCCTCGGTCGTCAGTGACCGGCCTCGGTCGTCAGTGACCGGCCTCGGTCGCTGAGCCTGTCGAAGCGCCTTCAGCGGCATGTGCTGCGCATTCAATAGCAATGGGGCCTTCATGAACGACACCCTTCTCTCCATCCACGACTTCTCGGTCGTCTATGACGTGGACCCGCCCGTCGCGGCGGTCAAGAACGTCACCCTCGACATCGCCCGCGGCGAGATCCTCGGACTCGCCGGCGAGAGCGGCTGCGGAAAGACGACGCTCGCCTATGGCGTGCAGCGGCTGCTGAAGCCACCGGCGGTGATCACCAGCGGCAGCGTGACCTTCCACGATGCGGCTGGCACCGATGTCGACATCAACAGCCTCGGCGTCGAGCAGATGCGTGAGTTCCGCTGGGACAAGATCTCGATGGTGTTTCAGGGCGCCATGAACGCGCTGAACCCGGTGGTCACGATCGGCTCGCAGCTCGACGACGTGTTCCGAGTGCATCGGCCAGGCATGAGCAGGAAGCAGCGGCGCGCCGAGGTCGACGAGCTGCTCGAGATCGTGAAGGTCGGACGTGCTCGTGCGCGCTCCTACCCGCACGAGCTCTCCGGCGGCATGCGGCAGCGCGTGATGATCGCGATGGCCCTCGCGCTTCGTCCCCAGCTCATGGTCATGGATGAGCCGACGACGGCGCTGGATGTGCTCGTGCAGCGGGAGATCCTCAACCAGATCTCGCAGCTGCGCCGGGAGTTCGGCTTCTCCGTGGTGTTCATCACCCATGACCTTCCGCTGCTGCTGGAGATCAGCGACCGGATCGCGATCATGCGTCAGGGAGAGCTGGTCGAGCTGGCGCCCGCGCGCGAGATCTGGGAGCACCCGCAGCACGAGTACACGAGGAAGCTGCTGAGTTCGTTCCCGAGACTCACCGGCGAGAGGGGAGTGGTGGCGCGATGACCATCCTCGAATTCAAGAACGTCACCAAGACGTACAACGTGCGTGGGGCCGGGCGCATCAAGGCGCTCGACGACGTCAGCTTCACACTGGAATCGCGCCAGACGGTCGGCCTCGTCGGACAGTCCGGAAGCGGCAAGTCGACTATCGCCAAGATCCTCACCCAGCTCGAGAAGCCGACCGCGGGCGAGGTGCTGCTCGACGGCAAGTCGATTCCGCGCTCGGGCAAGGGGCTGCGCGCCTACCGGCAGCAGCTGCGAATGGTGTTCCAGGATCCGTTCGCCTCGCTGAACCCGTACCACTCCATCCGGCACCACATCGAGCGACCGCTGCTGCTGGACAACGTCGTGCCGCGCAAGGAGGTCGACGCCGAAGTGCGGCGACTGCTCGAGCGCGTCAGCCTCGAGCCGAATGTCGTCATCGACAGACGTCCCCACGAGCTCTCCGGCGGCCAGCGCCAGCGCGTCGCAATCGCACGCGCTCTCGCCTCCCGGCCGCTGCTGCTCGTCGCCGACGAGCCGGTGTCGATGCTCGACGTGTCGATCCGCCTGGGCGTGCTCAACCTGCTCGCCGATCTGCAGCGCGAAGACGGGCTCGGCGTGCTCTACATCACGCACGACCTCGCCACCGCCAGGCACTTCAGCGACGAGATCATGGTGCTCAACCAGGGCCGAGTGGTCGAGCGAGGGCCGGCAGACGACGTCATCCTGAACCCGCAGGATCCGTATACGCGCGAGCTGCGTGCCGCATCTCCCGACCCGGAGGAGCATTTCGGCGTCGCGTCGGCACCGTCAGTAGGAGGTGTGAAGTGAGCGTCGGACAGACATCCAACCCCGTCGCCGACCCGACCCTGGTGGGCACGACGGCGACCACCGCAGAACGCGGAGGCATCCGCGTGCCCTGGCGATTCATCATCAATCGCGTGATCTTCTACCTGTTCACCGCGTGGGCGGCGATCACGATCAACTTCTTCCTGCCGCGAATGATGAAGGGCGACGCCGTCGACGCCTTCATGGCCCGCAGTCGTGGGGAGCTCACCCCGGAGGCCGAGCAGGCGCTGCGCGCGATGTTCGGCCTGGAGAAGAACGTGCCGCTCTGGCAGCAGTACTTCGGGTACTGGGGCAGGCTGCTGCACGGCGACCTCGGCTTCTCCGTCTCGACCGGCATGGCGCCGGTGAAGGATGCGATCGCCTCGGCGCTGCCGTGGACGCTGTGCCTCGTCGGCTTCGCCACGGTGCTCTCGTTCCTGATCGGCACCGGCCTCGGCGCGATCATCGGTTGGAAGCGCGGAAGCGCGCTCGATGTCGCGGTGCCCATCACCACGTTCCTCGGCAACGTGCCCTACTTCTGGCTCGGTCTGATCTTCATCGCGGTGTTCTCTTCGCTGCTCGGATGGTTCCCCGCCGGGCACGCCTACAGCCTCGGCGCCTCACCGGGCTGGAACGGGGAGTTCATCGGCGAGGTGGTCTCGCATGCCGCACTGCCGGTGATCACCATCGTGATCGCGTCGCTCGGCGGATGGGTGCTCGGCATGCGCAACATGATGCTCACCGTGCTCGACGAGGACTATATCACCGTCGCGCAGGCGAAGGGAATGCCGAACCGGCGCGTGCTCTGGCGCTACGCCGCACGCAACGCCGTGCTCCCGCAGATCCAGAGCTTCGCGCTGTCGCTGGGCTTCATCGTCGGCGGCACGCTCGTGATGGAGATGGTGTTCTCGTACCCTGGCATCGGTCTTCTGCTGCTCAACGCGACGAACGCGAAGGACTTCTCCCTGATGCAGGGCATCTTCCTCGTTCTTGTGCTCGCGGTGCTCATCGCGAACATCCTGGCGGACGTCGCGTACGCCATCCTCGACCCGCGTACCCGTCAGACGGAGGCCTGAGCATGAACGCTCCCGCAGAGAAGACAGGCGTCATCGCGCCCGCCACCGGCGTCGGCACGCCAGAGACCATCACGGTGCTCGCCGGCCCCGGCGGGAAGCCGGTGAAGCGCACGTTCGGAACCCAGCTGCGCTCGTCGCTGTCGATGTTCGCCAACCCGAAGTCCGCGGCCGGCCTCATCATCATCGCAGTGTTCGCGCTCGTCGCGATCTTCGCGCCGCTGATCGCGCCGTACTCGCCGACGTCGCAGCACCTTGACGAGACGCTCCAGCCACCGTCACTGCATCATCTGCTCGGCACGACTCACATCGGTGAAGACCTGTTCAGCCAGATCGTCTACGGCGCACGCGGTGTGCTGATCGTCGGCCTGCTCTCCACGGTCATCGCGACGGTCATCGCCATCGCGGTCGGTGTGACCGCCGGCTACCTGAGCGGCTGGAAGAGCGAGTCGCTCTCGGCGCTGGCGAACGTGTTCCTCGTGATCCCGGCGCTGCCGCTCATGATCATCATCGCCTCGCAGTTCCAGAACCCGCCGCTGTGGGTCGTCGCGGGCGTGCTCGGCCTCACCGGATGGGCCTGGGGCGCGAGAGTGCTGCGCGCGCAGACCATGTCGCTGCGCAACCGAGACTTCGTGCAGGCCGCGCGCGCCAACGGTGAGCCGCTGCACCGGATCATCCTCGTCGAGATGCTGCCGAACCTGATGGCGATCATCGCATCGAGCTTCGTCGGCACGATGACCGCCGCCGTGCTCGGCCTCACAACGCTCGCATTCATCGGCGTCATCCCCGTGTCGAACCTGAACTGGGGCACGATCCTGTTCTGGGCGCAGCAGAACAGCGCCTTCCCCGACTACTGGTGGTGGTACGTTCCGGCTGGGCTCTGCATCGCGCTGCTCGGTGTCGCGCTCTCGCTGATCAACTTCGGCATTGACGAGTACGTCAACCCGCGCCTGCGCTCGGCGGGCGAGCGTGCGCGTGCGATGAAGAAGCGCGGACTCAACGTCAACGAGGCGGTCACCGCCATCCGTCCCGAACTGGCAGCGAAGAAGGACACCGAACGATGACGGATGCCTACCTTGACTCCTCGCTGCCGATCATCCGGCGCGTCGACGACCTCGTCGCACGGATGACCCTTGAGGAGAAGGTCGGGCAGATGTTGCAGCTCGACGCGCGCGACGATCTCGACGGCCACATCCTGGAGCATCACGTCGGGTCGATCCTGCACACCTCGCCCGAGCGCCTCGTGCGCGCGGGCGAGCTGACCGCGCGCACGAGGCTGCGCATCCCGCTGCTCGTGGGGGAGGACTGCATCCACGGCCACTCGTTCTGGGAGGGGGCGACGATCTATCCCACGCAGCTCGGGATGGCCGCCAGCTGGGACCCGGAGCTGGTCGAGCGCGTCGCCCGCGCAACGGCGGAAGAGGTCGCGGCGACCGGCGTGCACTGGACCTTCTCGCCCGTGCTGTGCATCGCGCGCGAGCTGCGCTGGGGGCGTGTCGGCGAGACGTTCGGCGAGGATCCGTTCCTCATCGGCGAGCTGGCCAGCGCCATGGTGCGCGGCTATCAGGGCGAAGGGCTCGGCGACCCGTCCGCCATCCTCGCCACCGCAAAGCACTTCGCCGGCTACTCCGAGACGCAGGGCGGACGGGATGCGTCGGAGGCCGACATCTCGCGCCGCAAGCTGCGCAGCTGGTTCCTTCCGCCGTTCGAGCGCGTCGCCCGCGAGGGCTGCCGCACGTTCATGCTGGGGTACCAGTCGATGGATGGCACACCCATCACGATCAACGACTGGCTGCTCAGTGACGTGCTGCGCGGCGAGTGGGGATATACCGGCACCCTCGTGACCGACTGGGACAACGTCGGTCGGATGGTCTGGGAGCAGCAGGTGCAGCCCGACGATGCGCATGCCGCCGCTGCCGCGGTGACCGCGGGCAATGACCTCGTCATGACGACGCCCGGCTTCTACCAGGGCGCGCTCGACGCGGTCGCGCAGGGCCTGCTCGACGCCTCCGCCTTCGACGACGCGGTGCGGCGCATCCTGACCGTGAAGTTCGAGCTCGGCCTGTTCGAGAACCCGCGGCTGCCGCAGGAAGACCTCTCGATCGTGGGAAGCGACGCGCATGCCGAGCTGAACCTCGAGATCACGCGCAAGAGCCTCGTGCTGCTCGAGAACGACGGGGTGTTGCCGGTGGCGGCAGACCGCCCCGTGCGCATCGCCGTGTCCGGCGTGCTCGCCGACGACGCGCAGACGCAGCTCGGCGACTGGGCGGGCGGCTCGGGCCAGGCGGGATGGCTCGACGGCCAGCCGCGCGAGATGATCACGACGGTGCTCGATGGCATTCGCGCCCTCGCGCCGAAGGGGTCAGAGGTGACGTACGCGCGGGGCGCGGACATCCTGACCATCACCGCCGATCCGGCAGGGACTCACTTCCCCGACGGTCAGCCGCGCCCGCCGCAGATCGCGGCCGCGGAGGTCGACGATGCGCTCATCGCCGAGGCAGTCGCTGCGACCTCACGGGCGGATGTCGCCGTCGTGGTGGTGGGCGACAGGGTCGAACTCGTGGGCGAGGGGCGCTCCACCGCGACGCTCGAGCTGATCGGGGCGCAGAACGCGCTCGTCGACGCGCTCGTCGCCACGGGCACGCCCGTCGTGCTCGTGCTGATGGCCTCGAAGCCGCTCGTGCTGCCGGCGTCGGCGTCGAAGGCGGCCGCCGTGATCTGGGCGGCGAGCCCGGGCATGAAGGGCGGGCAGGCACTCGCCGAGATCCTCTTCGGCCAGGTGGAGCCATCCGGCCGCCTGCCGATCTCGTTCGCCAGGCACGTCGGCCAGCAGCCGACCTACTACAACCAGCTGCGCGGCCAGCACGGCGACCGCTACGCCGACCTCACGCAGTCGCCGGCCTGGGCATTCGGCGAGGGGCGCGGGTACACCACCGTGTCGTACGAAGACCTCGTGCTCGATGTCGACGAGCTGGCGACGGATGGGACGGTGGCGGGCTTCGTGACGGTGCGCAACACCGGGGAGCGACCGGCGCATGAGACGGTGCAGATGTACGTGCGCGACTCGGTCACGAGCGTCAGCTGGGCGGAGAAGGAGCTCAAGGGCTATCGGCACGTGGTCGTGGCGCCCGGCAGCGCTGAGCGCGTGCGGCTGGAGCTGCCCGTGGCCGACTGCACGATCGTTGATGCCGAAGGCCGACGCTTCGTCGAGCCGGGTGCCTTCGAACTGCTCGTCGGCCCGTCCTCCCGCGACGAGGCGTTGCTGCGGGCACCCTTCACCGTCGTCGGTCCCTGAGCCTGTCGTCGGTCCCTGAGCCTGTCGTCGGTCCCTGAGCCTGTCGAAGGGCGACGTATGCAGGTGTCGCAGGCTCGTGCATCTGTCGTGGCGCGAGCCGACTATGACGCGGCGGCCTGACCCAGGATGAGCGACCGCAGACCCTGGAATCCGGCGAAGGCGCGGTCGTTCGTCACCAGCGTCGCGTCGGAGCGCAGCGCGAAGGCGGCGAGATAGGCATCCATCCAGACCTTCGGCGAGGATGTGCCGAGGGACGAGAACTCACGCCAGCCCGAACTGACAGCGGCTGGCTCGAAGATGGCGACAGACACACGGGCATCGGCGGCGAATGCGTCCGCAACTGCCCACGCCTCGCGGTTCGTCAATGGGTCATCCCCCAGAGGAGCGAAGACTGCTGCCGTGGTGAGCAGGCGCAGCAGGGACTGCTGAACCGCGCGGCAGAGGATGATCTCGGATCGATCATCCACGGCGTCGAGCCACTGTCGTGCGAGGGCATGGTGGGGATGCCCCGAGAGTGCCAGGGCGAGCCACGTATTCGTGTCGGGGAGAAAGCGGGAGGACTCGGCCATGGATCAGACCGGATCGCTCTCCGACAGAATCTCGGCGATCCGCTCGGGGGAGAGGTCATCCTCACGTGCCGATCGACTGTTGCGAACAAGCGGAAGCGTCACGTGGTGAGCGCCCGAGCTCTGTCGTTCGGCTGATCCGAGCCCTGCGCGCAGCAGGTCGGCAATGGCGTCGGTCAAGGTGCGATCGGTGTGGACCGCGTGCAGTTTGACCGACCGCATCAGGTCATCGGGCAGGTCCAGCGTCGTTCGCATAAAAGCAGATTACCAGATCTATGCGCCGGTGAGGACGAGCCAGAGCAGCAGGACGTTGAGGGCGATGAGGAAGACGGCGGCGGCGATGCCGCCGAGCGTCGTCGCGGGGCGGTTGTGGAA
>JASGDS010000030.1:0-2501 GCA_047607025.1 Microbacterium sp.
CCGCCGCGAGCCCGCACGTGCGCGTGCAGTCCCAGCACACCGACGACGAGTACGCCGGCATGTTCGAGAACACCGAGATGACGGGGGATGGCCCGGCGCCGGATGTCGTCGGCTACGGCGACATCCACGACGCGTATATCGAGTCGTATCGTGGCCGCACCCTCTTCAACGTCGGCAGTGTCGGCAACCCGCTCGACGAGCCGACGCCGTCGTACGTCATTCTGGAGGGCGTGCTCGATGCCGAGGATCGAGGCGCGCCGTTCGGCATCCAGTTCGTGCGCGTCCCCTACGACGTCGAGCCCGAGATCGCGCTCGCTCACGAGCTGGGCATGCCCACCGCCGACGTCTGGGGTGTCGAGCTGCGCACCGCCCTCTACCGAGGGCTGCAGCAGGTCACACCACGCTGAGGCTCAGGGTACCCTTCGTGATGTCGGTGCTGTCGACCCGCACGTGGATGGTCGAGCCTGGTTCCGCCGCAGACGGCACGTTCGCAGTGACGAACGGGTCGGCGATCTGCACCTTCGCCTGATCCTTGGAGCTTGAGAGCACGACCGCGTCGAAGGTCTGACCGATGCGCGAGCGCAGCACGGCGGCCTCGACACGATCGATCGCGCCGGATTCCAGGCGCGAGGCGATCGACCCGGAGGCGCGCATCACCTCGGGAAGCCGGGTGAGGGCATCCTCGTCGACATCGCCCAGGCACGCCTGCAGCACGAACCGGTCGACGAGCCGCCGCAGCGGTGCGGTGGTGTGCGCATAGGGCGCGGCGATCGCCGACTGCTCGTCATGCGTCGGCACCTGCGACGCGTCGAGGAACTCGACATAGTCGGCCCCGCGGAACAGCGACGCGGCCGCCTGCGTCACGGCGGCGGTGACGGGATCGGCGGGGTCGAGGCGCCGTAGATACTCGCCGTAGTCGATGTCGTCGCTCCAGGGTCGGCCGAGCACCTTCACCTTCTGCCGGAACTCGGCCAGCGCCTCGTCGTCGGCGGGCGGCATGGTGCGCAGGATGCCTCGATGCTGCTCGAGCATGATGCCCGCGGCGGTCATCCCGGCCAGCAGTGAGATCTGCGCGTTCCAGTCCTCCAGCGGCGGCACGACGCGCTTGGTGAGCCGGTAGCCGCCATCGGTCGCCGTGACCTCCTCCTCGGGGGAGTTGAGGCTCGCACCCCCGCGCGCCGCCTCCTGCGCGATGAGCAGCGGCCCGACGGTCGCGAGCAGCGTCAGCGTCTCGGGGGCGGAGCCGTCGTCCACGGCCTGCTGCGCCTCGGCATACGCCCACTGCCTGCGCGAGCGCACCCAGGTGCGCCGCAGCAGCGGCTCGGCCTGCTCGCGTCGCGCGCCCTGCGCGTTGAGCTCGATGTGCCAGACGTACGCGCGCCGATCCTCGTCGGGCAGCAGGGATGCGGCGTCTGTCGAGAGCACCTCTGGGTGCAGCGGGATGGTGCCATCCGGCGGGTAGAGGGTCTGCCCCCGCTTCCACGTCTCGGCGTCGATCGCGCCGCCCGGCCGGATGAACGCGGGCAGGTCGGCGATCGCGTACCGCACGATGAAGCCGTCGCCGTCCCGAACGATGCTCATCGCCTGGTCGAGATCGCGCGACCCTTCGGGGTCGATCGTCAGGAACTCGATCTCGCGCAGGTCGGTGCGATCGCCATCCGAGCCGTCGACGGCGTCGCCTTTCGCGACCGTTTCAGCTTCGGCGAGCGCCTCGGGCGGGAAATCGGTCGGCAGCTGCAGGTCCGCGCGCAGCTGTGCGAGCGACTCCGCGAGCTCCCCATCGGCATCGAGTCGGGTTCGGCGTGAAACCATCCCCTCACCCTACGCGCCCGCTCGCGGCGTGAATGCGCGCTCCGAGACAGCGTGACCGCTCGCAGAGTGCTTGCGCGCTCCGAGACTGCGCGTACCACGCGCTGTGTGCGAGCGCACACGCAGCCTGCGAGCGAACGCGCATGCCGCGGGTGTCGGAACCGCGTCAGCGTTCGTGCACTGCACGCGCGCTCCCGCACTGCGCGTGTCACGCGCTGTCTGCGAGCGCACACGCAGTCTGCGAGCGGGCGCGCAGGCTGCGAGCGGGCGCGCATGCCGCGGGTGTCGGAACCGCGTCAGCGTTCGTGCACTGCACGCGCGCTCCCGCACTGCGCGTGCCACGCGCTGTCTGCGAGCGTTCGTGCTGTGTCAGTCGAAGATGTCGCCGATGATGCCGCCGAGCAGCAGGCCGCCGAGCACCGGCCCGAGCATGCTGCCGCCGTCGCCGCCCCGACCGCCGCGCGGCGGGCCGCCCCACGGGTCGTTCGGGCGGTCCTGGTCGATGTCGCGCTGCGCGAGCTGCGTCGCCTCATTGGCGAGCTGGATGGTGCGGCGGGCGAGCTTCCGCGCCTCGTGCCTCGTGTCTTCGCTCGCCACGAGCGGGTCGATGTCGAGCCGCAGCCGCTGCGCCTCGGCCAGCCGGGTACGGGCATCCGCGCCGATCCAGCCGCGGTGACCGTTGATGAGGCTCG
>JASGDS010000031.1:0-16808 GCA_047607025.1 Microbacterium sp.
ACGATCGTCGACCCCTGGCAGCTGCTCGTCACCGCCGAGCGCTTCCCCGATGCCGACGACCTCGTCGTCGCCCTTCCCCACGAGCACCTCGCCTCGCTGGCGCCCGACGACGTCGATCTGCGCACCGCGGTCTGCATCATGACGCACGACACCAGGCTCGACGTTCCCGCGATCGCCCATGCGCTGTCGATGCCCGTCGGCTTCGTCGGCGCGCTCGGCGCCAGGCGCACCGTCGCGCATCGAGCCGCGCTGCTGCGCGAAGCGGGCGTCTCGCGGCCCGACCTCGATCGGCTGCACTCGCCACTCGGGCTCGACCTCGGCGGCTCCTCGCCTGAGGATGTGGCCATCTCGGTGCTCGCCGAGATCGTCGCCGCCCGCCATGGCGGCTCCGGCTCCGCACTGCGCGGGATGGCGGGGCCCATCCACCGTGATCGCCCACCCGTCGAGACCTGCGCCCTGCCCAGTGACGGACGTCTTCGCCAGGTCGTGCGCTGATGGATCTGAACACGGTCACGAGCTTTCGGCGCGCGACGACGCGTGCTGACCTCGCGCTGGGCGCTGGCGAACGCCCCCTTGCCGGCGGTACATTCCTCTTCAGCGATCCGAATCCCGTTGTCACCGGACTTGTCGATCTGACGACCATGGGATGGCCGTCGATCGAGACGACAGCGGGCGGGCTCCGCATCGGATCGACCTGCACGATCGCCGAACTCGTCGACTTGGCCGAGGGAAGAGGTGCACATATTCCGCCAGCGGAATGGACAGCTCTTCCGCTGTTCGTCGACGCCGCGAACGCCCTGCTCATGTCGTTCAAGATCTGGCACACGGCCACCGTCGGGGGCAACATCGCGCAGTCGTTCGCGGCGGGTGCCCTGATCGCCGCCTGCGCCACCCTCGACGGCGAGGCGCTCATCCTCACGCCCGACGGGGGTGAGCGGCGGATGCCCGTGGCAGAGATCCCTCGCGGAAACGGCGAGAACACGCTCGCGGCAGGCGAGATCATCCGGCACATCGACATCCCCGTGCACGCACTGCGGTCGCGCACCGTGCTGCACAAGCTCGCCCTCGCCGAGCTCGGCCGGTCGGGATCGGTGGTCAGTGCTCGACGCGACGAAGACGGCTCGACGCTGTTCTGCCTGACGGCATCGGTCGAACGGCCTGTTCTGCTGCGGTGGCCCGAGGTGCCCTCCCGTCAGGCGCTGGCAGAAGCGGTCGCAGATGCAGACGGTTACTACACCGACCCCCTCGGCTCCGCCGACTGGCGGCGTGGCACGACCGTCGTGCTGGCCGAGAGAAGCCGCCTCGCGCTGATGACCGGGGCAGACGCATGAGGTTCGACGTCAATGGGGAAGGCGTCGAAGCGACGCCGAGGGCCGGTCAGTGCCTGCGCACCCTGCTGCGCGAGACCGGCCACACCGAGGTGAAGAAGGGCTGCGATGCCGGCGACTGCGGCGCCTGCGGCGTGATGCTCGACGGACGCCCCGTGCACTCCTGCCTCATCCCCGCCATGCGCGCAGACGGTGCCGTGATCACCACTGCCGCAGGGCTCGCACCCGGCGACGAACTGCACCCCGTGCAGCAGGCGATCATGGAGAACTTCGCCTTTCAGTGCGGATTCTGCACTCCGGGCATGTCGATCACGGGCGCCTCTCTGAGCGCGTGCGACGGCGACGATCTCGATCGCAGGCTCAAGGGAAACCTCTGCCGCTGCACCGGATACCGGCCCATCCGCGAGGCGATGCGCTCCGTGCTCGGCGAGGTGCGCAAGACTCCCAGTGCCGAGACGAGCCGCGCCGAGACGAGCGGCGCGGGGGCGTCCGTCATTCCCGAGCCGGCGCGGCGCCTGGTTCAGGGGCGCGAGCCCTACACCTTCGACGAGATTCCGGATGGTGCGCTCGTGCTGCGCGTGCTCGGCTCGCCATATGCCCATGCGCGCATACGTTCGATCGACACCGATGCGGCTGCGGCCATCCCCGGTGTCGTCGCCGTGTTCACGCACCGCGATGTGCCCGACGTGCATTACTCCACGGCCCGTCATGAGCACCGAACCGACGACCCGGACGACACCCGCATGCTCGATGACGTGGTGCGTCACATCGGCCAGCGCGTCGCCGCCGTCGTCGCCGAGACAGCAGCCGCCGCCGAAGCCGCGTGCTGTGCGATCGTCGTCGACTACGAGCAGCTGCCCGCCGTCTTCGACCCGGAGGAGGCGCGAACGCCCGGGGCGCCGCTGATCCATCCCGATCGCACGCCCGAGCACCGCGTCGCCAATGCCCGACGCAACGTCGTCGCATCGCTGCACTCCGGCCGAGGCGGCGACGTCGACGACGCACTGGCGAAGAGCACGGTGACGGTGCACGGCACCTGGCAGACGTCTCGGGCGAGCCACGCGCAGCTCGAAACCCACGGCGCGGTCGGATGGCTGACGCAAGACGGCGCCCTCACCATCCGCTCGTCGACGCAGGTGCCCTTCCTCACACGCGACGAGCTGTGCCACATCTTCGACCTGCCGCGCGAGAAGGTGCGCGTGTACGCACCCCGCGTGGGCGGCGGCTTCGGCGGCAAACAGGAGATCTTCGCCGAAGACCTCGTCGCCCTCGCGGTGCTGCGCACCGGGCGCCCCGTGGCCTACGAGTTCTCGCGCGCAGACGAGTTCTGGCGGGCGTCGGTGCGCCATCCGATGCGCGTCGATGTCACCCTCGGCGCCGATGACACCGGCCACCTCACCGCGCTGAAGCTCGATGTGCTCAGCGACACGGGTGCCTACGGTAATCATGCGATCGGCGTCATGTTCCACGGCCTCGCCGAGTCGGTCACGCTGTATCGCTGCCCCGTCGTGCGCATCGACGGCGAGGCGGTCTACACGAACAATGTGCCGTCTGGCGCGTTCCGCGGCTACGGCCTGGGGCAGGTGCAGCTCGGCATCGAATCGGCGATGGATCTGCTCGCAGAGCGGCTCGACATCGACCCGTTCGAACTGCGGCGCATCAATGCCATCCGCGAGGGCGACCCCCTGCTGCTGGCGGATGGCACGGTGGAAGAAGACCTGATCTGGGGCAGTTATGGACTCGATCAGTGTCTCGATCTCGCACAGGCCGCGCTCGCCCGGGATGGCGAGGAGGCGCCATCCGGCTGGCTCGTCGGCGAGGGGATGGCCGCCGCCATGATCGCGACGATGGCACCGCGCGGGCACATCGCGCACACTTCGGCGTCCCTAGAGGCGGACGGCACCATCACCATCCGCACCGGCACGGCCGAGTTCGGCAACGGCACGACCACCGTGCAGCGGCAGATCGCCGCGAGCGTCTTCGAGGTGCCGCAGGCTCGCATCCGTCTGGAGCATGCAGACACCGCACTCGTCGAGCACGACACCGGCGCCTTCGCCTCGGCAGGCACGACAGTCGCGGGCAAGGCGCTGTACGCCGCCTGTCTCGCGCTGCGCGAGAAGATCGTCACCGCGGCCGCCGCCTCCTCTTACTCCCCCGATCTCCTCCGCCATGTCCCGCTTCTGGCGGCGATGGGGGCCGAGCTCGGCGAGCACCGCTCGCTCGCGTTCAACGTGCACGCCGTGCGGGTCGCGGTCGACCCCGAGACGGGCGCGGTGCGCATCCTGCGCTCGGTGCAGGCGGCCGATGCCGGCTTCGTCATGAATCCGGCGCAGTGCCGCGGGCAGATCGAGGGCGGCGTTGCGCAGGGGTACGGCAGCGCGCTGTATGAAGAGGTGCAGACCCAGGATGGCAGGGTGCTGAACCCCGCATTCCGCACCTATCGGGTGCCGCAGTCGGTCGACATCCCCGACACCGAAGTGCTCTTCGCCGACACGAACGACGCGCTCGGCCCGTTCGGGGCGAAGTCGATGAGCGAGTCGCCGTACAACCCCGTCGCGCCTGCCGTCGGCAACGCGATCGCGCGCGCGCTCGGGCGCCGGCCCTTCCACCAGCCGTTCACCCGCGACCGCGTCTGGCGGCTGCTGCAGGACTGACTAGCGCCGAGCCTCCTTCACGACGACGAGGCGCGCGGGCTCGGTCGGCGCCCACCAGCGGTGGGCGACACCGCCCGCGTAGTATGTCGAATCGCCCGCCGAGAGCGAGTGCTTCACGCCGTCGAGTTCGACGATGACCTCGCCGCGCGTGACGTACACGAACTCGCCCTCGTCGTGCGAGTATGCGGGTCCGCTCTCATCGCGCGTCACCTCGATCTCCATCGGGTTGAACCCGACAGCGGCGTGCGCGAGCATGCGCGCCGAATCGCTCGAGAACCCCTCTGGCACCTCGCCCTCGCCCGCGCGTCTCACCTCGATGCGCGCCTCGTGCACGGGCGGCGGCTCCGACGCGGCGACCAGCTCGAGGGGACTCGTCTCGAGTGCGAATGCGATGCGCCGCAGCGACCCGAGACTCGGCTGATGGATGCCGCGCTCGACCTGTGAGAGAAACGGATGCGACAGCCCCGTCGCCTCCGCGAGCGCCGCGAGCGTCAGGCCGCGGCCCCGCCTGAGGTCGCGGATCGCCGCGCCCAGGCGCTCGGCTGCTTCGGTCTCCGTCCCCCCAGACACCCGCCCCCCTACGCTCGATCCGCCATCCCCATGCGAGCCAGCACAACCGACTCGATGACCGCGACGGTGTTGTAGAGCACGAGGGCGGCGGCCGTCACCAGCACGACGGCCGTCCACAGCGCCGTGAACTGCGCCTGCGCCTGATACGCCCCGACGTTGCCGCCGATGCCACCACCGACCGCAAGCCATTCCGCCAGCAGCGCTCCCGTGATCGCGCCAGGCACCGAGATGCGCACGGCGGCGAGCAGGGAGGGCAGCGAGTTGGGAAGCGCCACCTTGCGCAACGAGGTCCACGCCGTGCCGCCGTACACCTCGATGAGGTCGGTCATCTGCTTCGACGACTGCCGCAGGCCGAACACGATGTTCACCAGCGCGGGGAAGAGCACTACGATGCCGCCGATCACCGCGATCGTCCAGATCGACCGCTGGAAGATCATGATGATGACGGGCGCCATGGCCACCAGCGGCACCGAGCGCAGCAGCATCGCCAGGGGCATGAGCGCGTGCTCGACGCCCTTCCACAGCTGGAAGATCATGGCGACGACGAGCGCCACGATGAGCCCGGCGATGAAGCCGATGACGGCATGACCGAGGGTGGTCCACAGCTGTCGGAACAGCACGCGGCGATTGTCGGCGGCGCCGTCGTCACGGAACAGGAAGTCGACGACATCCATCGGCCCCTTGCCGACGTACGCCGACACGCCGAACACCCACAGCGCACCCTGCCAGATGACGAGCACGGCGATGATCGTGAGCGCGAAGGTGAGCAGGCTGCCACCGAGCGCGCGCAGGATGGCACGACGTGCGGCACGACGGATCTCGGCGGCGCCATCCTGTTTCGGAACCGGCGAGGTGATGAGGGCGCTCGACATCATGCCCCCTTCGCCCAGGGTGCGACGGCACGTGCGACGAGCCCGAGCAGACCGAACCCGGCAAGGGCGATCAGACCGCTCAGCAGCGCCAGCGCCCACAGGCCGGGCGCGTTCAGCTGCTGCTGCGCGGCGATCATGGCGGGCCCCACGCCCGTGACGACCTTGCCGAAGAACTCGCCGAGCACCGCACCGAGAAAGGCGGCGGGCACGGCGATCTGCAGGGCGTTCAGGATGGCGGGCAGCGCTGCGATGAGCCGCACTCGGCGCAGCTGAGTGAACCGCGAGCCGCCATACACCTGCACCACGTCGAGCGCGCTGCGATCGGCCGCCTTGAAGCCGAGAAGCGAGCCGGTGACGGTGGTGAAGAACACGCTGAGAGAGGCGAGGAAGATCGCATTCTTCGACGTCTCGCCCGCCTGCGGGAACGGGATGATGACGGCCAGCAGGATGCCGATCGCGACGATCGGCACGCAGTAGGTGATGACCGCGATCTGCGTGATGACGCCCTCGAGCCAGGGCAGCACGAGCACGAGCGCCGAGAGCCCGATGGCGACGAGGTTGCCCCACAGGTACCCCCAGCCCGCCTCGCGCAACGTCACGCCGAAGTTGCGAAAGTAGAACGCGGCACCGTTGTCGATGAACGCCGTGATCACCTGCGGCGGGGTCGGGATGGGCTTCGTGCCGGTCGAGAGGGTGATGGTGAGCCCGAGCACCCACCACACGAGGATCACGCCCACGATGCCGATGACGCCGATGCCCCAGGCGGGCAGGCGCCGTGGGCGCTTCTCGGGGCTGTCAATGGCCATCCGCAGCCCCGTTCTCACCGAACAGCAGCTCGGACGCCTGATCGACATAAGCGTGGAACTCCGGCGTGCGCTGCATCTCGGGGGTGCGGGGCCTCGGCAGGTCGATGTCCATCACGGCCTTGATGCGCCCCGGGCGCGGACTCATCACGGCGACCTTGTCGCTCAGGAAGATCGCCTCGGAGATGCCGTGCGTGACGAGCAGGGTCGTCACCGGCTTCTCCGCCCAGATGCGCAGCAGCTCCAGGTTGAGCCGCTGCCTGGTCATGTCGTCGAGCGCGCCGAACGGCTCGTCGAACAGCAGCACCTCCGGCCGCAGGATGAGCGAGCGCGCGATCGACACGCGCTGCCGCATGCCGCCCGACAGCTGCGCCGGCTTCGCCTTCTCGAAACCCTTCAGCCCCACCAGGTCGATCATCTCGTCGACATAGGCGCGGTCGACGCTCTTGCCCGCCACCTCGAACGGCAGCTGCACGTTCGCCTTGACGCTGCGCCAGGGCAGCAGCGCCGAGTCCTGAAACGCGATGCCGAGCGCACTCTCCTTGCGCAGCTGCGCCGGGCTCTTGCCATCCACCCGCGTCGTGCCGCTCGAGGGCTCATCGAGCCCGGCGAGAATGCGCAGGATGGTCGACTTCCCGCAGCCGGATGGCCCGAGCAGCGAGAGGAACGTTCCCTGATCGGTGTGCAGATTGGCGTCCTGCAGGGCGACGGTCGAGCGGCGCCCCGAGGAGAACACCTTGTTCAGTCCCGTGATCTGAAGGCCGGTGCCTTCGGTGGTGTCGGTCATGTGCTCTCCTCGCTCCGGTTACTGAGCCTGTCGAAGTGCGGCTGCGATCTACTTCAGGTCGGGGTTCTCCTCGTACACCGCATCGACGAGGCTGGTGTCGAACAGATCGGAGACGTCGAGGTCGATACCCGCGCCAGCCAGGCTGTCGATCGTCTGCTGCTGCAGCTCGTCGCTGATCGTGAAGATGCCGTTCTCATCGGTCTCATCCGAGGTGATGAGCTCGTTCTGCGCCTCGGCGCCCGCAAGCGACTTGTCCGCGTCGAGACCGAGATCGGCGCCGTAGGTGTTGATCGCCAGGTCGACGCCCTTCTGCGGGTCGGCGAGCTGATCGGTCCATCCCTGAATCTCCGCCTTCAGGAACGCCTTCAGCATGTCGGGGTTGTTATCGATCGTGTCCTGCGTGACGGTGATCGTTTCGGCCACGAACGGCAGTCCGTTGTCGGCCATCGTGAGGCTCGCGGTCTCGTAGCCCTCGCTCTCCACCGTGATCTTCTCGTTCGTCACGTAGGCGATGAAGCCATCCACCTCGCCGTTGACGAGCGGAGCCGGATCATACTGCACGGGCACGACGGTGACCTCGCTCGGGTCGATGTCATTGGCCTTGAGCATGGCCTGGAACAGGCTGGTGTTCGAATCCTGCACGCCGATCTTCTTGCCGATCAGGTCCTGCGGCGTCTCGATGTCGGCGCCATCCTTCAGCGACAGCACGGTGAACGGGTTCTCCTGGTAGGTGGTGCCGATGATCTTCAGCGGGGCGTCCTCGTTGGCGACGGCGGTGCCGATGGCGACCGCGTCGCTCACTGCGATGTCGGCCGTGCCGCCGAGCAGCTCGGCGGCACCCGTCGAGGGGCCGGGCACGAGGTTCACCTTGTCGAAGCCGGCGTCGGTGTAGTAGCCGCTGCTGTCGGCGATGAACTCACCCGAGAACTCCTCGTTGAGGATCCAGCTGAGCTGCAGGGTGATCTCGCCGAAGCTCGCGTCAGACGCATCCGACTCGCTGGTGGAACCGCTGTCTGAGTCATCGGCAGAGCAGGCGGACAGGGTGATCGCGGCGGCCGCGACGGCGGCGATCGATGCGCCGACGCGAAGACGGCGACGGATGGTGGATGAGAGAGACATGCGGGCTCCATCAGGGTCGGGAGTGGTGCTGTGTGCCGTCGAGACTAGGCTCCGTAGGTTTCACCAACATTCGCTCGCGTTACGACGGTGTGACGGCTGTGCGTCGCCCTTGCATGTCGCAATTTCTGCCCCGGCATGTCTTAAGAACACGCGGCAAGGGGCGTCCTCGCCGCACGTTCTTCAGACATGCCGGTCAGACGAGGGGCTCGGCACCCAGGTGGGCGACAGCCTCGGCGAGGGCGCGGATGCCGAGGGCGACATCGGGCGCTGAAACCGACTCGAGCGGGTGGTGGCTGACGCCGTCTGGATTGCGAAGGAACAGCATCCCGACATCCGTGATCGCGCCGATCGACATGCCGTCGTGGCCGGCCGGGCTGAACAGGGTCGCCGCACCATGCGGGATGGCGCCCGTCGCGCCGATACCCTCGCGAACAACGTCCTGCAGCAGCGGCGCGCAGAACACCGCGGCCGCATTGTGCACCTCACGGGCGCGCCAGCGCAGGTGGCGGCGGGCCATCGTCTCGTCCAGCTCGCGCTCCAGAGCGCTCCACACCCGATCGCGCTCGCCATCGAACTCACCGCGCAGGTCGAGCGAGAAGTGCACCTCGCCCGGCACGACGTTCACCGCGCCCGGGTATGCCTCGAACTGTCCGACCGTGCCGATGATGTGGTGCTCGGCGCGGCAGATGCGCTCCACCGCGAGCGCCGCCTCGCTCGCCCCGAGCAGCGCATCCCGTCGCATGTCGTAAGGAGTGCCACCCGCGTGCCGCGCCTCGCCCTCGACCACGATCTGGAATCGCCTCGCGCTCGCGATCGACGACACGACGGCGAGCGGCTCGCCGCGCCGGTCGAGCTGCGGCCCCTGTTCGATGTGCGCCTCGAGGTAGCCGACGAGCTGATCGGGGCGCCTGGCCGCCTCGCCGATCCGACCAGGGTCGAGACCGAACTCGCGGTACGCCTCGCGCAGGGTCGTGCCATCGGCATCGGTCAGGGTCCACCAGTCGTCGTTCCACGTGCCGGCGACGGCGGATGATCCGAGCAGCGCCTTGCCGAATCTGGTGCCCTCTTCATCACTGAACGCCGCCACCTCGATCCCGAAGGGGAACGGGCTCGTGAACTCGCCGGTTGCTGCGGCCTGTGCTGAGCCTGTCGAAGGGCCCTTCGAAGTGCGCAGCAGCCGCAGGACTTCAATCGCCATGAGCACGCCGACAATGCCGTCGAAGCGACCCGCGTCGATCACGGTGTCGAGGTGCGAGCCGAGCATGAGTACCGGGGCGTCCGGATCGGATGCCGGCAGCAGTCCCAGCTGGTTGCCCGCGGCATCCTGCCTCGTCTTCAGGCCGATCTCGCGCATCCACTGCGCCGCAAGACGGTTGACGCGCGCGTGCTCGGGCGAGAGGTAGACGCGGGTGATGGCGCCTTCGTCGGCCGTGACGCGGGCGAGTTCGTCGCACCGGGCCATGACCCTTCTGGCCGCCGTGGCGAATGCCTCCGGCGGCAGCTCCGGCAGCCGACTCATCGCAGTTCCCGTCGCAGATCTGGTCGCCAAAACGCCGTTTTGACCGCAAGAAGTGCGACGGCAACGGGAGTGCTCGTGGTCATGCCGCGGCCCGGTAGATGTCGAGAGCGGCATCGACGCCGCCGCCGACGGGAACAGACGCTCCGAAACGGCGCAGCACCTGTTCGAGCGCGGCGAGAGTGGCGACGACGGCGTCCTTGCGGGCGTTGTAGCCCATGGTGCCGATGCGCCACACCTTGCCGTGCAGCGGCCCGAACGAGGTGCCGATCTCGATGCCGAAATCGTCGAGCATGGCGGCACGCGCGCCATCCGCCGACACGCCTTCGGGAATGACCACCGCGACGACGTTGTTCATCTTGTGCGCGACGTCGCCGAACACCTCGAGTCCGAGGCCCTGCACTCCCGCGAGCATCGCATCGCCCGCGAGCTTGTGGCGGGCGATGACGGCGTCGCGCCCCTCGTTCAGCAGCACGCTCGCGCACTCGCGCGCGGCATAGAGCATGCTGGTCGCCTCGGTGTGATGGTTGAGCCGACGCGGCCCCCAGTAGTCGAGGATCATGCCGAGGTCGAAGTAGTTCGTGCGAATGAAGTCAGATGCCGATTCGTCGCCATCCTCACGGATACCCGCCTCGATGCGACCGCGCGAGCGGATGACCTCGACCGCACGGTCGGAGAGGGTGATGGGCGACGAGCCGCTCGGCCCGCCGAGGCACTTCTGCAGGCCGGCTGTCGCGGCATCCAGCCCCCACGCGTCAGCCTCGAACGCGTTGCCGCCGAGGGAGGCGGTGGCATCCGAGTAGAACAGCACACCGTGCTTCGCGCAGATGGCGCCGACCTCGTCGAGCGGCTGGTTCATCGTGGTGGAGGTGTCGCCCTGCACGAGGGCGAGCAGCGTCGGCTTCACCCGCGCGATCTCGGCCTCGATCTGCGAGACGGGCACGACCTGCCCCCATGGCACCTCGAACGTGTGCACCTCGGCCATGGCGCGCTCGGCGATCTCGGCGAGCAGATGCCCGAAGCGGCCGAACACGGGCACGAGCACCCGCTGCCCCGGCCGCACGAGCGACACGATGGCCGCCTCGATGCCGGCGCGGGAGGTGCCATCCACCAGCAGCGTCGCGTCGTTCTCGGTCGCCCAGACCTGGCGATAAAGGCCCTGCACCTCGTTCATGGCCCCCGTCATGAAGGGGTCGTACTGCCCGACGAGCGGCGTCGACATCGCCCGCAGCACGCTCGGGTACGACGAGATGGGGCCAGGGCCCATCAGCAGACGAGCGGGCGGGTCGAGCGGCGGGATGGTCATGATGCAGCTTTCTGGGTCATCGGAGTCGACAGATGCAGGGCGGTGCGACGGATGCAGGAGGAAAACGGTCGAGACCTCCCGCAGATGTCGGAGGGTCCTGCAGCTGTCGCGCGGGCGGATGTCATGCGACACCGACCTGGGCGGCGAGACGGCGGGCGAGGCGCACGAGGGCGATGTCGGTGCCCGCCCGGGAGATGAGGCACACGCCGACGGGCGCACGGCCGACCGTCAGCAGCGGCGCCGACAGCGCGGGAACGCCGGCAACGGCGGCGGGCGTCGTCATGCGCAGAGTGGCGGTGCGGATGGCGTCGAGGCGATCGGCGGACACCGTGCGACTGGGCGCGGGGCCAGGAACGGTCGGCAGGATGAGCACCGCATCGGCCAGCAGGGCGTCGATGCGCGACTTGAGCTCCACCAGCCGCGAGCGCGCGGCCCGCTCCGCATCGGGCGTGATCTCGGCGGCCGCCCTGAACCGTGACGCGACGGCGTCGCCGGTGGCACCGGGATGGTCGCGCAGCCACTCGCCGTTGTTGCGCCACGCCTCGGCCCCCTGCACGGTGCGGAACGGCTCGTGGTACTCGGCGAGGTCGCCGATCGACACCGTCTCGACCGGCAGCGAAGAGACCAGCTCATCGAACGCCGATCGAGTGGCTTCATCCGCGGCATCCAGCGCCTCACTCGGCACCAGGAACCTCCACGGCAGCTCATCGCCCGATTCGCCGTAGACGTGCTCGGTCGAATCCGACCCGTCGTACGACAGGCACCAGTCGGCGACGCGCTGCAGCGTCTCGCCGTCGCGGGTCAACCATCCGACCGTGTCGAACGACTGCGCGAGCGGCAGCAGCCCCTGCCGCGGCACCAGCTCATGAGTCGTGCGCAGCCCCCACAGCCCCTGATACGAGGCGGGCACGCGGATGGACCCTGCCGTGTCCGTCGCCAGACCGATGTCGGCCTGGCCGGTCGACACCGCAGACGCCGGGCCGGATGACGACCCGCCGGGCAGGGCACCAGGCACCGCACCGTTGGGAGGCGTGCCGTAGTGGGCGTTGTTCCCCGCGATGGAGTAGGCGAACTCGTCGGTGCGGGCGATGCCGCGCAGCGATGCCCCGGCCCGCAGCAGGTCGCTGACGGCGGGAGCGGTGTGCGACTCGGCCTTCACCGATTCGAGGTAGCTCGGGTTGCCCGCGCCAATGCGGTACCCCTTGATCGCGAAGAGGTCTTTCACCGCGACGGTGAGCCCCTCGAGCGGCCCCTCCCACGCGCCCTGCCACAGCGGGTCGCCGACCGTGCGCCAGATGGCCCGGTTGAACGGCTCCGGGCGGGGCGAGACGTGGGCGGCGGTGATGCGCCATCCCTCATCGAAGAGCTGCCACACCTGGGTCTGCAGCCCGCGACCGCCGATCTCGAAGCGCGAGACCGAGACGACGAGGGCGACATCCGGAGCGAGCTCGCGGTACTGGATGGTCTCGATGTGCCGCTTCGAGACCCCGCCGCGCAGCGACCGGAACGCGTGGATGGCGTCGTGCCCGACGAGCAGACCCGCACCATCCCCGCGCATCGTCTCTGCCCCCGGCGCGAACCATCCGTCGAGCGCATCGAGGTCGTTCGACAGGATGGCGCGCTCGTAGTCGGTGAACGCGGCCAGCAGGTCGGCTGGCACCCGGTCGGCGCCCGGAATCGTCATCTTTCCTCCAGCCCCGCGAAGTCGGCCTCGCGGATGCGTGCGTGCACGCCGCAGGTGAGGTCGACGACCTGCGAGATGTCGAAGTCGGTGGCGGCGGAGAGGTACGCGTAGGCGAGGTGCTCATCGAGCCCCCAGCGCGCCTGGATGAGCGAGATCGCGGCCTGAACGCACTTGCGCATCGCCTCGTTCAGGTCGGGGTCGAGGCCCGTCGGCACGAGGTACTCACTGGTGCGCACCAGCGGGCCGGTGACGCGCCCGAACTCGGCCTCGGCGACGTCTGCGGGGATGACGTCGAAGGTGAGCGTCGCGCGCAGCGACGCCTCCAGCGCCGTGAGCGCCACCTCGCCGTCGCCCTGTGCGAAGTGCGGATCGCCGACGTACGCGAGCGCGCCATCCACCTGCACGGGCAGGTAGAGCACGCTGCCCACCGTCAACAGTTTGATGTCGATATTGCCGCCGTATTCGGCCGGCGGCACGGAGTGCGGGCGCTCGTCGGACGCCGTCGCGACGCCCATCGTGCCGAGGAACGGCGCGAGCGGGAAGGTCACGTCGCGCGGACCGCCCTCGGTCGCGGGCAGCACGCCGACGAGAGCGCCATCCCGCTCTTCGACGGGGGTGAAGACGCTCACGGTGCTGCCCGAGCGCGGCAGCACGCAGGGCAGCGCGCCCTTGCCGTGACGATTCGAGATGACGCCGTAGGGCACGCGCGGGGCGAGGTCTGCGACCGTGATGCGCAGCAGGTCGCCAGGCGTAGCGCCCTCGACGCGGATGGGCCCGGTCACCACGTGCGGGCCGTCGTTCGCCGCATCGCGTGAGACCGCGGCGGCGATGTCGATCGCGTCTTTTAGGATGGCTGACTCCGGCACCCCGTGCGCGGCGAAGAACGCCGCTGGATCCTGACCCTGATCAGGCAGAATCCCCTCGTGGCTCATCGTGTCGATCACGATGGTCGCACCGTCGTCAACGGTCAGCACCGGAGCATCCGCCGCGCAGGGCAGTCGCCCCCACAGCACGTTGCCCGGCGTCGACGCCAGGTAGGTCGCCCCGTCTGGCACCCGCTCGCCCGACTGCAGCACCGGCAGCGGCGCGAAAGCGGGCGCGTCGGAAGAGGTGCCGAAGTGGTTCTCGCTCATGCGACCATCCTGCCACCCGTCGGTCGCACCGTCGGCCGCCGAGGTGCAGTGCGCCGCGCACCTCCCGCGGCCGAAAACGGTGCCGAAGGCACTGCACCCCGGCGCGCGCCCGTGCACGCGCAGTGCCCTGAGCACCTTTCAACGCCCGCAGCGGTGCACCAGGCACTGCACCCCGGTCGGCGCCTCACGCCAGCACCTCGCGGCCGTGGCGCGCGAGGAGGCCCGACCCGCGGACGTGGATGAGCTCGCCACGCAGATAGGTCTGAAGCACGGCGCCGGTGAACGTGCGTCCCTCCCACGGCGACATCGGGTTGCGGTACTCAAGGTCGGAGGCGGCGAGCGTCCACTCGAGGTGCGGATCGAAGACGACCAGGTGCGCGGGGGAACCGACGGCGATGCGTCCACGGTCGCCCAGTCCCACGAGGTCGGCGGGGCCCGTCGTGAAGGCCGGCAGGATCTGGTCGAGCGGAATGCCCCGAACGTACGCCTCGGTCCACACCGCGACGAACCCGGTCTGCACGCCGGAGATCCCACCCCACGCCTCGCCCAGATCGGTCCTGTCCTTCAGCTCGAACGTCGCCGGAGAGTGGTCGCTGACGACGGCGCTGATGGAGCCGTCGATGACGCCCTTCCACAGGAAGTCCTGGTTGTAGGCACCGCGGATGGGCGGGCAGCACTTGAACCGGCCGACGCCATCCGGCACCGTCTCGGCGGTGAGCGTGAGGTAGTGCGGGCAGGTCTCGACCGTGATCCGCACGCCGTCGACCTGCGCTTCGCGCACGAGATCGAGGGCGGGCGCGGCCGACAGGTGCACGATGTGGGCGCGCGCACCCGTGCGCCTGGCCGCCTCGATGACGAGACGGATGGCCTCGACCTCGGCCGCGGGCGGGCGGGATGCCACGAAGTCGGTGAAGACGGGCCCGTGCGCCTCATGCAGCAGCTCTTCGAGTTCGGCGTGGGCGATGAGCAGCCCGTCGCGCGCCGCGATTTCGGTGAGCGCCTCCTCCAGCTGCGCGGCGTCGAGATGACCGAACTCGTCGATGCCGCTGGGCGCGAGGAAGCATTTCACGCCGACGACGCCGGCATCCAGCAGCTCCCCCAAATGCCCGAGGTTCTCGGGAACGGCGCCGCCCCAGTACGCCAGATCGACGGCGAGCTTGCCGGCGGTCGCCTCGCGTTTGACCTGCAGAGCCTCGGGCGTCGTCGTGACGGGCACGGAGTTCAGCGGCATCTCCACCACCGTAGTGACGCCTCCCGCCGCGGCTGCCGCGGTGCCGGTCTCGAACCCCTCCCAGTCGGTGCGGCCCGGCTCGTTCAGGTGCACATGGGAGTCGACGAGTCCTGGCAGCAGCACCAGCTCGCCGTCGAGCACCACCTCGGCCTCCTCATCCCACGAGTCGATCGCGGCGACCATCCCGTCGGCGATGCGCACGGTGGCCGCCTGAAACTCGCCATCGACCCACACTCTGCGGGCGGCGATGGACGCAGGGCTCTTGGGATCGTCAATGCTCACAGCCCCAACCTAACCAGCGCCGAGTTGCGCGGTTGTTACCGTCGCGCAACAGCCTGCTCCAGGTCGCACTTTCTGCGATCCACGTCGGTTCCCGTCGCACTTTCTGCCCCGGATCCGGTGATTTGGTGACCAGAAGTGCGACGGGCTCTTCGACAGGCTCAGGAGAGGCAACAGGAACCGGGGTCAGGAGGTGCGCGACCTGGCCGGAGGGAAGGCGAACTCGTCGCGCTTCGACGTGCCGACGCCCATGCGAACCATCCCTGCAACGAGACCGACGGATGCCGCGACGCCGTCGACGACGGGAACCCCGACGACGGCGCTCAGCCGGGCGCAGAGGTCCGCCATCCCCGCACAGCCCAGCACGATCGCGTCTGCGGCGTGCTCGGCGACGGCCCGCGAGCACCATCCTGCGATGTTCTCGATATCGGATGGCGCCGCCTCCTCGAGCGCAAGCACCCCGATTCCCGTGCCGAACATGGCGACGCACTGCTCGGTGAAGCCGTAGCGACGCACGAGGTCTGACGCCCGCCCGAGCGTCCGCGACAGCGTCGTGACGATCGCGAACGAGCGGCCGGTGAGGGCGGCGACGTGCATGGCGGCCTCGGCGATGCCGACCACGGGAACCGTCACCAGCTCACGTGCGGCATCAAGCCCCGGATCGCCGAAACAGGCGATGACATAGCCGTCGCTGCCACCGGCCGCGAGGTCGCGCCGAAGCAGCTCGACGACCACTTGCGCCGCCCACGCCTCATCGACGTGCGACTCGATCGCCTCAGGACCCTCACCCTCCGAGGGTCCGACGGCGACGACCTCGAGATCGGGCCCCGCCACCCCGCGGGCGGCCGCCTCGATCTTCGAGGTCATCGCCCGCGAGGTGTTGGGGTTGATCAGCGTGATGCGCATTGACGCCTCACGCGTCGACCGTCTGCTCGAGCACGGGCGTCGCCTCATCAAGCTCGGCGGACGCTGTACCATCCGAGATGCCCTCGGTCTCGCCCTCGAAGGTGGGGATGGTCGGCCGTGAGCGCTCGATCAGCACGAAGAACAGGAAGCCGAGGCCGCAGCCGACGAACCAGCTGAAGTCGCTGATCGCCTCCCAGCCGTGCATGTCGACGCCGGCGAATGCGATCGACTTCGGGATGATCGCGAGCGCGATCGTCGGCACGGCGGCGGCCACCAGGGCGATGATCGCGTTGGTGTTGTAGCCCTTCTTGTACCAGTAGGCGCCCTGCTCGCTCATCGTGTACATGTCGTCGACCTTGATGCGCTGACGGCCGACGACGAAGTAGCCGGCGATGAGCAGACCGAACAGCGGTCCGATGAGGGCCGAGAGGATGCCGAGGGTGTAGTGAATGGCCTGGTCGTTCGAGTACCAGTTCCACGGGGTCAGGATGACGGAGCCGACCGCCGCGATCATGCCGCCCATCCGCCACGAGATTCTGCGCGGATTGACGTTCGAGAAGTCGAACGCGGGCGAGATGAAGTTCGCCACGATGTTGATGCCGACCGTGGCCGTCACGAAG
>JASGDS010000032.1:0-5050 GCA_047607025.1 Microbacterium sp.
GGCCGCAGACCTATCTGGGCCTGATGACACGCGACTTCCCCAACCTGTTCATGATCACCGGTCCCGGCAGCCCGTCGGTGCTGACCAACATGTACGTCGGAAGCCAGCACCACATGGACTTCGTGGCCGATGCGATCACGTTCATGCGCGAGCACGGCTACTCGCGGGTGGAGCCCAGGCAGGAGCTCCAGGACGCCTGGGTCACGCACTCCAACGAGCAGGCGGAGAACCTGATCCGCCGGCAGATCAACCAGTACATGGTGCACGTCAACGACGACGGGTCGCGGGTGTTCATCCCGTACACCGGCGGTTTCAAGCAGTACTACGCGCGAGTGCAGGGCGAAGTGGAGTCCGGTTTCCCGGGCTTCGAGTTCGCCTGAGAACGCCGCGGGAGGTCGAGAGGTCGTGTCCGGGAGGTTCGCAGGCAGGCGGATCGCCGTGATCGGTGTCGCCCCCGGGCAGATCGGCGGCGAGATCGTCTCCCGGCTCTCCGCCGAGGGCGCGTCGGTCGTGGTCGGCGGCCGCAGCCTGCAGCACCTCTCGGCCGTGGCCGGCTCGGCGTCCGGGGTACGGGCTGCGATCCCGGTCGATCTGGCCGACGAGGCATCCGTGCAGGGTTTCTTCGACGCCGCCGCCGCCGAGCTTGGCGGCCTGGACGGCTTCGTCGGCAACGCCGCACTGTACGGCCGATCCGGAGAGGACGCCGACGCGCTGGGGATCGACCTCGGCTCCTTCGACCGGCTTCTCCAGGTGAACGTCCGCGGCCAGCTCATCGCGGTCCGCTCCGCACTGCCGCTGCTGCTGGCGCAGGGCGGCGGGTCGATCGTGCTGACCGGCTCCATCGCTGCGGTGCTCGGCGAGCCGACCCGGGTGGCGTACGGCATCGCCAAGTCGGCGATGCTCGCCCTGAGCCGTCACGTCGCGGCACGGTGGGGCAAGCAGGGCATCCGCTGCAACGCCGTCGTGCCGGGCCGCATCGTGCGGGAGGACGCCGGCGCCGATCCGTACCTGGACCGGATGCTGGAGATCGTCCCCTCCCCGCGGCTGGGCCGCCCGGGCGATATCGCGGCGGCGACCGCCTACCTGCTCTCAGACGACGCCGCGTTCGTCAACGGCACGCACCTGCTGGTGGACGGTGGCACGTCCCAGGTCTTCGCCCCGGCGCCGCGCGACGACAACGATTTCACCGACCGGTACCCGTTCTCGCGGTCGGCCGTCCCCGGTGCCCCGGGACGTGCGGCCGCGACGGGCCCCGAGCAACGAGAGGCTGCAGAATGAGCGAGAGCACGACATCGGATCCGGCGCGGGTCCTGAACGCGGATGCGGCCCGTTTCCTGGCGGACTTCGGCGCCGCCCTCGCCTTCCCGAGCGCGATCATCGGCGACCCGGAGGCCACCGCCCGCTACCTCGAGGGGGAGCGCTCCCGGCTGTCCCTCCGTCCGGGCGCTGAGGCGATGACCGAGCAGGAGCGGGCCGTCGTCACCGAGGACCATCCGCTGATCGACGGCGTCTGGGTGCGCAGCTTCATCCCGGCCCGGCCCTCCGCCACCCCGCGTCCGGTGGCCGTGCTCATCCACGGCGGCGGCTGGGTGTCGGGGAGCGTCGACCTCTATGACACCACCTGCCGCATTCTCGCCGACGCCGGCGACCTGGCGGTCTTCGCGATCGGCTACCGGCTGGCCCCGGAGCACGCCTACCCGACCCCGCTGGACGACTGCGACCGTGCGCTGCAGTGGATCCGCTCCGTCAGCGGCCCGCGGTTCGGCGCCGACGCCGCGCGGCTGGCGCTGATCGGCACCAGCGCGGGCGGCAACCTCGCCGCCGCGCTGGCCCTGCGGGTGCGCGACCGCGGCACGGACGAGCTCGCGCTGCAGGTGCTGCTGTATCCGGCGCTGGACTCGCGCTCGCGCGGCGCATCCTACGCCCCCGAGATCAACGGCACCGACTACTTCATCACCGCCGAGCACATGCGCTGGTACTGGGACCAGTACCGCAGCGCGGCGCCGGGCGTTGACGACGACCCGTACTTCTCGCCGCTGAGCAGCACCGATCTGTCCGGTGTCGCCCCGGCGGTGATTCTGAACTCGGAGTTCGACGTGCTTCGCGACGACGCCGCGCTTTACCACGAGCGGCTCCTCGCCGCCGGGGTGGAGTCGTCGCTGCGGACCTACCCGCAGATCCACGGCTTCCTGTCCTTCTTCGAGGCCATCGGCGACGCCGTGATTGTGCTGCGCGAGCTGGGCGGCGAGCTGCGCGAGCGGCTCGGGCGGGTGCCGGACGAGCGGGCGGCCGGGTGGCTGCCGCCCGCCATCGACGTGCAGGCGCGGGTCGAGCCGGTGACCAGGGAGGCGCTGGACGGGCTCGCCCGCTGGGACAGCTCCAGCCTGGATGCCGTGCGCGCCACCTATGCTGCGCTCACGCGCACGCCCGCGCCTGCTACGGCGGGAGTGCTGCGCGAGGACTCCGTGATCTCCGGCGGCGCCGGCCCCGACGTGCCGGTGCGCTGGTACCGCCCCGCGGGCGCAACCGGCCCCGTGCCGGGCATCGTGTACCTGCACGGCGGCGCGTTCATCATGGGCACCCTCGATGAGAACGACGTGCGGCTGGATCAGATGGTGCTGGAGACCGGAGCCGCGATCGTGTCCGTGGACTACCGGCTCGCCCCGGAGCATCCCTACCCTGCCGGGCTGGAGGATGCCAGGACCGTGTGGCGTGCGCTCACCGACGACCCCGGTGTGTTCGGCCTCGACGGTGACCGGATCGCGCTCGCCGGGGGGAGCGCCGGGGCCGGGCTGGCGGCGGCGCTGTGCATCCGCCTGCGCGAGGAGGGTGCTCGTCAGCCGGTGCTGCAGCTGCTCATCTATCCGATGCTGGACGACCGCGAGCTTCCGTCGATCGCGGCGCTGGCCGGAGGCTCCGGGCACTGGGGGCTGTGGCATCTGCGGGCCGAGCGGGCGTCCTGGGACGCGTACCTCGGCGACCTCCGGTCCGACCCGCCCGCGACCGCGGTGCCGGGCCGCGCTCGGAGCGATCAGCTGCGCGGCCTCGCTCCGGCGTTTATCGGCGTCGGCGACGTGGACGCACTGGTGGACTCGAACCTCCAGTACGCGCAGGCACTGATCACCGCGGGGGTGCCGACCGAGTTGCACGTCTATCCCGGGGTGATCCACGGCGGATTCGTGCCGCATCCGCAGACGCCGAACACCGAGCAGTTCCTCCGCGACGCGTACCAGGCGCTGCGGCGGGCGCTGGTCTGATCGGTGTTGCATTCTGTCAATTGGGCAGGGTGAAGCGCCGTCGATCAGCTCACCGGCCGCGGACGCCGGGTGGGCACCCGGCTGCACCTGCGGCTCGACGCCGCCGTGCGACCGTTGTTCGCCGGGTGACCCCTCACAACTCGTCGGTGGCCGCGGTGCGGCCGGCGTTCATCCCCATCACGCCGGCGACCACGAGCGTTCCGCCAGCGCCGCCGTACACCATCCCCGACATGCTGGCCGCGGCGTTGCCGGCCGCGTACAGCCCGGGGATGACCTGGCCGTCGACGTCCACGACGCGACCCTGGAGGTCGGTCTTCGGGCCGCCCTTGGTACCCAGCGCAGAGCTGTACAGCTCGGTGACGTAGAACGGGCCGTCTTCGAGGGGACCCAGCGTCGAGAACGGCGAGTCGGGGTCCAGCATCCGGCCGCCGGGGAAGCGGTCGTACGCGCTCTGCCCGCGGGAGAAGTCGGGGTCGACGCCCTGGGCGGCATGCTCATTGAACCGCTGCACGGTGGCCAGCAGCCCCTCGCGGTCGATGCCCGTCAGCTCCGCCACGCCCTCGATGGTGTCGGCACGCGGATACCAGTCCGGCACCGGGGTGCCGGGAGCCATGCCCAGCACGCCGAACCGGTCCACGGTGGATTGCGAGAAGATCAGGTAGGCTGGCAGGTTGGGGTAGGTCAGGCGCGACTCGTCGAGGTGGTGGAAGGCACCGCCGAAGGCGTTGTAGTTCGCCGCCTCGTTGGCGAAGCGCTTCCCGGCGCTGTTGACGATGATGGAGCCGGGAAGGGCCCGCTCGCGCGCCACCAGCAGGCCGTTCTCGCCCCCGTCCCGGCGCGGCGACGGCACGGCGATGGCCGGCGACCACCAGGCCTCGCGCATGTTGCCGAGCGCGGCACCGATCCGCATGGACATCCGCAGGCCGTCGCCGGTGTTGGTCGGCACCCCGATGGGGCGGGTGAGCGGTCCGCGCAGGAAGGCGCGGACGAACTCCTCGTCGTACTCGAACCCGCCGGTGGCGATGATCACGGCGCGGCCGGCGACCGTGCGGGGCCCCGCCGCGGTCTCCAGCTCGACCCCGGTCACCGCGCCGTCGTCCAGGCGCAGGCGGATGCCGCGCGCCGAGGCGAACACCTCGACACCGCGGTCGATGACCGCCTCCAGGAGCCCGCCGATGAGCGCACGGCCGAGTCCCTCCTCCTGGCGCTCCGCGCGCCGGGCGAACTCGGCGTCAGGGATCGCGCCGGTGCCGCCGCCCAGGGGCATCTCGGCCAGGGTCACCCGGCGGACGTCGCCGACGATCCGGTCGACCCACTCGGGTATCCGCGCGAAGGAGAACAGGCCGGGCTCGAGGGTGCGCCCTCCGCCGGGCAGTCCACCGGGATTCTCCGTGTGGTAGTCGGGGTAGCCGACCACCAGGTGCATCCTCAGCCGGGTCTCCCGCTCCAGGAACTCGATGAGCTCGGGGCCTCGGGAGATGAGCTCTTCGGCGACCTCGGGTGCGATCAGCCCGTTCGACAGGCTCATCAGGTAGGTGACGCCGTTCTCGATCGAGTCGTCCACCCCGGCGTCGGCCTGGTACTTGTTCGCCGGCACCCAGATGCCGGCCCCGGACAGCGCGGTGGTCCCGCCGATCAGCTCCGCCTTCTCCAGCACGGCCACGCTGGCACCCGCGCAGGCCGCCGACAGCGCGGCGGTGAGCCCGGCCGCGCCGGAACCGAGGACAACGACGTCGTAGGAGTCTTGCATGGGTCGGCCTCGCGCTTTCTGCGCACTGCTCCGTGCGCATAGA
>JASGDS010000033.1:0-4072 GCA_047607025.1 Microbacterium sp.
ACTGCTGCTGCTTGTCGCCGGCCGCACACCGCAGGGCTCGCAGACGTTCTTCGTGATCTTCATCGTGGGATGGTTGATCAAATTCATCCTGTTCATCGCGATCATGGCGGTGCTGCGGATGCAGACCTGGATCAGCCCTTACGTCTTCTTCTTCTCGCTGCTCGCGGCGATCATCGCCTCCCTCGCCGTCGACCTCGTCGTCTTCTGGCGAACCCGTGTGCTCTACGTCGGCGATGTGGCCCTTCCCGGCGACGAGAACACCCCCGGAAAAAGGCCCGAGAATTCTTGACGCCGAGAGATTCATGATAGGTTTGGGAACGTCGCCCGAACGCCGAGAGAAGCGCCCGCACGACGCGGATGCCCCCAGCGTGGTGATGCAAAAAGCTAAACTCGTGTCGGCGATCGCCGACGCCCGAAGCCGGAGACGACTGAGTTGATACACGCAGCCTCGCTGATCACCGCATTCGCCACCAGCGATGAATTCGAGGGCCCGTCGATCGACGAGTTCTTCCCTGAAGCGCTTCTGTTCGAGGGGACGCCCTTCGAGCTCAACCGGCTGATGGCCATCCGCCTGCTCGTGGTCGTGCTGCTCGTCCTCTTCTTCTGGCTCGGTACGAGGCGCCTGAAGGTCGTGCCGTCTCGTGCGCAGGCCGCCTTCGAGTGGGTGTTCATGTTCGCTCGCAAGAGCATCATCTACGACACCCTCGGCGAGCGGCTCGGCAAGAAGTACGAGCCGATCCTGATGACGTTCTTCTTCCTCGTGCTGGGCATGAACCTGACGGGAACCATCCCTGGCCTGCAGATGGCGGGCACCGCTGCGATCGGCCTGCCGCTCGTGCTCGCGCTCGCCGCCTGGGTGCTGTTCATCTACGCGGGCATCCGTGAGAAGGGCGCCAAGTTCTGGAAGGACTCGCTCGTCATTCCCGGCGTGCCTCCCGTGCTGCACATCCTGCTCGTGCCGCTGGAGTTCCTCTCCACGTTCCTCGTGCGCCCCGTGACGCTCACGCTGCGACTGACGATGAACATGATCGCCGGCCACATCCTGCTGGTGCTGTGCTTCCTCGCCACCCAGTTCTTCTTCTTCTCCGTTCTCGCGGAGGGCAACTTCCTCGGCCTGATCGGCGTCGGCACCTTCGCGTTCGGCCTGATCTTCACCGTGCTCGAGCTGTTCATCGGCGCACTGCAGGCCTATGTGTTTGCCATCCTGTCCGCCATCTACATCCAGCTTGCGGTCGCCGAAGAGCACTGACGGCACCGCACCAACCGACCCCCTTCGAAAGGAACCATCCCGTGAATATCGTCGGACAACTCGCCCCTCTCGCCTTCGGCCTGGCCGTGATCGGCTCAGGTATCGGCGTGGGCTACGTCATCGGCAAGACCATCGAGTCGGTCGCGCGCCAGCCCGAAATGCGTGGCACGCTGACCAGCCTGATGTTCCTGGGCGTGGCGCTCACCGAGGCGCTCTGCTTCATCGCCATCGGTGTGTCGTTCATTCCGTTCCCGACTCCGTGACCCTGCTCGCAACTTCTAGCCAAGGAGTCTGAATGCAGACCGCACTAGTCGTCGCGGAGGAATCGCACAGCCCGATCATCCCCGCGATCCCAGACCTGGTCTGGGGAACGATCTCGTTCGTCATCATCCTCGTCGTCGTGCTCAAGGTCGCGCTTCCGCGCGTGAACGCGATGCTGGATGAGCGCGCTGCCGCCATCGAGGGCGGCATCGAAAAGGCGAACGAGACCCAGCGCGAGGCCGAGGCGGCTCTCGAGCAGTACACCGCGCAGCTCAGCGACGCTCGTCGGGAAGCCGGCGAGATTCGCGATGCCGCCCGTGAGGACGGCAAGAAGATCGTCGCTGAGGCGAAGGAGCAGGCGACGGCGGAGGCCGAGCGCATTCACCAGAACGCCTCGGCGCAGATCGAGGCAGAGCGTCAGAGCGCGTTCGTCTCGCTGCGCAGTGAGGTCGGCACGCTGGCACTCGACCTGGCTGGCAACGTCATCGGCGAGTCGCTGACGGAGGACAAGAAGGCGCAGGGCGTCGTCGACCGCTTCCTCGCAGATCTCGAGACGGCGAAGTAATGGGCAGTGCAACCACTCAGGCGCTCGCGGCGACAGTCGCGGCGCTGGATGGTGCGAGCGTCGACCTCGACACCGCGCGCGAGCTGTTCGCCGCGTCGCGTGCCGTGTACTCGTCGTCCGCGCTGAGCGGTGCGCTCGCTGATCCTGCACAACCGGTCGAAGCGCGCGTGGCTCTCGTCGGCCGCGTGTTCGGCTCGCTGTCTCCGACGGCAACCGGTCTGCTCACCACCGTCGCGCAGCAGCGCTGGTCGTCAGCGGATGATCTTGTCGCCGGCGTCGAGGAGCTCGCCGTGCGCACCGCGGCCAAGGCCGACGGTGGAGACGTCGAGGGAGAACTGTTCCAGGTGTCGCGCCTGGTCGCCCAGAACTCCGACCTCGAGCTGGCGCTCGGTTCCCGGCTGGGAGACGACACCCGCAAGGGCGAGCTCATCTCGACCATCCTGGATGGTCATGCGAGCGAGGGGACGCTGCTCATCGTGTCGTCCCTCGTGCAGCAGCCGGGCAAGCGCCGCGTGCGCTCCCTGCTGAACCGCGCGCTGCAGCTCGCATCCGCGCAGCGCGGCCGCACCGTCGCAACGGTGCACACCGCGGTGCCCCTCACTGACGCACAGACCGATCGCCTCGCCGCTGCCCTCGGCAAGCGGTATGGCGGCGAGGTCGTGCTGAACACCGTCGTCGAGCCGAAGGTGGTCGGCGGCATCCGCGTGCAGGTCGCCGATGACGTGATCGACGGCTCCATCTCGACTCGCCTCGCCGACCTCCGGCAGAGGCTCGCAGGCTGAACGGTCGCGCAGCGACCACGGGCGAAGAGCCCACAACACGAAGGAAGACAATGGCAGACATCACCATCAGCCCCGACGTCATCCGTGACGCGCTGAAGGACTTCGTCTCGGCCTACGAGCCCACCGGTTCCGCGGCGAGCGAGGTCGGCACCGTCTCGGACGCCGCCGACGGCATCGCTCACGTCGAGGGGCTGCCAGGCGTCATGGCGAACGAGCTCATCCGGTTCGCGGATGGCACGCTGGGCCTCGCGCAGAACCTGGACGAGCACGAGATCGGCGTCGTCGTGCTCGGTGAGTTCACCGGCATCGAAGAGGGCCAGCAGGTCACCCGCACGGGCGAGGTGCTCTCGGTTCCCGTCGGCGACGGCTACCTCGGTCGCGTGGTCGACCCGCTCGGCAACCCGATCGACGGCCTCGGCGAGGTCACCCCGCTCGCCGGTCGCCGTGAGCTCGAGCTGCAGGCTGCGGGCGTCATGCAGCGCAAGAGCGTGCACGAGCCGATGCAGACCGGCATCAAGGCCATCGACGCGATGATCCCCGTCGGCCGCGGTCAGCGTCAGCTGATCATCGGCGACCGCCAGACCGGCAAGACGGCCATCGCGATCGACACGATCATCAACCAGAAGGCCAACTGGGAGTCGGGCGACGTCGACAAGCAGGTGCGCTGCATCTATGTCGCGATCGGTCAGAAGGGCTCCACCATCGCGTCCGTGAAGGGTGCGCTGGAGGACGCTGGCGCCATGGAGTACACGACGATCGTCGCCGCTCCCGCCTCCGACCCCGCCGGCTTCAAGTACCTCGCTCCCTACACGGGCTCGGCCATCGGCCAGCACTGGATGTACGAGGGAAAGCACGTTCTCATCGTGTTCGACGACCTGTCGAAGCAGGCCGAGGCCTACCGCGCCGTGTCGCTGCTGCTGCGCCGCCCGCCGGGGCGCGAGGCGTACCCGGGCGACGTCTTCTACCTGCACTCGCGTCTGCTCGAGCGCTGTGCGAAGCTCTCGGACGACCTCGGCCACGGTTCGATGACGGGTCTGCCGATCATCGAGACCAAGGCGAACGACGTGTCGGCCTACATCCCGACCAACGTGATCTCGATCACCGACGGTCAGATCTTCCTGCAGTCCGACCTGTTCAACGCAAACCAGCGCCCCGCTGTTGACGTGGGTATCTCGGTTTCGCGTGTGGGTGGTGACGCTCAGGTCAAGTCGATCA
>JASGDS010000034.1:0-4460 GCA_047607025.1 Microbacterium sp.
CCGTCGCCCGGGCGAGCGCGGGGAGCCCTGCGACGGGTGCGGGCTCGCGCAGCCCGGTCAGCCGGGCGGCCAGCCGCTCGTCGGCCGCGGCATCCCCGCCGCCCTCCAGAGCGGGGATGAGGTGCGCCCAGATGGCGTCGAGCATCGCCTGCCCCTGCTGCGTCGACGCCGTGATCGCGACGACCGCGTCCTGCTCGGGCAGCACGAGGCACAGCTGACTGTAGGCGCCTCCCGCGTGGTAGCCGTGCTGGCTCATCCAGAACTGGTAGCCGTAACCGAGGCCGCTGTCCGTCTCCACCGGCTGGCCAGGCGGGAAGCGGTGCGCGGAGTCATTGAGCATCTGCGTGCTCGTCGCCGTGGCGAGCCATGCCTCCGGCACCAGCTGCTCGCCCTGCCACTGGCCGCGCTGCAGCAGCAGCTGCCCGAACGAGGCGATCGACTCGGTGCACAGGTACAGGCCGGTGAAGCCGGGGTTCGTCTCGCCGCCGTACCATTTCGCCTCGCTCGCCCCGAGCGGATCGAGAACGCGAGGGCGCAGGTAGTCGATCAGCGAGCATCCTGCCGCCTGCTCGACGATCTTCGTCACCGCGAACGTCGCGAGCTGGTCGTAGGTGAAGATCTCGCCTGGCGCCCGCTCTGGGGCGTAGCCGGCGAGCAGTGCCCGCAGGTCGCCATCCGTCAGCACCGGCGCATCGTTCGACGGGTCGAGCACGGGATCGAGCAGGTGCCCCACCGACATGCGCAGCGCATCGGCGATCGTCGCGGTGCCGTAGGACGCCGCCTCGGGCAGGTGGGCGGACAGCAGGTCATCCATGGCGAGCAGGCCCTCGCTCTCGGCGATGCCGGCGGCGACCGAGGCGAAGCTCTTGCTCAGCGAGTACAGCAGGTGCGGGGTGTCGGCGTCATAGGGCTCCCACCAGCCCTCGGCGACGACCGAGCCGTGTCGCATCAGCATGACGCTGTGCAACTCGATGCGCGCGTCGCGCACGGCATCGAGGAAGGCGATCACCCTCTCGCCGTCGACATCGCAGGAACTCGCGGACGCTCTCGGCAGTCTCCCCATCGCTGGATCATATCCCTCGCGGCCACGCGTGCGGAAGATTCGCCGCGTGCGCCTGCTAATGTCACGTGCGTAGGGGGACACGATGGCGATTCCGGTGGCGACCGACGGGCTGCAGAAGCCCAGCCTGCTGCGACAGGCGACGCTGCGGCTCACCGCGGCTGCACTGACCTTCGTCTACTCGCTGTACCGCGTCCATCCGGCGTTCTGGCGCTTCACCGCGCGCAACTACCGGCCCATCATGGGTCGGTTCGCCAGGCTGCACGCGTGGATGATGTGCCAGTACGCGTACCTCGATGTGCCCGCCTATCGCGACTTCCAGACGGCGGCTGGATTCCGGTTCCGCTGGTGGGCGCTGGATGCCTATGCGCCGACCTCGAAGCAGGACTACGTCGTGCGCTACCCGGAGGAGGCGCGCTGCTGGGACGGCCGCATCGAGGTGGCGGGCACCGTCGTCGACGAGTCGAGCGGGTCATCCGGCAAGCCCTTCAACTGGATGCGCTCGAAGCGCGAGCTGAACACCGTGCACCGCAATGTGGCCGGGTATGTCACGATGCTGTTCGGCTCGACGCGGCTGTTCTGCATCAACGCGTTCTCAATGGGGGCGTGGGCGACCGGCACCAACACCGGCATCGCGATGAGCCGGGTCGCCATGGTGAAGAACACCGGGCCGGACATCGACAAGATCGTCGACACCCTCACGCACTTCGGGCCGCGCTTCCGTTACATCATCAGCGCCTACCCGCCGTTCCTCAAGCATCTGCGCGACCGCCTCGATGAGGAGCCGGGCTTCGACTGGGACCGCTACGACATCGGCGGCTTCGTCGGAGGAGAGGCTCTCACCGAGGGGCTGCGCGACTACCTGCAGAAGCGGTTCAGCGCCATCTATTCGGGGTACGGCGCCAGCGACCTGACGATCGGGATGGGTGGTGAGAGCGACCTCGCCGTGTGGATCCGCCGCACGCTGCAGAGCCACGAGGGGTTGCGCGCGACGGTGCTGGGTGACGACACCCGCACGCCCATGATCTTCCAGTACAACCCGCTCGAGACCTACCTCGAGACGACGGCGGATGGCGAACTTCTGGCGACGCTGAACTCCACGGCGATCATGGCACCGAAGCTGCGCTACAACATCGGCGACGAGGCTCGGCTGCTGTCGTTCCCGCAGATGCAGCGGCTCATCGCGCGGCATCCCGCGCTGCGCGCCGGCTTCGATCGAGCGTTCGCGACGCAGCGGATGCGGCTGCCGTTCCTGCTGCTGTTCGGCCGCAAGGACTCGACCATCTCGTACATGGGCGCCAACATCTACCCGCTTGATGTCGAGAACGGTCTCTATCTCGACAACCCGCATGCGCACGACATCGAGTCGTTCAAGCTCGAACTCGTCGACATCGGCGGCGACGAGCAGCGACCGGCCATCCATCTGCAGCTGCGCGAGGGGGCAGAACTGGATGCCGACGCCCGCGAGGATCTGCGGGTGCGTGCGATCGACGGGGTGCTCACCCACCTCGCGTCGGTCTCGCGCGACATCGCCCAGTCGCTGGAGGAGGACCCGACGGCCCGTGACCTCCGCGTCGTCGTGCACGACCACGGCACGGGCCCGTTCACGGGCGGCGAGTCGAAGATCAAGAACGTCTACCTCACCGACTCCCGGGAACGGTCATGAGGACGACGGACTTCTCCCGCGCGCCGAAGCTGGCCCGCGTCGAGGCGGCCGTCATCTCGACCGCCGCGCGGCGGGCGCCCGGCCATCCGGTGCGCACCATGGCGCTGCGGCAGGAGAGCGGGAACGGCCTCATCGCGCTGTATGCGACCGCCGACGAGGCGATCGAAGCCGCCGAAGAGCTGCGGGCGCGCGGCGGTGGACGTACCACGGTGCTGCACGCCGCGCGGCACGGGTACACGAACGGCAGCTGGAATGCCGAGGACGGCGAGCTGAAGACGGTCGAGTCGTTCACCGCGACCTCGTCGGAGCGCGCGCGGGGGCGCAGCGGACCTCGGGTCGTCGATACACGGGCGCGAGCACGTCGTCCCGTGGCCGCTGAACGTCGGGATGGCGCCACGCCCCGAGTCGTGCCCGATGCGACCGAGGCGCACGCCATGTTCTTCGGGGCGACGAAGTACACCAGCCCGCTGTCGTGGGTCGCGTTCGCCAGGCAGTGGTTCCCGATGGTGGCGCGCATGCAGCGGATGGCCGGTTACCGCGGACACCGCGTCTACTGGACGTGGCCGTTCACGCTCGGCACGATCGCGTTCTTCGACAGCCGCGACGCGCTGCTGTCGATGGCGCGCGGGCCGGAGCACCGCTACCTCATGAGCTGGCTCACCGACTCGTCGATCTGGGCGACGGCGGGCTACATCCGGTTTCTGGAGACGCGCGATGCGGGTTGAGCCCGTTCTGACGCGCGCGGACTACCGCGACTTCCTTCGTGCGGCGGATGGCCAGCCGCGGGACCTCGCCGTTCCGCTGCTGGAGTCGACCATCCGGTCGTGGTGGACGGGCAGGACGCCCCATCCGACGCCGGTGGAGCTGCTCGTCGCGCGCGATGATCGCGGTGCCGTGCGTGGGCGTGCGGTCGCGCACACCGACGCCCGCTTCGATGCGAAGCTCGGCACCAGGGCGCAGCTGTTCGGCGCCGTCGAACTCGGTGTCTCGGCGGAGGGAGGCCGTGAGGTGCTTGCCGCGCTCGTCTCGCACCTCGCGGGTCGAGCCCGGGAAACGGGGGCCGTCGAGCTCATCGGGCCAGTGTCTCTGCTGCCGAACCAGGCGGGAGGCGTCATCACCAGCGGGTTCGACGAACGCGGCTTCGTCGATTCGGCCTGGAACCCCGCGTGGGTGCCAGGCGTGTACGAGGACGCGGGGTTCACGCGCTGGAACGAGTCGGACACCTGGATCGTCACGTCGCCCGGCGCCCAGGGGCCATCCGATGCCGAGATCGCCGATGCCGGCATCACCATCCAGCACGCCCGCAGGCGCGACATTCCGGCGCTGCTGCCGGTCATGCGCGACCTCGT
Source organism: Microbacterium sp. (assembly GCA_047607025.1). GTDB lineage: Bacteria > Actinomycetota > Actinomycetes > Actinomycetales > Microbacteriaceae > Microbacterium. Next base: position 4,076 of record JASGDS010000034.1, read on the forward strand.
GAACGCCTCGTTCGCGCAGCTGCCGTATTACACCGAGATCTCGCCCGGCGAGTTCGCCGCGGCCACGGACGGCCTCGCCTGGCTGCTCGACGCGAAGCTGCTGCTCATCGCGCGGGATGGGGCGGGCCAGGCTGTCGCGTTCGTGCTCGTGATCCCCGACATCACGCCGTTCGTGCAGCGCGTGCAGGGCCGGCTCGGACCGCTCGAGCAGGTGCGCCTGCTGCTCACCCAGGGGCGCCTGCCGCGTGAAGCCATCCTCATCATCCAGGGCACCCGGCCCGATCTGCAGGGGCACGGCATCCTGACCCTGCTGTCGCGGCAGCTGCAGGCGAACCTCGCCACCGGCGGCTACACGGCACTGCGGTCGACCTATGTCGGACGCGAC
>JASGDS010000035.1:0-4669 GCA_047607025.1 Microbacterium sp.
CGACGCTCGGGCACGGCGAACTCACCGCCGAGCTGCGCAGCGTCGTCGTCGACGTGCGTACGGGCGACGGGCTGCCAGACGCGCTCTCGTCGCGGGCCCGCCCCCTGCGCGGGACCCCCGGCCGGCGGACGGGGGAGCATCTCGTCGCCGCGATCGATCGCGGCGCGCCGCTCGCCCAGGCGCTGCAGGCGCTCGCGGGCGACGCGCGCGAGGAGGGCAAACGCAGCCTGATCGAGCGCGCGGGTCGCAACGAGATCCTCATGCTGCTGCCGCTCGTCTTCTTCCTGCTTCCCCTCAGCGTGCTGTTCGCCGTGTTTCCCGGCGTCGTCATGCTCCGACTCGGGATCGGCTGATCCCATCAACGAAAGGAATCCTCATGTTCACAAGGCTTCTCATCCGTGCCCAGGCGGGTCTGGACGACGACCGAGGCGACGTGCCGGGCTGGGTGCTCATCACGCTCATGACCGCCGGCTTGGTCGTCGCGATCTGGACGCTGGCGCTGCCCGCGCTGCAGGGCGTGTTCAGCCATGCGATGGACAGCATCAGCGGCATCTGAGCGCGGCTCATCGACCGTCGAGTTCGCGCTCGTCGGTGCGCTGCTGACGATGCTGACCCTGGCGATCCTGCAGCTCGGCCTGGTCGTCTACGTGCGCAACGTCGTGCATGACGCCGCGGTCGCTGGCGCCTATCAGGCGGCGCTCGTCGATCAGGGGCCGGATGCCGGTGCGCAGCGCACGCGCCTCGCGATCACGCAGGCGGTCGGTGCGGGCTACGCGAACGACGTGTCGGTGCAGTACACGGATGGCGGTGCGCGCGTCGTCGTCACCGTGCGCGCGGCGCTGCCCGTGCTCGGGCTGATCGGCGTGCCTGGATCGCTGGAGGTGAGTGCGGGTGCCCCGACGGAGATCGTGGAATGAGCGTGGATCGGCCTCGATCGAGTTCCTCATCGGCGGACTGGTCATGCTCGTGCCGCTGGCCTACCTGATGATCGCGGTCGGCGAGGTGCAGCACGAGTCGATGGCGGCGCAAGCCATCGCGCGCGAGGCGGCGAACGCGTATGCGCGCACGGGCGAGGCGGGCGAAGCGTCTGCCAGGGCGGCGGAAGCGATCGCCGACGTCGCCGCGGAGTACGGGATCGACCCCGCCTCGCTCGCGGTCGACGTGGGCTGCGACGGGGGAGGCGCGTGCCCGCGGGCGGGCGCACTCGTGCGCGTGAGCGTCGCCACCAGCGTGGCGCTGCCCTTCCTGCCGCAGTCGTTCGGGCTCGGCGCCTACACGAGCGTGCCCGTCGACGCGACTGCCGTGCAGCGCGTGTCACGGTATTGGACCGGATCATGACCATCCGGTCGCTTCATGACGAGCGGGGAAGCATCATGCCGCTCGTCATCGGCTATGTCGCGCTGGGGCTCGCGCTCGCGATCGTCGCGCTGAACGCCACCTCGCTCTACCTCGCGCAGCGGGGCCTCGATCAGGTGGCGGATGCGGCGGCGGTCGCGGGTGCCGACGGGTTCACGATCGGGTGGGATGGCCCAGATCCGGTCGCGAGGCTCGACGACGCCGCCGTGTGGGCGCAGGCGCAGACGGTGGCGGAGGCCTCAGGTGCTCAGCTCGTTGCCGCGAGCACGCCCGACGGCACCACGTCGCGTGTCACGGTCGCGACGACCTGGCATCCGCTTGTCGTCAGCGCGTTCGTGCCTTCAGGCGTCTCGCTCACGTCGACGTCGACGAGCCGCACCGCCCTGCGCTGATACTCGCGTTGCCTGCCCTGAGCCTGTCTGCCTGCCCTGAGCCTGTCGAAGGGTCAGTCGTCTTTGCGCTTGCGCCAGCGGATGCCGGCGTTGATGAAGCCGTCGATGTCGCCGTCGAAGACAGGGGCGGGGTTTCCCACCTCGTAGCCGGTGCGCAGATCCTTCACGAGCTGCTGGCCGTAGAGGAAGTAGGAGCGCATCTGGTCGCCCCAGCTCGCGGTGATGGTGCCGGCGAGCTCCTTCTTCTTCGCGGCCTCCTCCTCACGCTGCAGCAGCAGAAGACGCGTCTGCAGCACGCGCATGGCGGCGGCACGGTTCTGAATCTGCGACTTCTCGTTCTGCATCGACACGACGATGCCGGTCGGGATGTGCGTGATGCGCACCGCGGAGTCGGTCGTGTTGACCGACTGGCCGCCCGGGCCGGAGGACCGGAAGACGTCGACACGGATGTCGCCCTCGGGGATCTCGACCTCCTGAGCCTCTTCCATGACGGGGATGACTTCGACGGCGGCGAAGCTCGTCTGCCGCTTGTCGGCCGAGCCGAACGGGCTGATGCGGGCGAGCCGGTGCGTGCCTGCCTCGACCGACAGCACGCCGTAGGCGTAGGACGCGTCGACCTCGAACGTCGCCGACTTGATGCCCGCGCCCTCGGCGTAGGAGGTGTCCATGACCTTGGTGGGGTAGCCGTTGCGCTCGGCCCACCGCAGGTACATGCGCATGAGCATCTCGGCGAAGTCTGTGGCATCATCGCCACCCGCGCCCGAGCGGATGGTGACGACCGCGCTGCGCTCGTCGTACTCGCCATCCAGCAGCGTCTTCACCTCAAGGTCGCCGATGACGCTCTCGAGCGCCTTCAGCTCGCGGCGCGCCTCGTCGGCGGCATCGTCATCCTGCATCTCATTGGCGAGTTCGACCATCACCTCGAGATCGTCGAGGCGAGCGCCGGCCTTCTCGACCTTGGCGAGTTCCGCTTTGCGGTGGCTGAGGGCGCTCGTCACCTTCTGGGCGTTCTCCGGCTCATTCCACAGCTCGGGAGCGGCGGCTTCCTGTTCAAGACGATCGATGTCAGCGCGCAGCGTATCGACGTCGACCACCTCGCGGATGTTCTCGAAGGTGGTGCGAAGGGCGGCGATGTCGGCGGAGAGATCGAGTTCGAACATGACGTTCCAGCGTATCGTGGATCGTGATGACCTCGCGCGAACCCCAGGATGCCACGTCCGCCATTCTGCGCAGGTACGCACCGATGATCTACGGGCCGACGGCGCTGTACTCGATCGGCAACGGGTCGGTCATCCCGCTCATCCCGGCGATCGCGCGCGATCTCGGGGCGTCCATCCCGCTGGCCGCCCTGGTCGCAGCCGCGATGGTGGTCGGCCAGCTGTGCGGCAACCTTCCGGCCGGATGGCTCGTCTCGCGCGTCGGAGAGCGGCGAGCGATGCTCACCGCATCTCTCGCCTCGCTCATCGGGATGGCGGGCATCCTGTTCGCGCCGAGCGTCATCGTGCTGGGCATCGCGATGTTCCTCGTCGGGCTGTGCTCGGCGACCTTCGCCGTTGCCCGACATACGTTCATGACGCTGCATGTGCCCTACTCGCATCGCGCGCGGGCGCTGTCGCTCGTGGGCGGATCATTTCGCCTCGGCAGCTTCGCGGGGCCCTTCGTCGCGGCGCTGCTGATCGGCATCTTCCATTCGGAGCGGGCGAGCGTCTGGTTCTTCGGCGGCATGATGCTCATCGTGGCCGCGCTCGTCGCCTTCGGGCCCGATCCCGAGCGCGCGATCGTCGAGCCGCGTCGTCAGTCGATGCCCGGGCGGGCGGATGGCCGTGTCGAGGCCCTCGGCGACACGGGCGAGGCCGTGACCGGCCCCGTCACGGTGCCAAGCGCGCGGTCGGGCGTCTTCGCAACCATCTGGCGCTACCGCGGACTGCTCGCGCGCCTCGGCACGACGGCGGCATCGCTCTCGTCCGTGCGCGCGGCGCGCACGGCGATGGTGCCGCTGTGGGGCCTGTCGATCGGCCTCGACTCGCAGAATGTCGCGCTGATCGTCGGCATCGCCGGAGCCGTCGAGTTCTCGCTCTTCTACGCCAGCGGCCAGATCATGGACCGCTTCGGCCGACTCTGGGCATCCGTGCCCTCGCTGATGCTCATGGGTTCAGGATTCATCGGACTCGCCTTCACCCACGGCAACGCGAACGCGGCCATGTGGCTCGGCATCTTCGCGATCGTCATCGCCGTCGGCAACGGGCTCTCCAGCGGCATCCTGCTCACCCTCGGCGCAGACGTCGCGCCGAAGGATGACCCCGCACCCTTCCTCGGCGCCTGGCGCACGTTGACCGACGGCGGGGGAGCAGCGATGCCGCTGGCAATCTCGGGCATCACGGCTCTGCTGTCACTGCCGTTCGCGGCCGGGTTCGTCGGCGTCGTCGGTCTCGTCGGTGCTGGCCTGTTCCTGCGGTACGTGCCTCGGTATACGTCTTCCTAGGAGTCCGCGGCGATTGTGTGCTCGCTCCGGGGCGCGAAAGCGGGACCGGCAAAGGTTCCTGAGCCTGTCGAAGGTTCCTGAGCCTGTCGAAGGGCGCTGCGCTCAGTTGCCGCCCCCGAAGCGCCCCTCCGCGAGCACACAATCGCCGCTGGGCTCTGGGTCGCGCATGCGTTTTTTGGGGGAGTGGTGGGTTGTGGGGCGCAGTGCCCTGTGCACCTGTGGAGCGCTGCTGTGGTGCCGAAGCCGCTGCGCTTCGTGGCGTGGCTTTGGGGTGCAGTGCCCTGCGCACCTCGGAGCGTCGAAAACGGTGCGGAAGTCACTGCCCCCGCTGCCACGCGCCCGCTACAGTTGAGGCATGGGTGGGGACGAGGAAGAAGACGCCTTCCGGTGGGAGGGCGACGACGTGCCAGCGGCGCCCATCTCGGCCGACGAAATTCCA
>JASGDS010000036.1:0-10729 GCA_047607025.1 Microbacterium sp.
CTGTGGGCGGTGGCTGCCGGATGTACCGAGTCTAGCCGGGGAGACGCCGGCGGCCGGGACGGCTGGGTGCTCGACGCCGGTTGAGCCGGCGCCGCAACAGCGCCGAAACCTCACGGCCCTATCCTCGGCACATGCCCAAGCAGCTCGTCCTCGGTGCGTTCGAGGAGTTCACCCCCAACTTCATCGGCAACAGCTGGCATCACGAGCGCAGCGACACGAGTGCGTTCGCGACGCTCGGCTTCTGGCGCCGGATGGCGCAGAGGCTCGATGCCGCGGGCTTCGACTTCCTCTTCCTCGCCGAGGCCATCGGCTACCCCATGAACGACGCGGGCGAGGTGCCCGAGGCGGTGATCCGCGAAGCCGTGCAGTTCCCGGTGCACGACCCGGTCGCGATCATCTCGGCCCTGGGCGCATCGACCGAGCGCATCGGCCTCGTCGTCACCACGTCGACCACCGCGCAGCAGCCGCTGCTCAACGCGCGCACCTTCACGACGCTCGACCACCTGACGGAGGGCCGCATCGGCTGGAACATCGTCACCAGCGACAACCAGCAGGCACTCGTGCGCCTGCTCGGACGCACGCAGGTCACCCCGCACGACGAGAGGTACGCTGCGGCGGCCGAGTTCGTCGATCTCGACCTGGAGCTGTGGGAGGGCGCGTGGGAGGACGACGCGATCCTAGTCGACAAGCCGAGCAGGGTGTGGGCCGATCCCGCGAAGGTGCACCGCGTGCGGCGGGACGGCGCCTACTTCCGCTTCGACGGCTACTACCCGGCGGCGCCCTCGCCCCAGCGCACGCCGGTGCTGTTCCAGGCGGGCACGTCGGAGGCGGGGACGACGTTCGCCGCCCGGTTCGCAGAGTGCGTGTTCACGCAGGATCAGAACCCTGCTCGCCTCGCGCAGGCCGTCGCGGGGCTGCGCGCGAAGGCGCGGGCGGCGGGACGGCCGTCGGACTCGATCAAGGTCGTCAACGGAGCGTCGTTCGTGATCGCCGACACCGTGCAGGAGGCGCGGCGGCTGCGCGACGAGCTGAACTCGACGCCCACACGCGAGGCGACCGCGGCCCTCTTCCTCGGCTGGTCGGGCGTCGATCTCGCGGAGCTCGATCCCGAGCTGACCCTCGACCAGGTCTCGACCGAGGTCGGCCAGACCGCTCTCGCCCACCGCCGCAACCCGGACGGCACGAGCCCGACCGTGGCCGAGGTGCTCGACGCGCTGCCCTCGACCTTCGGCGGGGCGAAGTTCACCGGCACGCCGGCCTCCGTCGCCGACGACGTGGAGCGCTTCGTCGCGGAGACCGACGTCGACGGGTTCCTCGTGGAGAACTGGTACGGCGGGGCGGAAGGGTACGCCGAGTTCATCGGGGAGCTCATGCCCGAGCTGCGCCGCCGCGGCCTGCTGCCGCCCGAGCCGCGCCGAGGGACGCTGCGCGAGATGCTCACCGGCGGCGGGTCTCGTCTGCCCGCGTGGCACCCGGGGGCCGCCTACCGGCGGTGAGCGACCGGCTCGGGCGCTTATTTCGCTACAACCACCGAAATTAGAAGTGACGCCGTCGTCATCCGTGCGTAACAGCATCGTTCTACGCTCGGGATGCGCGGGTTCACCCTAAATCGCTATATTCCCGCAAAATGCTCCATGCCCCTCGACCCCTTCGCGAAACGAGCCGACATGACCCACCACCCCCTCCGCTTGACGGCCGGCCTCGTGCTGGTCGGCACTCTCGTGCTCGCCGGGTGCGGGCGCACCGACGACGAAGCCGCGACCGACACCACCGAGCTCGACGACTCGCCGGCGACCGGCACGATCGAGGTCTGGGCGCCGGACGGCGACGCCACCGTGCTCGAGGACGTGCTCGCGCCGTTCGAGGAGGACAACCCCGACGCCGACATCGAGATCACGCTCATCCCCGCCGACGAGTACACGACCAAGCTGCAGGCGGCGATCGCCGCCGGCAGCGGGCCCGACATCGCCCAGCTCTACACCGAGTCGCAGGCCCAGTTCACGCTCGACGGAGCGTTCGCGGCGGTGCCGGACGGCGTCGCGGACGTCGACGCTTTCTTCCCGGCCGCATGGGAGGCGGGCGTGGTGGACGGCACGGCGTACTCCGTGCCGTGGTACGCCTATGCCTACGCGCTCGTCTACCGCGCCGACCTCGCCGAGGAGGCGGGCGTCGAGGCGCCCGCGACATGGGACGACTTCATCGCGTTCGCCGAGGGACTGCAGGAGGCGGGCGCCGTGCACGGCTTCGCCGCCGACGTCGGCTGGGACATCTACAACGGCCAGGGCATCGCCCAGCTGCTCTGGCAGGCCGGCGGCGAGCTGATGAGCGACGACGGCAGCGAGTGGACGCTGGACACGCCCGAGATGGTCGAGGCGATCGACTACTTCGCGTCGTACTTCACCTCGGGCATCGCCGACACCGACACCCCGCAGTTCCTCGACGCGCAGCCCTACTTCGTGTCGGGTAAGACGGCCTCCGTCGTCACCGGGCCCTGGGTGCTCGACCAGTACGACACGGCGGCGGGCGAGGAGGGGTGGACGGCGCAGAACGTGAGCACGGCGCCCATGCCGGCCGGCACGGCCGGCTCCATCGGCGCGGTCGCGGGCGGCAGCTGGGGCGTGCTCTCCGACAGCGACAACGCGGAGAGCGCCTGGAAGGTGATCTCGTACCTCGCCACCGACGAGGCGCAGCTGGCGACCTACGACGCCTACGGCTCCCTGCCGGCGGTGGAGTCGGCCTGGGATGACCCCGCGATCGCCGACCAGGAGCTGCTCGCCCCCTACTTCGACGCGCTGAACACGGCGAAGGCCTACCCGCAGTCGACCACGTGGCCGCAGGTCGCCACGCAGCTCGGCAGCGAGCTCGAGGGCGTCGCCAAGGGCACGCAGACCTCGCAGCAGGCGGCCGAGAACATCCAGGCCTTCGCCGAGGGCCTCGGCACCGGCACGGAGTGATCATCCGGTGACCGTTCTCACGCCGGGGGCGCCGCGCGCGGCGCGGCGCCCCCGCCGGACCGCCCGGCGTACGCAGACCGCCGTCGCCTGGGTCTTCCTCGCGCCGTTCGCGATCGTGTTCCTCGTCTTCACGGGCATCCCGGCGGTCGCCGCGCTCGCGATGGGCCTGACCGACATGCGGGGCACCGATCTGCGCACGCCGTTCAGCGTGAACTTCGTCGGCATCGAGAACTATCTCCGGCTGTTCACCGATTCGAGCTTCCTGCGGGATCTCGGCAACACCGCCGTCTTCGTCGTCGTCGGGGTGCCGCTCACGATGGCCGTGGGCTTCGCGCTCGCCCTGATGCTGAACAACGGCATCCGGCGCCTGCGCGGCGTCTTCCGCGCCGTGTTCTACGCCCCGGTGGTCACCAACGTCGTCGCCATCGCGCTCATCTGGCAGTACGCGTTCAACGACGACGGCACCGTGAACCGGGCGCTCGGGTGGCTCGGGCTCGCCGGGCCCGGATGGCTCACCGACACGGATCTCGCGATGCCGATCGTCATCCTGCTGGGCATCTGGCGCAACTTCGGCACCGCCATGGTGCTGTTCCTGGCCGGTCTGCAGGCGATTCCCGAAGACGTCTACGAAGCCGCCGCGCTGGACGGAGCGGGATGGTGGCGTGGCCTCTGGCATGTCACCCTGCCGCTGCTGCTGCCGACCGTGCTGCTGGTGTCGGTGCTGCTGACGACGTTCTACCTGCAGGTGTTCGACGAGCCCTACCTGCTCACGGGCGGCGGGCCGCTCGGGTCGACCGAGTCGATCGCCCTCTACACGTACAACCAGTTCGGCTTCGGGCAGTTCGGGCTCTCCTCGGCCGCCTCGTTCGTCACGCTCGCCCTCGTCGTCGTCGTCAGCGCCGTCCAGTTCCGCATCCTGAGGCCCCGCGCATGACGACCGCCGTCACCGTCCGCGCACGCGGCGCCGGCCGCCGTCGCCGCGCGGTGCCGCAGGTGCTGCTGTACGCCGCGCTCGTCGCGTGCGGCCTCATCACGCTGCTGCCGTTCTACTGGGTCGTCGTGGGATCGCTGCGCCCGCTGGAGGACATCCAGCGCGACCCGGGCGCGTGGCTTCCGACCCACGCGACCCTCGACAACTTCGCGCGGCTCTTCTCACACGAGGGCTTCGGCGCCAACCTGGTCAACAGCGTCGTCGTCGCGATGATCGTCGTCGCCGGCAACGTGCTCGCCGCGACCGCGGCGGGTTACGCGCTGACGAAGTTCGACTTCCCCGGCAAGAGGATCGCGTTCGGCGCGGTGATGGCCGCGCTCATGATCCCCTACACGGCCGTGTTCGTCCCGCAGTTCGTGATCACCGTGAACATCGGGCTCGTCGACACGCTCGCGGGCATCGCCCTGCCCAGCGTCGCCCTGCCGATCTCGATCTTCATCATGCGCCAGTACGCCTCCTCGGTGCCCGATGAGCTCATCGAGGCGGCACGCCTGGACGGCGCGGGCGAATTCCGAATCTTCTTCGGGATCTTCCTGCCACTGGCGGGGCCGGCGGTTGCTACGGTGACGATCATGAGCTTCCTCGCGTCCTGGAACAACTTCATCTGGCCCCTCGTGGTCGCCCAGTCGGAGGGCACCTACACGCTGCCCGTCGCGCTGGCGGCCATGAGCCAGGCCTCCAACCACGTGCTCGACTACGGACTGGTGCTCGCTGGGGCGCTCGTCATCATGGCGCCGGTGCTCATCCTGTTCCTGTTCCTCCAGCGCTACTTCGTGCAGGGCATCGCGGCGGCGGGTCTCAAGTGACCCGGCGCCGGGCCGCGGCCATCGATCCGCGCACCCTGCGCCGGGTCAACACCTCGGTCACGCTGCGGGCGCTCGCCACCGCCACGCGGCCCCTGAGCATGACCGCGGTGGCCGAAGCCACCGGCCTCTCGCGCCGTACGGTCGAGCTCATCCTCGACGAGCTGGTGGCGAGCGGATGGGTGGACGAGCTCGACCGCGTGCCGACGACGGGCAGCGCGGGCCGTCCCGCCCGGCGTTTCGAGCTGCGCGCCGACCATGCGCTGCTCGCGGCGGCGCAGCTCACGACCCATGAGGCGACGGTCATCGTGACGGATGTGCGCGGCCGCGTGCTCGGCCGTGCACACGATGCGCTGCGCTCCCACGACGACCCGGCCGCGGCCCTGGACACGGTCGCGCTGCTCACGATGCGCGCGCTCGACGCCGCGGGCGGATCCCTCGGCCGACTGCGGGCCGGGGCGGTCGCGGCCGGAGGCGTGATCGACGCGGACGGCCTGGTCCGGCGGCTCATCAACGCCCCGCACTGGGCGGGGGTGAACCTCGTCACGGAGCTCGCCGCACGCGTGCCGGTGACCTGGTTCGCCGACAACGACGCCAACCTCGCCGCGCTCGGCGAGCAGTGGCGGGGCGCAGCGGCAGGTCATGACGACGTCGCCTGGGCGACGCTCGGGACGCGCTCGGGCATCGGCATCCTCATCCGCGGCGAGGTGTACCGCGGATTCCAGGGCGCCGCGGGCGAGATCGTCGAGGCCTCGTCCCTCCCGGCCACCGCCTTCGACGAGCACCCCCTCGGCGATCTCTCCTCGCCGGTCGCCGCCGACCGCCAGGCGGCCCGGCGCCTGGTCGAGGCGGCGCGGTCGGGCGAGGCCGGGGCGCTCGCGCTGGTCGACGAGTTCGCCGACCACATCGCGACCATCCTGATCACCCTTTCCTGGACGATCGCTCCGTCGATCATCGTGCTCGGCGGCGGCATCGAGGACGCGGAGGACATGCTGCTGCCGCGCGTGCGGGCCGTGCTGCAGCGCGAGAACGTCCCTGGCATCGCGGTCGAGATGACGCGCCTCGGCGGCGACGCGCCCCTCGTGGGCGCCCTGCGCTGCGTGCTCGACCGCACCGACGTCGAGCTGTTCGGGCCAATTGTCGACATCGAGAGCACCGCCGCCGGCGGTGAGGATCTGAAGGAGGAGCCGTGACCCACCCCGACCGCGCCGACGTGCTGATCGTCGGCGGCGGCATCATGGGCGCGATCGTCGCCCGTCTGCTGCGCGAAGGCGATCCGACCGTCCGCATCGTCATGCTGGACGCCGGGGAGCCGATCGGGCCCGTCGCCGGCATGCACCTCCACGACATCGAGGATCCCGAGATCTGGGAGCGGTACAACACCCGCGTCGCGTCGGGCGTTCAGGGCATGTACACGGGCGCCGAGGTGGTGCGCGAGGTGCCGGAGTCGATCGCCATGGCCGAGCCGGGCATGTTCCATGCGCTCGCGTTCGGCGAGGACGCCGAGGCGATGCCCGCGGCCGCTCTCGCATGGAACGCCGGCGGGATGGGCGTGCACTGGACGGCGGCGTGCCCGTGGCCATGGGGCGAGGAGGTCTTCGACCGATCCGACGAGGCGCAATGGCACGCCGACCTCCAGACGGCCCGGCGCGTGCTGGACGTGCGCTCGACGGCGATCGGCCCGACCGCCGTCGGCGAGCGGGTGCTCGAGGTGCTCGAGAGGCGCTACGGCGCCGTCGCGGCCGAGGGACGCCATCCCCAGCCCATGCCGATGGCCGTCCGCCCCGCCGGCGCGCTGCTGCGCCGGACGAGCCCCGCAACGATCTTCCCGCCGATCGCCTCCGGCGGCGATAGCGCGTTCGAGTACCTCCCCGGGGTGCTCGTCACGGCGCTCGTGCACGAGGACGGCCATGTCGCCGGCGCTCGCGTGCGAATGCCCGACGGTGCGGAGCGCATGCTCGCGGCCGATCGCGTGGTCGTGTGCGGCGACACGATGCGCACGCCGCAGCTGCTGTTCGCCTCGGGCATCCGGCCCGAGGCCCTCGGCCGCTACCTCAACGAGCACGCGTTCATCACGAGCCAGGTGATCGTCGATCTCGATCGCTTCGGCCTCACGGCGCGGGATCTGCCGCTGACGCGTGAGGGGGAGTTCTGCACCGACTCGCTCTGGCTGCCCCAGAACGGGCCGGATCAGCCGTTCCACGGTCAGATCATGAATCGCACCTTCATCGACGAGGACGGGAGGCCCCTCGGCCACGCGGTCGGCGTCTCGCTCTACACGCCCGTCGACTCGCGGCCGGAGAACCGGCTCGTGTTCGACCCCACCGAGACCGATCTGGCCGGGATGCCGCGCATCCGCGTCGAGTTCTCGTACTCCGACGCCGACCGGGCGCGCATCGACCGGGCGATGGATGAGATCGCCTCGCTCGCGGAGGAGTTCGGCGAGTTCCACCCCGAGACTGAGCGGGCGCTGCTTGTGCCCGGCTCCTCGCTGCACCAGACCGGGACCGTGCGCAGCGGCACCGCCGACGACGGCACGAGCGTGTGCGACCCGACGGGGCGGGTCTGGTCCTTCGACAACCTGTACCTCGCCGGCAACGGCGTCGTTCCCACCCCGGTCGTGGCCAACGCGACCCTCACGGGCGCGGTGACGGCCGTCCGCGCCGCCCGCGCCCTGCTCGCGGCGGGGATCCCGGTCCCCGCCGCGGCGTCCGACAACGAGAAAGGCACGTCATGCCCCTGCTGAGATCCGACCGCGTCGCGCTCAACCCCATCCCGTGGATCAACGTCAAGGCCGACCCGGCCGATCCCGAGAGCGAGGATCTCTGGCTCTTCGCCGACCCGGCGTTCCGCCGGGACTATCCGCGCGTGTTGCGGGCCATCCGCGCCTCGGGGTTCACCAGCACGATGATGGAGGTGCTCGACACGCAGACGCTCTACGACTACCGGCGGATGCTCGACGAGGCCGGGCTGACGCCGGCCCCGGGCTATGCGACGATCCCGCTGCCCGAGGATCACGGCATGTTCTTCGACCCCGACAGTGCCGAGGGCGTGCGGTGGTTCGACGGCGTGCGGCGCAAGGCCGAGGAGAGCGTGTTCTTCGGGCTGGGCACCATTTTCCTCGCGCCGGAGGTGTCGTGGTCGCCCGCGGCGATCCGCACGCGCGACGCCGCGGGCGTCGGGGCCGGGTTCCATCCGCAGCGGCTCCAGCGGCAGATCGATCTGATCGGCCGTGCCGCCGAGGTGCTCGCCGCCGAGGGCGTGAAAGCCGGGCTGCACAACCACATCGGCACGTGGATCGAGACCGAGGAGGAGATCGAGCAGACGCTCGCGGCCATCCCGGCCGGGCTGCTCGGCGCCTCGTTCGATCTCGGGCACCTCGCCTGGGCCGGCATCGACCCGGCGGCGATGATCGCCCGGCACGCGGACCGCGTGCTCGATCTGCATGTGAAGGATCTCGACCTGGCCGTCGCGGCCGACACCCGGGCGAGGCCGGTGTCGTACCGCGAGGCGACGGCTCGCGGCATCTTCCGCGAGCCGGGCTTCGGCGACATGGATATCGACGCCGCGCTCGCGGCGCTGCCGGAGGGATGGGACGGCTGGGTGATCATCGAGGTCGACCGGGCGACGATGCCTCCCGAGCAGTCGGCGGCGGAGAGCTGGAAGTGGGTTCAGGCGCGCACCCTGGCCTCATGACGGCGCGGGCCACGGAGCGGTGACGGCTGCGAGCTCGACGGCCGGGTAGGCGCTCACTCGGCAGATCCCTCGGCGGTGAAGGGGGAGACACCGTCGAGAACGCGGTCGTGCAGCGCGAGCTTCTCAGCGCCGCTGGCGAACGTCGCCTCCGCGGCGGCGAGCTCCGCGGTGGTGAATTCCGCCGCTCCCCAGCCGAACTGCTCGGCAATGCGTCGGAACTCGACACTGATCGACGTGCGGGACATTCCCCGATTGTCGGGGTTGACCGTGAGGGTGAATCCGAGCTCGCGCAGCAGGTCAATCGGGTGATTCTCGATGCCAGAAACGACTCCGCCCGCGGAGTTCGAAGTGACGCACATCTCCAGTGGGATGCGTCGATCGATGACCCATTGCGCCGTGCGGCCCACCTCGAGCACGGCGGCCCCGGCTGCACGCGCGCGAGCGACGTCGCGCACGGCCGTCCGCACAGAAAGCGGTCTGCCGTTGAGCGTCACGTCTTCGATGACCCGAGCGCCATGGCCGAGCCGTAGCGCATGCGCCAGGTGCACCGTCTCCCACACGCTGTGTGCGCCATCCGCCTCGCCCGTGTGAATCGTGGCCGGGATGCCCTCCCGACGCAGAAGAGTCGTCGCGTCGAGGTGGTGGCGAATGGGGAAGCCGTCTTCCGGGCCGGCGATATCGAAGCCTGCCACACTGTCGCCCCACCGGCCGTAGGTGTTCACGGCGAGGCGCGCGATTTCGAAGCTGAGCGTCGAGGAGCGCATGCCGCACAGCAGCTGCCTGGCCCGGATCGTGCCGCCGCTGGCAGCGACCTCTGCTTCGCCCTGACGAAGCCCTTCGGCGACGGCCTCGACCGTGACCTCCAGCGGGAGTCCGCCGAGGATGTGCTTCTCGGGCGCCCACCTGGTCTCGCCATAGATGACGCCGTCTGCGGCGGCCTCAAGCACCCACTCGCGTGCGACGCGGATGATGGCGTCCTCTGTCTGCATGACGGCTGTCGTCAGACCGAACTTCTCATCCCAGTGACTGATGCGCGGCTCTGTGATCTCGCCTGCGAACCATCCGCTCAGCAGTGCCGGATCGTCGTAGGGAAGGGCGACACCGTTCTCCGCGGCAAGCTCGATCAGCGTCTCAGGTCGCAGTGAGCCGTCGAGATGATCATGCAGCGTGATCTTCGGAAACCGGGCCCATGGCTCGACGGGCTCGGACCACCGGGGGAAGCCGGGGCGTGCGAAGGCGCTCATGCGAGGGCTCCCAGCGCGAACTCCACCATGTCGGCGAAGGTCGTCTCGCGTTCGGCTGCCGTCATGTCCTGCCCTGGCTTGTCGCTGACGGTGCCGAGCATGAGCGTCTCGATGCCCTCGCGCATCCCCACCGTGTACAGGCCGGCCGCCTCCATCTCGACGCCGAGCGTTCCCATCTCTCGCAGGGCATCGACGGGATTCGGCCCGCCGCCGTAGAACAGGTCGGAGGTGAGCATCGGCCCGACGTGGATCGTGCGCCCATTGGCCTCGCCGAACTCGACGGCCTTGCGCAGCAGCGCGAAGCTGGGTGCCGGGCTGAGGGCGACGCCCGGCACGATGCTCGTCGACAGCGACGAGGTCGTGTGCGCGCTGGAGGCGGCGATCACATCTCCCAGCTCCAGGTATGGCTGCAGAGCTCCGATCGTGCCCACGCGGATGATCCGCTTGACGTCGTAGAAGCGAGCGAGCTCCGTGGCGTAGATCGACACCGACGGAATCCCCATGCCCGAGGCGAGCACGGAGACCGCTCGACCCTGATAGGCGCCGGTGTAACCGAGGATGCCGCGCACCTCGGTGACGAGACGGGGCGAGTCGAAGAAGGTCTCGGCGATGAGCTTCGCGCGACGCGGATCGCCCGGCATCAGCACATCAGGCGCGAAATCGCCTGGTTCGGCGGAGATATGAGGAGTGGCCACGGTGGCGTCCTTTCTGGTCGGCGGTGTTAGGAGACGTGGAGGGGTGAGAAGCGGCGCAGGACAGCGCGCTCGGCAGCGCTGACAAGACTGTAGAACAGGATCGAGACGCACATGAGCACCATCGCGGCCGCCCACAGTCCGGTGTAGTCGGAATGAGCTCGAGAGATCACGATGAGATTTCCCAGACCGTCGCCCGTGGCCAGCCACTCCGCGAGGGTCGCGGCGAGCACCGCGCTGGGTGCGGCGATGCGCGCGGACGCGAAGATCGAGGGCAGGGCCGATGGCAGTTGCAGACGCCACAGCCGGGTGAGCGTCGAGGCGTCGTAGCTGCGCATGAGGGTGAGTC
>JASGDS010000037.1:0-4461 GCA_047607025.1 Microbacterium sp.
CATGCTGACCCCCACCCTCTTCTGACATCTGAGCTCGGACGCTCGATCCGCCCCTCCAGGATACCAAGAGGGGCCGAACATCGCCTGCATGATGCCGCAGAGCGACTCAGTCCGTGCCGCGCTGGGTCGACGCGATCCACTTCTCGAGGGTCGCTGTCGCCCTGCCGTCGTCGACCGCTGCCGCCGCCTCGTCCATCGCTTCGGCGAGTCGGGCGATCATGTTCCGCTGCACCTGGGACGGGTCCTTCGACAGGCGGTACGCGACGATGCCAGCCGCGGCGTTCAGCAGCACGATGTCGCGAACGGCGCCCCTCTCGCCCGCGAGCGTCTGGCGCAGCACCTCGGCGTTGTGCGCCGGGTCGCCGCCCAGCAGCTGGTCGATCGACGCGGTCGGGATGCCGAGATCGCGCGGGTGCACATCGAACTCGTGCATGTCGCCGTTGGAGATCTCCCAGATGCGGCTGTAGCCGGTCGTCGACATCTCATCGAGCCCGTCCTCGCCGCGGAAGACGAGCGCCGTCGCGCCGCGCGTGCGGAACACGCCGGTGATGAGGGGCACGCTCTCCAGCTTGGCGACGCCCACCGCATTCGCCTCGGCGCGCGCCGGGTTCACGAGCGGCCCGAGGTAGTTGAAGACGGTCGGCACGCCGAGCTCTGCGCGGGTGGGACCCGCGTGCTTGAACCCGGGGTGGAAGGCGGCAGCCCAGGCGAAGGTGATGCCCGTCTCATGGAAGACCCGCGCCACATCCTCGGGCGGCAGCGTGACGTCGATGCCGAGTGCCGCCAGCACATCGCTCGAGCCCGACTTGGAGGAGGCGGCCTTGTTCCCGTGCTTCACGACGGGGATGCCCGTGGCGGCCACGATGATCGATGCGGTCGACGAGATGTTCACCGTTCCATAACGATCACCGCCCGTGCCGACGATATCGAGCGCATCCGGCGCGATCGGCAGCGGCACCGCCGCCTCCAGGATCGCGTCGCGGAAACCGATGATCTCCTCGACCTTCTCGCCCTTCGCGCGCAGCCCGACGAGGAATCCGCCGAGCTGGGCGGGCGTCACCCGACCGTTCATGACCTCGCGCATGGCCCACGTCGACTCGGCGACCGTGAGATCCTCCGATCCGAGGATCTTGGTGAGAAGGATGGGCCAGGTCAATTCGTCGGTCATGTCCCAGATTCTAGGCCCAGACCTGGCGCCCTCCCAGCGCTCTGTAAGGTCATCCTAAGTTCAAACAGGGGCCGCGACAGGCCGCCGAGTGCGAAAATCGAGCGCCGATATCGGCCATAATGGACAGGTGACGACTACAGCTACGTATTCCCCGCAGAGATCGGTGAAGCGACCCGATCCGGTCACCGTCGGCACGATCGTCTGGCTCGGCAGCGAGGTCATGTTCTTCGCGGGTCTGTTCGCGATCCTGTTCACGCTGCGCAGCACCTCCGGCGGGCTGTGGGAGGTTCGTTCAGAACAGCTGAACGTCCCGTTCGCGCTGGGCAACACGATCATCCTCGTGCTGTCGTCTGTCACCTGCCAGTTCGGCGTCTGGGCGGCCGAGCGCATGCAGCCCTACACGGACAAGAGCCAGAAGGGCTACAAGAAGTGGGGCATGGTGCCCTGGTTCTGGCTCACCTTCGCCATGGGCGCCATCTTCGTCTCCGGCCAGGTCTGGGAGTACTCGACCCTGGTGCGCGAGGGCATGCCCTTCCCCGCCGACTCGTTCTCCGCGGCGTTCTACCTGACGACCGGCTTCCACGCGATGCACGTGACCGGCGGCCTCATCGCGTTCCTGTTCACGATGGGACGCGCGTTCGCGGTGAAGAAGTTCACGTACAAGGAGGCGCGCACGGCGATCGTGGTGTCGTATTACTGGCACTTCGTCGACGTCGTGTGGATCGCCCTGTTCCTCGTCATCTACATCCTGCCCTTCCTGTCCTAAGAGCGGAGCACCACAGAACTCATGACTCGAGAGAAGAAGATGCGCCGCAAGACAGGCCGCCGCAGCCCCCTCGCCGCAGCCGCACTCATCGGCATCGGCCTCGTCCTCGCGGGCGGCGCCTACGCCGGCGCCACGGCCGCTGTCGCCGCGACGAGCGAGCCTGCCGCGGCATCCACCACGCTCACCGCAGAAGACGGCAAGAAGCTGTTCCAGGCGAACTGCGCCACCTGCCACGGGCTGAACCTCGAGGGCACGGACAACGGCCCGTCGCTGTACGGCGTCGGCGAGCTGGCTGTCGAGTTCCAGGTCTCCACCGGACGCATGCCGATGGCCGCTCAGGCGCCGCAGGCCGATCAGAAGCCGGTGCAGTTCACCGAGGACCAGATCCTCGCGATGGCCGCCTGGGTGCAGGAGACCTCTCCCGGACCGGAATACCCCGACGCAGAGACGGTGGATGGCGAGGGCGACGTCGCAGAGGGTGCTGAGCTGTTCCGCATCAACTGCGCCATGTGCCACAACGTCGCCGCGGCCGGTGGTGCGCTGACGGAAGGCAAGTTCGCGCCCGACATCCAGGACACCTCCGCGCAGCACATCTACGCGGCCATGGTCACCGGCCCGCAGAACATGCCGGTGTTCAACAACCAGAACCTGACGGCGGACGAGAAGCGTGACATCATCTCGGCCCTGCTGTACCTGCAGAACGAGCCCTCACCCGGCGGCTTCACGATCGGTTCACTCGGCCCGGTGGCGGAGGGTCTCTTCGTGTGGATCTTCGGCATCGGCGGCCTCATCGCGATCACGGTGTGGATCACGGCGAAGTCGAACTGAGGCCGCTGGCGATTGGCGACGAAACAGAGCATGGCGAGGAACGAGAGCGACATGGCAGAAGATCACGAGCAGCACGTCGAGAGCTACGTGCCTTCCTCGGGTCTTGCGGTGGCAGGAGACGACCCGATTCAGAATCCGGGTCTTCCCCCGCACCGTGAGCGGATCACCGATAAGGATCCCGCGGCACGCAAGCGTGCGGAGCGCGGGATCACGATCCTCCTCTACGTCTCGATCGCGGCATCCATCTGGTCGGTCGCGGCATACATGCTCTACCCCATCGAGGGCGAGTACGCATCGCTGCAGAACGTCAGATACAACAACCTCGCCATCGGCATCGGCATCGCCTTCGCGCTGCTCGCGATCGGCATCGCAGGCATCCACTGGTCGAAGGCCCTCATGGATGACCATGAGCAGATCGAGGAGCGTCACTCCACCCGCGGCTCCGAGGAGACCCGCGCCGCCGCGGTGCAGGGCTTAGCCGCGGCGAACGAGGAGTCGGGCTTCGGACGACGCAAGCTGATCCGCAACTCGCTGTTCGTCGCCGTCGGCGCGAGCCTGCTGCCTGGCATCACTCTGTTCCGCAACCTCGCGCCGAACGATGGCATCAGCCCCGTCACCAAGCTCAACGAGACGATGTGGAAGAAGGGCGAGCGCCTCGTGCGCGACCCGTTCGGCACGCCGGTGAAGGCATCGGATGTCACGCTCGGCAGCGCGTTCCACATCATCCCGGAGAGCCTCTACCAGATCACGGGCGAAGAAGGCTACCTCGAGGCGAAGGCGAAGGCGATCGTGCTGATGGTGCGCGTGCTGCCCGAGCAGCTCATCGAGAGCGAAGAGCGCAAGGACTGGTCGTACGACGGCATCGTCGCCTACTCGAAGGTGTGCACGCACGTCGGCTGCCCCGTCGCACTGTACGAGCAGCAGACGCACCACCTGCTGTGCCCGTGCCACCAGTCGCAGTTCGACATCACAGACCACGCGAAGGTCGTGTTCGGGCCCGCCGCCCGGCCGCTGCCTCAGCTGCCGATCACCGTTGACGATGAGGGCTACCTCATCGCACAGGACGGCTTCTCCGAAGCCGTCGGCCCGAGCTTCTGGGAGCGCCACTGATGAGCACGTCCAAAAGGAACAAGGACAAGCCCCTCGGCGGAAAGTTCGTTGCGGCGACCGCCAACTACATCGACGAGCGCACGAGCCTCTCGGGCTTCGTGAAGTTCCTCGGCCGCAAGATCTTCCCCGACCACTGGTCGTTCATGCTCGGTGAGATCGCGCTGTGGTCGTTCGTCGTCGTGCTGCTCAGCGGCATCTACCTGACGTTCTTCTTCCAGGCATCGATGGCCGAGACGCACTACGACGGCACCTTCGAGCCGATGGTCGGCGTGCAGATGTCGGCCGCGATGGAGTCGGCGCTGCGCATCAGCTTCGACATCCGCGGCGGCCTGCTCGTGCGCCAGATCCACCACTGGGCGGCGCTCGTGTTCGTGGCCGGAATCGGCGTGCACATGCTGCGCGTGTTCTTCACCGGCGCGTTCCGCAAGCCGCGTGAGCTCAACTGGGTGATCGGCTTCGTGCTGTTCGTGCTCGCGATGGCGGAGGGCTTCACCGGCTACTCGCTGCCCGACGACCTGCTCTCGGGCAACGGTCTGCGCATCATCGACGGCATGATCAAGGGCATCCCGATCATCGGCACCTGGACGAG
>JASGDS010000038.1:0-2577 GCA_047607025.1 Microbacterium sp.
GAACGCCCCCGGTCTGCGACAGGTTGATCCTGCGGATGCGGCAGAACAGCACGCGATGGGTGCCCACATCGTTCCAATGGTCGATGTCGCATTCGAAGGACGCCAGCGCGTTCTGCAGGAGGGGGATGCCGCTTTCGCCCTCTGTCCACAGCCCCTGTGCAAATCGCTCCTCCGCCGGAGTTTTGCCGCCGAAAAGGCGGGCCAGATCCTCTTGCCCGGCGCTAAGCGTGTTCACGCAAAGCGCGCCGTTCTCGATGATGCTGCCGAAGACCGAAGCATTATGGTTGAGGCAGACCAGCAGCGTCGGCGGGCTATCCGTCACGCTGCACACGGCCGTCGCGGAAAACCCGGTCCGGCCGCCGGGGCCGGCGGTGGTGATGATGTTGACGGCGGCGCCCATGCGCGCCATGGCGTCGCGGAACTCGGCCTGGCTGGGGGCGGTGCTCATGACAGCGCACCTTTGCGCAGGAAAGGCTGGATCTGGAGCACTTCCTGGGCCGCCAGCCGGTCGTCCAGGTCGAGGACCTGCCGCACGGCCTCTGCCGCTTCCGCGCCCTTTTCGACAAAGTGTTGGCGGAAAAAGCCGGTCAGCAGCTCGGTGGGCTGATAATTGTGGGGTGTCAGCGAGACCGAGAAGCATGGCACCCCGGTTTCAAGGCCCACCGTCATCAGCCCCTGCACCACTGCCGCAGCGACAAAATCATGCCGGTAGATGCCGCCATCCACCACGAAGGCTGCGCCGACGATTCCCCGGTAACGGCCGGTCCGCGCTAGCTTTTGCGCCACCAAGGGGATCTCGAACGCGCCCGGCACGTCGAAGGTTTCGATGATCGCGCCGGGCAGCAGGGTGCGGGCCCTGTCGGAAAACCCGTCATGGGCAGCATCGACGATGTCGTGGTGCCAGCGCGCCTTGACGAAGGCGAGGCGGAAGGGGCTGTGTGTCATGGGGTCATCTTTGGGATCGGAGGTCAGGATGCGGGCTGGCGATGGGCGCCCTCGGCCTGATCGGCCCGGGCCTCCAGCCAGCGGCAGAGCGCCGCGATATGGCGCGACTTGCGGGCGTTGTGGGGGGAAACAAGGAAATAGGGCCGCGCGATCAGACGGACCCCGGCGAAGACCTCGGCCAGCCGCCCCGAGGCAAGCTGGTCGAGGACGGAAAATTTTGGCACCAAGGCGATGCCCATGCCGCAGACCGCTGCCTCGCGGATCATGTCGATCTGGTCGAACACCGGCCCGCCCCCGAACCTACGGTCCGTGACACCCGCCCGCACCAGCCATTCGTCCCAGTCCTGCGCGCGGCTGACCTGCCGGATCAGCACCGCCCCGGCCAGGTCCCCCGGCTTGCGCAGGTTCAGCCCCGCAAGATGGCCGGGCGATGCCACCGCGACCAGATGCTCGTGGAACAGATAGCGGGTGCTGGCCTGGGGCCAGTCCTCGGTGCCGCATTGGATGGCGATGTCGAAGGGCTCGTCCTCGAAGTTGAAGCGGCGCACCCGGGTCGAGAAATGCACCGTCATCCCTTGGTTGGCGTCCATATAGGCGCGGGACGCGTCCAACAGCCAGCCCATGGCAAAGGTGGGGTTCACTGCCAGCCGGACGACCTCCTGCCGGCCGCCGCTGGACATGGCCGCATGGGTGGACATCGAGATGCGACGCAGGGCTCCCCTGATCTCGTCGAGATAGTTCGCCCCCTCGACCGTGATGGCGACGCGCTTGCGACCGCGTTCGAACAGGGCGAAGCCCAGCATGTCCTCAAGGCTGCGGATCTGCTTGCTGATGGTGCTTTGCGTCAGGTTCAACTCGTTCGCGGCCAGCGTGAAACTGCCGTGCCGCGCCACGGCCTCGAAGGTCAGCAATTCCATGCTGGGCGGCATGAACCGGCGCAGATTGAATGTGTTTCCTTTGGGGGCTGTGGGTTCCACCTACCGCTCTTTCGTTTAGCCGCGTGCTTGGGCGAACCTGTTCGGAGGCGTCGAGATGCCCAGGTTCTCGCGCAGCGTTTTGCCCTCGTATTCCGTCCGATATATGCCACGGCGCTGAATTTCAGGCACCACCAGATCGACGAAATCCAGCAGGCCCGCCGGCAGGTCGGTCGGCGCGATATGGAAGCCGTCGGCGACGCCCGCCTCCATCCATTCCTGCATCGTATCGGCCACCTGCGCGGCGGTGCCGACGACCTGGATGCCCCGCGCGCTGGAGATGGATTGGTAAAGTTGGCGCAGGGTCAGGTTCTGCCGCCGCGCCCGGTCTACCATCGCCTGGGCCAGGCTGCGCAGGCGCGGGTTCGAGGGCTCGGGCACCGGACCGTCCAGCGGATGGCCCGACAGATCGCCCATCTGGCCCGACAGCCGCGCCAGCCCGACCAGCGGGTCGATCAGCTCCTGCAATTGCTCGAACTTGTCGCGCGCCTCTTGCGCCGTGCGGCCGACGATGGGGGTGAAGACGGGCAGGATCTTCAGATCGTCCCGCGACCGGCCGTATTTGTCCATCCGCTGCTTGAGGTCGTCGTAATGCGCCCGGGCCTGCTCGATCGTGTCCTTGAAGCAGATGGTCACCTCGCCGCGACGGGCGAGGTGA
>JASGDS010000039.1:0-2992 GCA_047607025.1 Microbacterium sp.
CCTGCTCCTCGGCACGGAGAGCGCACGGGCAACGTCGACCTGGTGACGCTCGGTATCAACATGTTTACGCAGGGCATCGACCCGCAGATCGACTTCAGCGACATCGACAGGGTCAAGATGACCGTCGAATACTGCAACCAGCTGCCCGTGCCCGAGCGCAGCCCGTGGGGCGGCGACCTGGTGTTCACCGCCTTCAGCGGCTCGCACCAGGACGCCATCAAGAAGGGCTTCGAGGCGATGGCCGCGCGTGCCGAGGAGCAGGGCGCCGAGGTCGACGACATCGAGTGGGCGGTGCCGTATCTGCCCGTCGATCCCAAGGATCTGGGGCGTTCGTACGAGGCCGTCATCCGTGTCAACTCGCAGTCGGGCAAGGGCGGCGTCGCCTACCTTCTGAAGGCCGACCACCACCTCGACCTGCCGCGCAAGCTGCAGATCGAGTTCAGCGGGGTCATCCAGTCGAAGACGGATGCCGACGGCGGCGAGGTCACGAGCGAGGAGATCTGGCGCGTCTTCCAGGACGAGTACCTGCCCTCGGCCGACGAAGAGGCGCGCTGGGGCCGGTTCGAACTGCTGGGCACGCGGTCGGAGCGCGACGCCTCGGGTGAGGGCACGCTCGGTGTCACGCTGCGCGACGGCGACTCGGTCGTCGAGACCGAGGCGTCAGGCAACGGTCCGATCGCCGCGTTCCTTGAGATCGTGCGGGCACAGGGCGTCGACGTCACGCTGTACGACTACGTCGAGCACGCGATGAGCGCCTCGGGCGACGCGCAGGCTGCCGCCTACGTCGAGTTGGCGGTCGAGGGTGAGCGCCTCTGGGGCGTCGGCATCGACGGCGACATCTCGACGGCCTCCCTCAAGGCGATCGTCTCGGCCGTGAACCGCTCGGTGCGCGCCCGCAAGCCCGCGCTGGTCTGACCCTTCGCGTCCGCTCATTGCGACAGGTCGTGTGCGCGACGAGAGGCGTGGTGGCGTGGGGCCTCTCGTCGGGTTCGTGGCCTCTCGCGAGCGGGCGGGGCGTCGCGGCGCTCGGCGCAGGGACGGCGAGATAATGGGTGGATGCCGACCTACCGAGACGATGCGGTTGTCCTCAGAACTCAGAAGCTGGGCGAGGCCGACCGCATCGTCACGATGCTGACGCGACAGCACGGCAAGGTGCGCGCGGTGGCGAAGGGCGTGCGGCGCACCTCGTCGAAGTTCGGGGCGCGGCTCGAGCCGTTCATGGTCGTCGACGCGCAGTTCTACATCGGCCGCAGTCTCGACATCGTGCAGCAGGCCGACTCGCAGGGCGCATACGGTGCCGATATCGTGCCCGACTACGCGCGGTACACGGCAGCGAGCGCCATGGTCGAGACCGCCGAGCGCGTGAACGAGGCCGAGCACTCCCCGCAGCAGTACTTCCTGCTCGTCGGGGCGCTGCGCTCGCTCGCCCGAGGCGAACATGCGCCGCAGGCGACGCTCGACTCCTATCTGCTGCGTGCGCTGGCGCTGGCCGGATGGTCGCCATCCTTCGACGACTGCGCGAAGTGCGGTGCGCCCGGCCCGCACGAGCGGTGGGTCGTGCAGCTCGGCGGCATCGTGTGCGAGAACTGTGCGCCGGCGGGCAGCCCGCGCATCGCGCCCGAGACGATCGAGCTGCTCAGCGCGCTGCTCGCGGGGGAGTGGGACATCGTCGACGCCGTCGATCCGCGCGAGCTCAACCGAGCCTCCGGTCTCGTCGCCGCGTTCTCGCAGCATCAGCTGGAGCGGACCATCCGATCGCTTTCGCTCGTGGAGGGGCACAGATGACGTCGAAGCCGTACACGCACCCCGACGCTGACCCGTACAAGCCGCTCGATTGGACGGGGGAGCAGCCGCCCGCGTTCACGGGGCCGGTTCCCGGACATGTCGCGATCGTGATGGATGGCAACGGCCGATGGGCGAATCAGCGCGGGCTCAGTCGCATCGAGGGCCACAAGGAGGGCGTCGAGACGCTGCTGGATGTCGTCGCCGGCGCCGTGCAGGCGGGCGTGAAGACCCTTTCGCTGTATGCGTTCTCGACCGAGAACTGGCGTCGCTCGCCCGATGAGGTGCGGTTTCTCATGGGCTTCAACCGCACCGTGCTGCACCGGTTCCGCGACCAGCTCAACGAGTGGAACGTGCGCATCCGGTGGGCGGGACGCACCCCGCGCCTCTGGGGGTCTGTCATCAAAGACCTGAAAGAGGCAGAGAAGCTGACGGCGTCGAACACAGGCATGACGATGGCGCTGTGCGTCAACTACGGCGGGCGGCTGGAGGTCGTCGACGCCGTGCGCTCGATCGCGGAGGACGTCAAGGCGGGGCGGCTGAAGCCATCCGCCATCACCGAGAAGCAGATCGCGAAGCGGCTGTATGTGCCCGACATGCCCGATGTCGACCTGTTCGTGCGCTCGAGCGGCGAGCAGCGCACCAGCAACTTCATGCTGTGGGAGTCGGCCTATGCCGAGTTCGTCTTCCTCGACACGCTGTGGCCCGACTTCAAGCGCGCGCACCTGTGGCGGGCCATCCAGATCTTCCACTCTCGCGATCGCCGCTACGGTGGCGCCGTGGATGCGCCGAAGGTTTGAGAGAATGGACGGATGACCATCGCCACCGCACCCGCACGCGCGCTGCGCATCGGGACGCTCGAACTCGACGTTCCCGTCGTGCTCGCGCCGATGGCTGGCATCACGAACACGGCGTTCCGGCGGCTGTGCCGTGAGTACGGGGCGGGACTGTACGTCAGCGAGATGATCACCTCGCGCGCACTCGTCGAGCGCAACGCGCAGACGATGCGCCTCATTCGGCACCACGAGTCCGAGGTGCCGCGCTCCATCCAGCTGTACGGCGTCGACCCTGTGACGATCGCCGCAGCCACGCGAATCATCGCGGAGGAGGATCGAGCCGATCACATCGACCTGAACTTCGGATGCCCCGTGCCCAAGGTGACGCGCAAGGGCGGTGGCAGCGCGCTGCCGTGGAAGCTCGACCTGTTCCG
>JASGDS010000040.1:0-9848 GCA_047607025.1 Microbacterium sp.
CCGTCCTGAGCCTGTCGAAGGGCTCGTCGAACTGAGGCGAGCAGCACGGTGACCGCAAGGATGCCGTTGCGGAGTCGACCCTCTGCGATGCCCGCGACGGCCTCGTCGAGACTCACCCACTCCCGGCGCATGTCCGCCTCTTCGCCATCCCGCACGAAGTCGGTGGTCACCTCGCTCAGGCCCGTCGCCAGGAACAGATGCACGATCTCGCTGTTCGACCCGGGCGTCTGATGCGTTGCGCCCAGCCGCTGCCACGTGGTCGCTTGGAGGTCGGCCTCTTCGGCGAGCTCGCGCTTCGCGGCCTCGAGCGGGTCCTCGCCAGGCACATCGAGCAGCCCGGCTGGGATCTCCCAGTTGCGCTCGCCGATCGGATGCCGGTACTGCTGGATGAGCAGCACCCGGCCGTCGTCATCCATCGCCAGAATCGCGGCGGCACCGGGGTGCTGGATGTACTGCCTCGTCAGCTGCCCGTCGCCATAGGCAAAGGTGTCCTGCACGATGTCCCAGATCTTGCCGTGGAACGCCACCTCACGCTGCACCAGCGGCGGCTCGAACGGCTCATCCTGCAATTCGGTCGCTGCGGCCTGTCCTGCGGCCTGTCCTGCGGCCTGTCCTGAGCCTGTCGAAGGGCCTGTCGAAGGGCCTGTCGAGTACGTCATTCGTCGTCCTGGTCGTCTTGGAACAGCTCACTCGAGTGGTGGCGCTCGAGCGCGGCCGAGACGAGTCCGCGGAACAGCGGGTGAGGGCTCGTGGGGCGCGAGCGCAGCTCGGGATGCGCCTGTGTCGCCACGTAGTACGGGTGCACCTCGCGGGGCAGCTCGACGAACTCCACCAGGTCGAGATCGGGGTTCAGACCCGAGAACACGAGCCCGGCATCCGCGATCTTCTGCCGATACGCGTTGTTCACCTCGTAGCGGTGGCGGTGGCGCTCGCCCACCCGCGTCGCACCGTACATCTCGGCGACGATCGAGCCCTCGGCGAGCTCGGCCGGGTACAGGCCGAGACGCATCGTGCCGCCGAGGTCGCCGTGATCGATGATGTCGACCTGCTCGGCCATCGTGGCGATGACGGGCGCGGTCGTCTCCGGATCGAACTCGCTCGACGAGGCGTCCTCGATGCCGGCGATGTGGCGGGCGTACTCGATGACCATGCACTGCAGACCGAGGCAGAGGCCGAGCGTCGGGATGCCCTGCTCGCGGGCGAAACGCAGCGCGCCGAGCTTGCCCTCGATGCCGCGGATGCCGAACCCGCCAGGCACGCAGACGCCGTCGAGGGCGGCGAGCTGCTCACGCGCTCCCTCCGGCGTCTCGCACAGGTCGGAGGGGATCCAGGTGACCTGCACCTTCGTCTCCTGCGCGAACCCGCCCGCCTTCAGTGCCTCGGTGACCGACAGATAGGCGTCAGGCAGGTCGATGTACTTGCCGACGAGACCGATCGTCACCTCATGCTTCGGATTGTGCACGGCGTGCAGCACACGGTTCCATCGGGTCCAATCGACATCGTGCGCCTCGAGGCCGAGCCTGCGGATGATGTAGTCGTCGAGGCCCTGCTCGTTGAGGGTCGTGGGGATGTCGTAGATGCTCGGCAGGTCGACGGTGTTGACGACGCCCTCGCTGTCGACGTCGCACATGAGCGCGATCTTCGCGCGGTTCGACTCGCTCACGGGGCGATCGCTGCGCAGCACGAGGGCATCGGGCTGGATGCCGACCTGGCGGAGAGCGGCGACCGAGTGCTGCGTCGGCTTCGTCTTCTGCTCGCCGGATGCCCCCATGAACGGCACGAGCGACACGTGCACGAAGAACACGTTGTCGCGCGAGAGCTCGTGGCGCAGCTGGCGCGCGGCCTCGAGGAACGGCTGCGATTCGATGTCGCCGACCGTGCCGCCGACCTCGGTGATGATGACGTCTGGCTGTGGGTCGTTCTCGGCCTGCAGGCGCATGCGACGCTTGATCTCGTCGGTGATGTGCGGGATGACCTGCACCGTATCGCCCAGGTATTCGCCTCGGCGCTCGCGCTGGATGACCGTGGAGTAGATCTGCCCGGTGGTGACATTCGCCGCCTGCGACAGGTTGATGTCGAGGAACCGCTCGTAGTGGCCGATGTCGAGGTCGGTCTCCGCACCGTCATCCGTGACGAACACCTCGCCGTGCTGGAACGGGTTCATCGTGCCAGGGTCGACGTTGAGGTACGGATCGAGCTTCTGCATCACGACGTGCAGACCGCGCGCGGTGAGGAGATTGCCGAGACTTGCGGCGGTAAGTCCCTTGCCGAGCGACGAGACGACACCACCCGTCACGAAGATCTGCTTGGTGGTCTTGCCGTGCGGCTCAGAAGTCGTCATCACGGGCTTTGAGTCTATCAGCGTCGCCTGAGAGCCTCGCCCACCGCGCCGACGTGCCTGCGGCTCAGGCGAGGGCGAGCAGTTCGCGAGCGTGGGTGAGCGCGGCGTCGCTGTCGGGCAGGCCCGACAGCAGGCGCGCCATCTCGGCCTCGCGGGCGGCGCCATCCAGCTTCTGCACGCTCGATGCGGTGACCGAGCCGTCGGATGCCTTCACGACGCTCAGGTGGTTGGTCGCGAAGGCGGCGACCTGTGCGAGATGCGTCACCGCGATCACCTGTGCGCTCTCGGCGAGCTTCGCGAGGCGACGACCGACCTCGATCGCGGCCGCTCCCCCGATGCCGGCATCGACCTCATCGAACACGAACGTCGGCACGGGATCTGTCGCGGCGATGACGACCTCGATCGCGAGCATGACGCGGCTGAGCTCGCCGCCTGATGCCCCCTTCGCGACGGGCCGCACATCGGCGCCGGCGTGCGGCGCGAGCAGGAAGGCGATGTCGTCACGGCCATGGGCCGACTCGGCGCCCGCCGCGACCGACACCGTCAGCGTCGCGTCTGGCATGGCGAGGGCGTGCAGCTCGTCTGTCACCGCGGCGCCGAGGCGAGTCGCGGCGTCCTGTCTGGCCGCGGTCAGGGCAGATGCGGCGGCATCCAGTTCGGTTCGCGCCGCGTCGCGCTGCGCGGTGAGGCGCTGCACCCGATCGTCGTCGTCATCCAGTTCTGCGAGCCTGGCCGAGCCCTCGTCGAGCAGTCGGATGGCCGCGTCGAGCGATCCGTGCGCGCGCACGAGCGCGCCGAGCGCCGCGCGGCGCTCCTCGACCGCGGCGAGCTCCGCCGGCCCCGTCTCGTCGAGGTCGGCGAGATGGCTCGACAGCGACGCGGCGGCATCCGCCACCCGGTAGCCGACATCGGCCAGCTGCGCGGCGATCGCATCGAGCTCGGCGTCACCCGCCCGCTCGAGCGCCCGCTTCGCCTCGGCGACGAGGCCCTGAACGTCGATGCGGTCGGCCTCGCTCGACAGCGCCTCGCGGGCGGTCGCGGCAGCCGTGCGCAGTTCCTCGGCGTTCGCGAGTCGCTCGGCACGAGCCGCGAGCGCCTCATCCTCCCCCGCTTCCGGCGCGATCTGTTCGATCTCGTCGAGCGTCGCCCGCAGCTCCTCGGCCTCCGCTCGGCGCGCATCTCGCGACGTCGTGAGGTCGTCGAGTTCGGCGTCGAGCGCGCGGAACGACTCCCAGGCCGTGCCGTACGCCGCAAGCGCGGTGGCGATGGGCTCGCCGCCGAAGCGATCGAGCGCGTCGCGCTGCGCCGACTGCGACTTCAGCCGCAGCTGCTCGCTCTGCCCGTGCACGACGACGAGCAGGTCCGCGAGATCGGCGAGAATGCCGGCCGGCGCCGCACGTCCTCCGACGCTCGCGCGACTGCGCCCCTCGGCCGTCAGCGTGCGCGAGAGGTACAGCTCGGCGCGATCGTCGTCGATCGGCTCCAGCTCGCCACCGGCATCCGACACGCGACCCGCGACGGGGCCCGCGGATGGCACGATCCAGACGCCCGCGACCGAGGCCTGCTGCGCGCCCGCGCGCACGGCGCCGGAATCGGCTCGGGCCCCCAGCAGCAGGCCGAGGCCCGTGACGACCATCGTCTTGCCCGCGCCGGTCTCACCGGTCACCGCCGTGAACCCGGGCCCGAGGGGCAGCGTCGCCTCCGCGATCACCCCGAGGTCCCGCATCCGCACCTCTTCAATCACGCGGTCGACCCCCCGTGCTCACAGTCACACCGCGACCCCACGCGCCAACACATCCGCCCTCTTCAATCACGCGGTCAACCCCCCGTGAGGCCTCTCCCACGCAGTGAGACCGCATCTTCGCGGTGAGACACCCCACGGCGCGCGCACTCTCACCGAGGCCGAGCGGTCTCGTCGGGCAGAAGTCGTCTCACCGGTCACGCTCGAGCTCCTCGCCGACCGCGCCCTCTGGCATGTCGATGCGACCGGTGGACGCGTCGGGGCTCGGCCCGCGCCATCCGTCGGTCGGCAGCTTGAACTTGCGCACCAGCCGGTCGGTGAACTCGGCGGGGTGAAGCCGGGCGAGGAGCACCGGGCGATCGGAGCGGCGCACGACGACGCGCGTGCCGCCGGGCAGCGGGTGCGAGCGACGGCCGTCGCACCACAGCACGCCTGTCCCGGTCGAGTGCGTGGCGAGCTCGACGGCCACCGCGTGCTCGGGCCCGACGACGAGCGGGCGCGAGAACAGCGCGTGCGCAGACAGCGGCACGACGGCGATCGCCTGCACGGTCGGCCAGATGACGGGGCCGCCGGCCGAGAAGTTATAGGCGGTCGAGCCGGTGGGGGTCGCGATGACGACGCCGTCCGTGCCGTAGGCGGTGAGCGGGCGCCGGTCGATCTCGACGACGACCTCGATCATCCGTTCGCGCTGATCCTTCTCGACAGCCGCCTCGTTGAGCGCCCACGTGCGGTAGACGACCTCGTCGTTCTCGTCCTTCACCGAGACGTCGAGGGCGAGCCGCTCCTCCACCTGGTAGTCGCCGGCGATGGCGCGCAGCACGGCCTGGTCCATATCGTCGCGCTCGATCTCGGCGAGAAACCCGACGTGGCCCATGTTCACACCCAGCACGGGTGCGGTGCCCTCGCGAACGAGCTCCGTTGCGCGCAGGATGGTGCCGTCACCGCCCAGAACAACGGCGATGTCGATGTCGGCGACGGGAACATCCCTGCCGAGCGCCGCGGTACCCGCGAGCTCGGGTGCGTGCTCCACGAGGGCGGCGAGGTCCTCCGCATCGATCACCGGAGTGGCGCCCAGCTTCCGCGCCAGCGCGACCGCGCGCGACGCGGCCGCGACGGTGTCGGCTCGGTAGGCGTGCGCGACGATCAGGATCCGACGTCCAGTCATGGTGCACCCGCCTCCCTCTTCACGTGCTCATCCCATTCTGACGGATGGCCGCCGCGGCCAGGCGCCAGGTGCACGAGCACCTCGACGTTGCCCGATGCGCCTTCGATCGGCGAGCGTCTCACGCCGAGCGTGCCGAGCCCGTGCTCCCACGCGCGGGCGAGCACCTGGCGCACCGCGTCGATCCGCAGCTGCGGGTTGACGACGATCCCTTCGCGCACACCCTGGCGCCCCACTTCGAACTGGGGCTTGACGAGCAGCACGACGTCGGCGTCAGGTGCCGCGACGGCGACGATGGATGGCACGACGAGCGTGAGCGAGATGAACGACAGATCCCCCGTGATCAGCTCCGGACGCTCGGCGATGCCGCTGGCATCCGCGAGATTCGCGGCTGTCATATAGCGCACGTTAAATCCCTCGACGACGCGCACCCGGGGGTCTGCGGCAACGGATGGCGCGATCTGGCCGTGCCCGACATCGGCCGCGATGACGGTCGTCGTGCCGCGTTCGCAGAGCAGCTGCGTGAACCCGCCCGTCGACGCGCCGAGGTCGAGCGCCAGACGCCCTGCGACCTCGACCGCGAAGGCATCGAGCGCGGCGATGAGCTTGTGGGCGGCGCGACTGACGTAGGCATCTGCATCCTGCACGCGCAGCACCGCATCGTCGGAGACGGGATGCGACGCCTTGCGCACGACGGCGCCGTCGACCGTCACACGTCCTTCGGCGATCAGCTCGGCCGCCCGCGTGCGCGAGCGCGCAAGGCCCCGCGACGCCACCGCCGCATCGAGCCGCGCGGTCATCGCGCCTGGTCGCCGTTTCCTCGCTCCAGGCGTGCGGCGAGCTCATCGTGCAGGGCGGCATAGGCCTCGGCGCGCGCCGCAAGCGGCTGCTCCTCGATCACCCGCAGCCTGCTCACCAGTTCGTCATCCGCCACGCTCCCCACGCTACCCGCCCGAAGCCGACGTAGGGTGGAGGCATGGGCCTGCGTCGAAAGAAAGAGCAGATCGACGACGAAGAGCTGGCTCCTGCGGCCTGTCCTGAGCCCGTCGAAGGGCCCGTCGAAGGGCCTGTCGAAGGGGCCATCGGCAACGCCGGTGCGCAGCTCATGACCGATCGCTCCGCCGTCGTCGAGACGGCCATCCAGCAGGCCATCCGTCGCGGCGAGTTCGACGATCTGCCGGGCGCGGGCAAGCCGATCGAGGGCCTCGGCTCCTCCCACGACCCTGACTGGTGGATCCGCCGCAAGATCCAGAACGAGAACCTCACGGGTCTCGGCCCTCCCGCCATCCTGCTGCGCCAGGAGCATCGCGAGCTGCACCAGCGCGTCGACGAGTTCTCGCGCGAATCGGATGCCCGTGCCTACCTCGAGGACTTCAACACGCGGGTGAAACACGCACGGATGCAGCTGCTCGGCGGCCCTCCCGTCGTCACGCCGCTCGTCGACGTCGACGCCGAACTCGCCGCCTGGCGCACCCGCCGCTGCTGACGGTTTCGCAACCGTCGTAGGCTTTCGGCATGGCGGGGAGCGCACGAGCGACGATGCTAGACGTCGCGCAGCTGGCGGGCACCGGCGGCCGCGCCCCGGACGTCGCCATCATGCATGCCGCCCGCGCGCTCGGCTGGACGCCGGGCGGACTGCTCGACACCGTCGCCAGCAGCAGCACCACAGCTGCGGTCATTCGTTTCATGAGCCCCGTCGCGCGCCGGTGCCTGAAACCTACCCGGCTCAGCGAAGCCAGTCGCGGGTGAGGCGCTCGGGCACGCGGAAGCCGAAGATCTGCAGGCCCGTCGCCCAGATCGCTGAGGCCGTCGCGCGCAGCAGGTCGATGTCGCGGGTGCCCTCGGCGACGATCGTGACGTCGGGGCCATCCAGCCGCACGCCCGCATCGCGCACCCAGGTCTCGGTGCCCTTCGTGCGCGTCTCGGGGTAGGGCTCGAACAGCTCGCGCAGGTCGCTCAGGATGTACGTCGGGCGCGAGTGCGCGGGCGCGGCGATCACATGCTTGGGCCGGTCGATGCCGGTCAGCACGAGCGCGGAATCGATGCCAGCCGACTGCGCGCCCTGAATGTCGGTGTCGAGCCTGTCCCCCAGCATGAGCGGCTTCGTCGCGCCGAAGCGGTCGACGGCAGCGTGGAAGATCGCCGGCTCCGGCTTGACCGCGACCGTCGCGAGTCGGCCGACCGCCGTGTGCACGGCCGACACCAACGTGCCGTTACCGGGCGCGATACCCCTCTCGCGCGGGATCGTCCAGTCGGTGTTGGTGGCGATCCACGGGATGCCGCCCTCCTCCTCCGGCGTCTGCAGCGCATAGGCGGCTTCGGCCAGATCGGTCCAGGCGACATGGGGCGCGAAGCCCTGCAGCACGGCTGCCGGCGCGTCCTCGGCACTGCGGGTGACTTCATAGCCCGCCTTGTGCAGTTCGTCGACGAGGCCGTCCCCACCGACGACCAGGATGGTCGCGCCCGGCGTGATCTTCTCGGCGAGCAGCCGGATGGCGGCCTGCGGGCTCGTGACGATCTGCTCGGCGCGCGTCGGGATGCCGAGCTCGGTCAGCTGATCGGCGACGGTCTGGTCGGTGCGCGAGGCGTTGTTCGTGATGTAGCCGAGCGCGCGGCCATCCGCTGCGGCTCGGGTGAAGCTCTCGACCGCGTGCGGAACAGCGTTGGCGCCCGCGTAGACGATGCCGTCGAGGTCGGCCAGCAGAACGTCGACGCCCTCGATCGGGGCGGGCCCTGTCCTGTCAGTCTTCCGGCTGAACAGCGCCATCGGTCTCCTCATCCACTCCGGCATCGGTCAGGATCTCAGCGACCTCGTCTTCGACGCTGACGGGTGCGGATTCCTCCGGCTCTTCGTCTTCGACGATCTCCTCGGTTGCAGTGTCGTCCACCGTGATGAGGTCGTCCTTCGCCGCCTCCGCCTCGAGCACGCTCTCGGCGATCTCGGCGCGACGACGCCATTCGGCGGCCTCATCCGTCAGGCCGAGGTCTTCGAGCACATTGGCTCGGGCGGCGAAAAGACCGGGGCTCCACTCGTATGCGCGATCGGGGTCGAGCTCGGGAATGTCGAGCTCGACAAGCGCGAGTTCGGTCTGACCGAGGTCAAGGCGGGCACCGGACATCGCGATGGCGAGTTCGACGCGAGACGCCACGGGCAGTTCGCTGCGGTCGGCCGAGCGGCCCTCCTCGAGCGCCTTCTCGGGGCGCCCGACGCCGCGCTCGGAGTCGACGATGAGCGCGACGTGCTCGTTGTGACCGGTGATGCGGCGGTAGGTGCGCAGCTCGCGCAGCGCAAGGGCGAAGTCGCCCTTTGCATACGCGGCGATGGCGAGCGTCTCACGCGCGACGCCCACGCGGCCTGCGTGACGAACAGCGGCCGACGCGTGTTCGAACGCAAGCTCGGGGTCATCATCGATGACAGCGGCAGCCATCGCCAGGTGACGCGCAACGCGCTCCGCGTTCTCCTTGCTCAGCGTCTTCAGCTCATTGCGCGCGCTGGGCGCGAGGTCCTTCGGGGTGATCTCGTCGGGCAGCTCAGGGTCCCTGACGCGCTCGCGCACAGGAGCGTGCGGGTTCTCCGGCCGCGGTGACCGCTCCTCCCAGCGGTCGCGTGGACGCCCGCCGCGGTCATCCCGGCGCTGCGGTCGGTCACCGTCACGACGAGGCGGACGGTCGCCATCACGACGCTGGGGGCGCTCTCCGTCCCGCCCACGGTAGGGACGGTCACCATCTCGACGCTGGAACGGACGATCCCCATCACGACGCTGCGGACGGTCACCATCACGACGCTGGGGGCGCTCTCCGTCACGCCCACGGTAGGGACGATCGCCATCACGACGCTGGTACGGACGATCACCGTCCCTGCGCTGAGGACGATCACCGTCACGACGCGGAGGGCGAGAGCCGTCGCGTGGTGGCTTGCGCTCGCCGTTGCTGCGCGGCTTGTCGTCGTCTTCGGGCATCGCTCGATCCTGTCGCTGTGGAGTCTGCTCTTCGAGTGTAGGCTCCGGAAACAAAAAAGAGGGGGCCGCTGTTGCGACCCCCTCTTTGTCAAAAATAGTCCGGCGGTGTCCTACTCTCCCACAGGGTCTCCCTTGCAGTACCATCGGCGCTGAGAGGCTTAGCTTCCGGGTTCGGAATGTGGCCGGGCGTTTCCCTCTCGCTATGACCACCGGAACGTGTGGTCTCCCACCCGTTGGGGGTGGGGAAGTCTCTGTGAAGTTTGGTCTGGCGAACGGTGTCCGTTCGTTCAGGACCACAGAGTGGACGCGAGCACAGGGGGAAGTTGTGTGTTGTTAAGTCGTTGGCTTATTAGTACCAGTCAGCTGCACCCGTTGCCGGGCTTCCACGTCTGGCCTATCAACCCAGTAGTCTGCTGGGAGCCTCTCACCCCGTAGGGTATGGAAGTCTCATCTTGAGGCCGGCTTCCCGCTTAGATGCTTTCAGCGGTTATCCATCCCGAACGTAGCCAACCAGCCATGCACCTGGCGGTACAACTGGCACACCAGAGGTTCGTCCAACCCGGTCCTCTCGTACTAGGGTCAGATCCTCTCAAACTTCCTACGCGCGCAGCGGATAGGGACCGAACGTCGTGAGACAGTTCGGTC
>JASGDS010000041.1:0-13080 GCA_047607025.1 Microbacterium sp.
CCACGAGGCCGACGCCGTGGGTGTTCGCGACCGATGCGACGGCCGCGCCATCCAGCATGTTGAGATCCACGATCTCGGCGTCCTGCGCGATCCCCGCATTTCCCGGCGCGGCCAGGATGGTGTGGGCCGCCTCCTCCGAGCGGAGGGCGAGGATGATGGCGTGCTCGCGAGCACCGGAGCCGAGGACCAGGATCTTCACCCGTCCAGCCTATCGGCGCGGCTAGGGTCGAAGGATGGCGAGGCGGATCGAGACCGGGGACGGGCGGGAGGCGCTCGCGGCGGTGGATGACGCGCTCGCCCGCGACACCAGACCTGGCCGCACCGAGACCGCGACGGCCGTGCGCTACCTGCTGCAGCTGCTCGGGGAGCGCGCACCTGGACACACCGTCGAGGTGCGGGTGCCGCCGTTCGGTGCGGTGCAGGTGATCGAGGGGCCGAGGCACACCAGGGGCACGCCTGCCAACGTCATCGAGCTGAACCCCCTCACCTGGGTGCTCGTCGCGACGGGGCAGCGCTCGTGGGCGGATGAGCTCGAGGCCGGCCGCATCCAGGCATCGGGCACGCGCGCCGACATCTCCGCCCTGCTCCCCCTCCTCACCTGAGGCGAGCGCTGAGGCGAAGGCGGTTCACAGGTGCACAGTGGAATGATCAAGACCATGCCCGAGAACCCGACAGAAGGCACACAGCACCTGCAGGTGCGGCACGCGCCCAAGTATGGCGTCTTCGTCGCGCTGGGTGCCGCTGTCGGCCTCATCGTGGCGATGATCCTCTCCACGGTCTTCGACGGCACCCAGGATCCCAGTCCGTTCACCGAGGCGACGTACACCACGACGCAGGCCTTCGGGTTCATCTGCCTGTGGTGCCTCCCCGCCGGCATCCTGCTCGGCCTCGTCATCGCCTGGATTCTCGACCGCACCGTCGGCCGCAGAACCCGCACGGTCGCGGTCACCCACGAGACCGAGGGCGATGCGCACCTGGATGGAACCGGTAGCCTTTAACCGTGGCCTCCGCTCCCACCTCATCCCACTCCTCCACCTATACCGAAGCCGGCGTCGATACTGCCGCGGGTGACCTCGCCGTCGAACTGATGAAGTCGTCCGTTCGCGCGACGCAGGGTCCCGAGGTGCTCGGTGGCGTCGGCGGTTTCGCGGGGCTCTTCGATGCGAGTGCGCTGCGTGCGTATCGACGTCCGCTGCTGGCCACGTCGACGGATGGCGTCGGCACGAAGGTCGCGATCGCGCAGGCCATCGACAAGCACGACACGATCGGTCAGGACCTCGTCGGCATGGTCGTCGACGACATCGTCGTGGTGGGGGCGAAGCCGCTGTTCATGACCGACTACATCGCCTGCGGCAAGGTCGTGCCCGAGCGCATCGCCGACATCGTGCGCGGCATCGCGGATGGCGCGCGCGCCACGGGAACGGCGCTGGTCGGCGGCGAGACGGCCGAGCACCCCGGTCTCCTGGGCGTGGACGACTACGACGTCGCGGGCGCGGCGACCGGCGTCGTCGAAGCCGACCAGGTGCTCGGGGCGGAGCGCGTGCGTCAGGGCGACGTGGTGCTCGCCCTCGGCTCATCCGGCCTTCACTCCAACGGCTACTCGCTCGTGCGGCACATCCTCACGCGGGCGGGCATCGGCTACGCCGACCGTTCAGACGACCTCGGCACGACCTGGGGTGAGGCGCTGCTCGAACCCACTCGCCTCTACACCTCGCCGCTGCTGCGTCTCATCGCCCAGCTCGGCGGCGACGTCCATTCACTCAGCCACGTGACGGGCGGCGGCATCGCCGCGAACCTCGCCCGTGTGCTGCCGCAGGGAAGCTTCACCGAGCTCGACCGCTCCACCTGGTCGCCCAGCCCCGTCTTCCGCGTGCTGAACGACATCGCGGGCACCGCGCTCGAATCCAGTGAGGGCACGTGGAACCTCGGCATCGGGTTCCTCGCCGTCATCGATTCGAGCGCAGCGGGTGCGGCCATCCGTGCGCTCGCCGAAGACGGCATCCCTGCCTGGCAGGTCGGCACCGTCAGCACAGGCGCCAGACCGGACGGCCACTTCGAGGAGGGCGCAAAGGGTGTCGACGGCGGCGCCGTGCGCCTCGTCGGCGCATACCAGGACGGGGTGAACTGACCCGCATGTGCGGAATCGTCGGCATGGTCGGGCGGGGCCCCGTCAACCAGGACATCTACGACGCCCTGCTGCTGCTGCAGCACAGGGGACAGGACGCCACCGGCATCGCGACCGCCGAGCCATCCGGCGTCATGCACATCTCGAAGGCGCGCGGCATGGTGCGCGAGAGCTTCCGCACCCGCGACATGCGCGCGCTGCTCGGAAACGTCGGCCTCGGCCACGTGCGCTACGCGACCAAGGGCGTCGCCTCCAGCGAGGAGGAGGCGCAGCCGTTCTACGTGAACTCGCCGTACGGCATCGTGCTCATCCACAACGGCAACCTCACCAACACGCGTGAGCTGACCGACGACATGGGCCACCGCGACCGCCGTCATCTCAACTCCTCGAGTGACACCGAACTGCTGCTGAACGTGCTCGCGAGCGAACTGCAGGAGACGACGAGTCCCGTCGATCTCGATCCCGAGCGCATCTTCGAGGCCGTGGCGCGCACGCACGGCCGCGTCGAGGGCGCCTACGCGGTCATCGCCCTGATCGCGGGGTACGGGCTGCTCGCCTTCCGCGACCCGTTCGGCATCCGTCCCCTCGTGCTGGGCAGGCGCACGGCGGGTCTCGCCGGCGACGAATGGGTCGTGGCGAGTGAGTCGCTCGTGCTCGAGAACGCCGGCTACGAAGTGGTGCGCGAGATCGCCCCGGGTGAGGCCGTGTTCATCTCGGATGCCGGTGAGCTGTTCTCGCAGCAGTGCGCGGAATCCCCCACGCTTTCTCCCTGCTCCTTCGAGTACGTCTACCTCGCACGCCCCGACTCGGTCATGAACGGCGTCTCGGTCTACGACGCACGGCTGCGGATGGGGGCGAAGCTGGCGGCGACGATCGCCGAGCACGTGCCGATGGAGGCGATCGACGTGGTCATGCCCATCCCGGATTCATCCCGCCCTGCGGCGATGGAGGTCGCCCGCGTGCTGGGCGTGGAATACCGTGAGGGCTTCTACAAGAACCACTACGTCGGGCGCACGTTCATCATGCCCGGCCAGGCGGTGCGCCGGAAGTCGGTGAAGCAGAAGCTCAACGCGATGTCGACGGAGTTCCGCGGCAAGAACGTGCTGCTCATCGATGACTCGATCGTGCGCGGCACCACGAGCAAGCAGATCATCCAGATGGCTCGGGATGCCGGTGCGCAGTCGGTGACGTTCGCGTCCGCCGCGCCGCCCGTGCGCTACCCGCACGTCTACGGCATCAACATGCCGAGCGTGCACGAGCTGATCGCGCATGGGCGCACCATCCCCGAGATCGCGGAGGAGCTGGGCTGCGATCACCTGGTCTTCCAGGAGGTCGGCGACCTGCGCGACGCGATCATCGAGGGCTCGGGCGGGCTGATCGAAGACCTCGATATGAGCTGCTTCGACGGCCGATACGTGACGGGCACCGTCAGCCGCGAGTACCTCGACTGGGTGGAGCACACGCAGGGCTCCTGACGGGTGATTTCCGACCATGCTCCTAGCGTGTCGCCAGGGTCATCGGTCATGCTGGGGAGATGTTGCACGAACCAGACTCGCATCGTCGCGAGCCAGGCCCCATCCGAGCAGGATGGCGCCGCTTTCGTGCTCGCATCGACCTCAACCCCGTCGTGCGTCACACGTACCGCACGATCATCGCGATCCTCGGTGGCGCGGTCGTCGTGCTCGGCCTCATCCTCGTGCCGCTTCCAGGACCTGGTTGGCTCGTCGTCTTCGGCGGTCTCGCCATCCTCGGCAGCGAGTTCCACTGGGCGCGCCGCTTCACGCGCTGGCTGAAGCGCCAGCTCGAGCGGTTCTGGGCGTGGTGGCGTCAGCGTCGCGCTGAGCGCAGGGCGAGGCGTGAGGCTCAGGCCGCGGTCACCAGGCCCGTGCGCATCGACCCGGCGCAGTAGTCAGCGAACGCTGCGCAGTGCCTTGCGCACCTCCGCGGCGTCGTTTTGGTGCAGAACTCACTGCGCCTCGCGCAGCACCCCCGAGGCGCAGTGCCTTCAGCACCTTTCAGCGCCCGCAGCGGTGCCCAGGGCACTGCACGAGAAGTCAGTGCTCGAGCACGGCGGCGCGGAAGATCTGCGTGACGCCGGCGATCACGAGGAACGCGCCGAAGATCAGCCACAGCCATCCGGCGAGGAGCGGCCCCGACAGCAGTGCCGCGACACCACCGATGATGCTGATGATGGCGAAGGCGATCGTCCAGCCCCTCGATCGGGGCGCAGGCGTGTAGCCGCGGCGGGCATCCCCGAGCGAGAACAGCGAGATGAACCCCTCGACGATCCAGGCGATGCCGATGAACATCGAGATGATCACCGCGAGCGATGCGGTGGTCGCGCCGAGGTTCACGAAGGCGACGATGCCCGAGACGACGAGCAGCACGCCGAGCACGACGAACCAGGCACGGGTCCATCCGCCCGCACCCTTGAGGCGGATGCCGAGCGACACGTCGATGAGGCCGGCCACGATGGCGTAGATCGCGATGAGCACCGTCACGGCGACCATCGACTTCACCGGCCAGATGAGGATGATCACGCCCGCGATCAGCGCGATGACGCCGGATGCCAGTGCGATGAAGCGGAAACGTCGCGCGATGGCGCCGATCGTGTCGTGGATGATCTTCGCGGACTCGGCGATGGGATCGGCGGTGACGGCGTCGGCAGTCTCGGCCTCCGTCGTGTCGGTGTCGACGTGCGGTTCATCGTGCTCTGACACGAGGTCCTCCCGGGGAAGTGAATGGTCTGTAACGACGCTACCGCGTGCCGCGCGCCATCCGATAGTTGCCAAACGCGATATATCGTGTTTAACTGTTTGCAGGAACGCGATATATCGCGAATTGAACAAGGAGAGACAATGACGGACGAGAAGTGGATCATCAAGCCGGGCGAGACCCGGGTCATCGATCTGGATGGCATCCATGAGTTGAAGATCGGCCTCGTGCGCGGCCAGGTGGACGTCGTCGCTCATGACGACCCTCACGTACGAGTCGAGGTTCACTCCGTCTCGGGTAAGGATCTGCGCATCGAGCGCACGGGAGGCAAGCTCGATGTCGACCATCCGCAGCTGAAGTTCGGCAACTTCATCGAGATGTTCAAGAACATGACGAACGGCGGCCCGTCCGCCGAAGTGTCGATCGCCGTGCCGCGGGGAGTCGAGCTCAACCTCGGCGTCGTATCGGCCAGCGCGCTCGTCTCGGGCCTCGCGGCTCGTGCGCGCATGAACACGGTCTCGGGCGACCTGCTGGTCGACGAGTTGGTGGGCGACCTGGCCGTGAACACCGTGTCAGGCGACGTGCAGGTGCGCTCGCTCGCCGGCCCCATGACGGGCAACACCGTCTCGGGCGATATCTCGGTGACCGGTCGCATCAGCAGGGCGTCGATCGATTCGGTGTCCGGCTCGATCTACATCGATGCGCAGGGCGAGATCAACAGGGCGGCCGTCAACACCGTCTCCGGCGACGTGACCGTGCGCCTCGATGACGACTACGCGGCGAACTACGTGCTGCGTTCGGCCAGCGGAAAGATCAAGCTCGACGGCACGCCGTACTCGACGTCGGGGCCGACGAACTACACGGGCAGCCGGGGCGAACTCGCCGGTCGCTTCGTCGATGCGAATGTCAACACCGTCTCAGGCGACATCACCGTGCTGCGGCGCGGCGAGTCGGCAGGCGACGCCGACGCACAGGTGGAGTGGCCGGGCCAGGCGGAGGGGAGCGCCGCGTGATGGCGGCGGTCTTCTCGCACGGCGACCTGCGGCTGTACCTGCTGTCGCTGCTCGATGAGGGTCCGCGCCACGGGTACGACATCATGCAGGCGCTCTCCGATCGCACGGGGGGCACCTACACGCCATCCGCCGGAACGATCTACCCTCGCCTGTCGAAGCTCGAAGACGAGGGGCTCGTGACCAAGACCGTGGATGGCAGGAAGACGATCTACGCCATCACCGATGCGGGACGGGCGGAGGTCGCCGCGCGCGCCGACGATATCGCGAGCATCCAGGATGGCCTCGCCGACTCGGTGCGCCTCATCGCGGAAGGCGTCAGGCAGAATGTGCGCGAGGCGATGAAGACGCTGCGCGCGGATCTCGCCGCAGCGGCCTCCGCGCCATCCGCGCCGTCGCAGCCGCCGCGGGACGATGCGAGGACGCTGTCTCGCGAGCAGCTGCGCCGGGTGGACGTGATCGTGAACGAGTTCCGCGGCGATGTCCGTTCGCAGCTGCGTGCACACGTCAGCCGCGGAGGCGAGCTTCCGGCATCCGTCGTCGATGCTCTCGATCAGTCGCTGTCTGCCGCGCGCTCCGCTCTCACCCAGTCCCTGCGCTGACTGCCGAGTGACCATCCTTTTGCCCAGCGACCCGCGGAAATCCGGGGCGAGTTGGGCAAAAGGATGGTCACTCGGCGGTAGCGGCGCTACTCCTCGATCGGCCAGTCCTGGTCGTCGGGCAGAGGCTTGCCGACGGGCACGACCAGGATGGGCCGATGCTGGCGGTGGCTCAGACGCGCGGCCACCGACCCGCTGAAGAACTCGCGCATCGTCTCGCCGATCCCGCGCTTGCGGGTGCCGATGACGATGAGTCTCGCATCCACCCTGTCGGCGAAGTGCTTGAGCGCGAGCGCGGGGTCGCCGACGAGCTCCCTCGTCGTCCAGTTCAGGCCGAAACCGCTGACGGCGGCCTTCGCTTCTGCGCCGACGGTGGCGAAGTCCGCTGCCCCGACCTCCGCCTGCAGGTCGACGGCAGTGGTCTGCATGTACCCCTCCGGATCGGGGTAGGAGATGAAGCGGTTGACGTCGACGTGCG
Organism: Microbacterium sp.; assembly: GCA_047607025.1. Lineage (GTDB taxonomy): Bacteria > Actinomycetota > Actinomycetes > Actinomycetales > Microbacteriaceae > Microbacterium. The sequence goes on from JASGDS010000041.1 coordinate 6,928, forward strand.
CGACGACGAGCGGCGCGCCGAGCAGCTGCGCATAGCGCGCGGCCTCGATGTAGACCCGCTCATCCTGCCCGGGAACACTCCCGACGATGACGGCGCCTTTCAGGTGCTCATCGTCTTGCGTCGTGTCGGTCGGCGCATCCTTGAAGATGGCATCGTCGCTCATGCCTGCACTCCTTCTTCTGCGCGTGGCTGATGGCCGCGTGCAGAGCCTGCACACAGCCGCCGTGGTATTCTTGAGCCTACTCTTTTCCCGGCAGACGCCGGAAGATGCACGGTATGCATGCGGGCTTGCGCAGAAGCCCGGATCTCAACATGAGGGGGTCTCGCGCATGGGGCGTGGCCGTCAGAAGGCAAAGCACACGAAGCTCGCTCGCGAGCTCAAGTCGTTCAGCCCGGATGTGGACCTTGCGGCGCTGCAGCGCGAGCTCGGCCACCCGGATGAGGACCAGTACGTCGACAAGTGGGCTGACCAGTATCCCGACGACGAGTACGAGGACGAAGACGAGGACGAGGACTCCCTCGAGCGGGCCTGAGCCAGCTTCTTTCCATCGCTGAGCAGTACCGAATCAGGGGGTCTTCGTGTCGAAGCTCGCCGTCTTCAGCCTGCGCAACCGGGCACTCATCGCACTCATCACCATCTGCGCCGCCCTGTTCGGTGGTTTCGCACTGACGAACCTCAAACAGGAGCTCATTCCTTCACTCGAGCTGCCAGCCCTCGTCGTTCTCACGACCTATCCCGGCGCATCGCCGGAGGTCGTCGAAGCGGATGTCTCGACTCCGATCGAGCAGGCCATCCAGGGCGTGCCCGATCTGGATGAGACCAGCGCGACCTCGACGACGAACTCATCGATCGTGCAGGCGACCTTCGCCTACGGCACCGACCTCGCACGGGCCGAGTCGAAGATGGAGCAGGCGATCAATCGCATCTCCTCGACGCTTCCCGACAGCGTCGACCCGCAGGTGCTGTCGATCTCGATCGACGACTTCCCCGTCATCCAGGTCGCCGTCACCGGCTACGACGATGCCGATGCGGCCCAGCAGCAGCTCGAGAACAACATCGTTCCGACGCTCGAGGATGTCGACGGGGTGAACGGCGCCGAGCTGATCGGTGGCGTCGGGCAGCGCATCACCATCACGCCCGATCAGGCCGCGCTCGCTGGGGCCGATCTGACCCAGTCGGCCATCACCGACGCGCTCGACCAGAACGGGGTGCTGTTCCCCGGCGGCGACATCACCGATGATGATCAGACGCTCACGGTGCAGAGCGGCTCGAAGATCACCTCGGTCGACGAGCTGAAGGCACTGCCGATCGTGGGGGCAGCCGAGACGACGACGATCGATGATGTCGCCGATGTCGAGCTGACGGATGACCCGATCACCTCGATCTCGCGCGTCGACGGCAAGGACGCCTTGTCGATCTCGATCACCAAGCTCCCGGCGGCGAACACGGTCGAGGTGTCTGACGGCGTGAACACGACGCTCGACGACCTGCGGCAGAAGTTCCCCGATCTCGACTTCACGATCGTCTTCGACCAGGCGCCGTACATCACGCAGTCGATCGAATCGCTCGCCACGGAGGGCCTGCTCGGCCTGGCGTTCGCGGTCATCGTCATCCTCGTCTTCCTGCTGTCGGTGCGCTCCACCCTCGTCACGGCGATCTCCATCCCGACGAGCGTGCTCATCACCTTCGTCGGCATGATGGCGTTCGGGTACTCCCTCAACCTGCTGACGCTCGGCGCGCTGACGATCTCGATCGGCCGCGTCGTCGACGACTCGATCGTCGTCATCGAGAACATCAAACGGCACTATGTCGGGGGTGCGGACAAGGGCGATGCCATCCGCCTCGCCGTGCGCGAGGTGGCGGCCGCCGTCACGGCATCGACGATCACGACCGTCGCCGTCTTCCTGCCGATCGCGTTCGTCGGCGACATCGTCGGCGAGCTGTTCCGTCCTTTCGCGCTCACCGTCGCGCTCGCAATGGCGGCGTCGCTGTTCGTGGCGCTGACGATCGTCCCCGTGCTCGCCTTCTGGTTCATGCGGCCGGGTAAGCCCGTCATCGGCACGGATGGCCTGCCCGTCGACCCGGAAGACCCCGCCGCCCCTCCCACGCGACTGCAGCGCGCCTACCGGCCCATCCTCGGCTGGACGCTGAATCACGGTGTGGTGACGCTTCTCATCGCCGTCGTCGTGCTCGGCGCGACGCTGTGGTCGGCGCAGTTCATGAAGGTGAACTTCCTCGGCGACTCCGGCCAGAACACGATGACGATCTCGCAGGATCTCGGCAACACCGCCAGCCTCGATGCGAAGTCGGATGCCGCGCGCGAGGTCGAGAAGGTGCTGCTCGACACGCCAGGGATCGACACCGTGCAGGCGTCGATCGGGTCGAGCGGCTCCGCCCTGCAGGACGCCTTCGCCGGCGGTGCGGGCGTCACCTACTCGATCACGACCGACGAGTCGTACGACCAGGAGAAGCTGCGCGCCGACGTGCAGAAGAAGCTCGATGCGCTGAAGGACGCAGGAGAGGTGACGATCTCCGCCTCCGAGGGGCTCGGCTCGTCCGACATCGAGATCTCGGTCTCCGCCGCGTCGTCTGACGATCTCAGCGACGCGGCCGACGCCATCCTCGATCAGCTGAAGGGTCGGGACGGCATCGGAGACGTGACGAGCGATCTGTCGGACGACCTCGACTACATCGCCGTGCAGGTCGACCGCGAGAAGGCGGCAGCCGCCGGCTTCTCCGAGGCGGCGATCGGCGGGATGGTCTCGGCCGCCATGCAGCCGCAGCAGGCGGGCTCCATCGAGATCGATAACGCGTCGATCACGATCTACATCGCCTCGGATGACCCGCCGACCACGGTCGACGAGCTGAAGCAGCTGGACATCCCGACCGCCGCCGGGATCATCCAGCTGGAGGATGTCGCCGATGTCGAGCAGTCCACGACGGCGACCTCGATCACAACCGTCAAGGGTCAGCGCACGGCGACGATCACGGTGCCGATGACGACGGATAACCTCACGACCGCATCCGTGTCGGCGCAGGCTGCGATCGACGATGCGAAGCTGCCCGCCTCCGCGTCGGCATCGGTGGGCGGCGTCGCCGAGGATCAGGCCAGCTCGTTCGGCCAGCTCGGGCTTGCGATGCTCGCGGCCATTCTCATCGTGTACGTCGTGATGGTCGCGGCCTTCAAGTCGCTGCGTCAGCCGCTGCTGCTGCTCGTCTCCATCCCGTTCGCCGCGACGGGGGCCATCCTGCTGCAGATCGTCTCTGGCGTGCCGCTCGGGGTCGCCTCGCTCATCGGCGCACTGATGCTCATCGGCATCGTGGTGACGAACGCGATCGTGCTCGTCGACCTCGTGAACCAGTACCGCAGGAGAGGTCTGTCCGCGCATGACGCGACGCTCACGGGTGCCTCGATGCGACTGCGGCCCATTCTGATGACCGCGCTCGCGACGATCTTCGCCCTGACGCCGATGGCGCTCGGCATCACGGGCCACGGCGGGTTCATCTCGCAGCCGCTCGCGATCGTCGTGATCGGCGGGCTCGTCTCGTCGACGCTGCTGACGCTCATCGTGCTGCCGACGCTCTACAACCTCGTCGAGGGCGCCAAGGAGCGTCGAGCCGAGAAGCGCGCCGGCGGTGGCGGGGCCGCGCCCAGGGTTCCTGAGCCTGTCGAAGGGCCTTCCGGTGACGACGGCCCGGTCGGCGACGACGGCGCGGCCGAGGATGCCCCGGTGGGCGCACCCGTTGATGAGCTGCCACTGCGCCGTCGTGGCCGAGGCCTGCCTCCGGCCTCGCCCGTGCACCACTGAGCGCCGACTCTTTCCCAGGATCGTCAGGTACCGTAGAAGGGTCGGCTTCGGACACCGCGCGGTGCGCGGCGAGTGACATGTGAGTCAGGGGCCGATGGTGAGCGTCGATCGACGCGCATGAACCATCACCCGAATGACCCTGCCGACGATGCTCAGGGATGCGTTTGCGTGCAGACATCCCACAAGGAACACCCCATGCCCAAGAGCAAGAAGCCCGCCGGCGGCCGCCCCGCCCGCAATTTCGATCCGAAGTACGCCCGCAAGTCCTCGACCGAGCGGTTCCGTCGGCCAGAGCGCCCTGGCCAGTCCGAGCAGGATGGTCGTCGAGGCGACGCCCGCGACGGCTACGCGCGTCGTGACGACCGCGGGTATGCGCCGCGCGCCGACCGCCGTGACGGCTACCGCGGAGGCGAGCGCCGTGATGACGCCGGCCGAGGACGTGGCTTCACCTCGCGCGATGATCGTCGTGACGACCAGCGCGGCTTCCGTTCGGACGACCGGCGCCGGGAGAACCAGCGCGGCGATCGCGATGGTGAGCGTCGTGGTGAACGGTTCGGTTCGCGGGACGACCGCGGTAACGCATCGCGCGATGATCGCCGTGACTTCCGTTCGTCGGACCGCCGGGATGACGTGCGCGGGGGGTATCGCGCAGGCGACCGTCGCGACGACCACCGGACAGATCGTCGTGAGGTGCAGTACGGTCGCCGTGACGATCGGGGTTATGCGCCGCGGGATGACCGTCGAGACGGCTTCCGCTCGGATGACCGTCGCCGGGATGACGTGCGCGGCTTCCGCGGAGGCGACCGCCGAGAAGACCGTGGTGGCTTCCGCCGCGACGAGCGCCCGGTGCGCCGCACCGCGAAGGGCGATCACGTCGACGTCGTGCACGAGAAGCTGGCTGCCGAGACCATTGCCGCCGGCGCGGTCAGCGAGTCGTTCGGCGAGCTCGGCCTCGGCGACAACATCACGCGGGCGCTGGCCGCCCTCGGCGCCGAGAAGCCGTTCCCTATTCAGGCGGCGACCATCCCGACCATCATCGACGGCCGCAACGTGCTCGCCCGCGGTCGCACCGGTTCGGGCAAGACGATCGCCTTCGGTGCGCCGCTCGTCGAGCGCGTGCTGCGCAGCAAGGCCAACACCACGCGCGAGTTCGGTCGTGCCCCCGTCGCGCTCGTCCTCGCTCCTACGCGTGAGCTGGCGCTGCAGATCGACCGCACCGTGCAGCCGATCGCGCGCAGCGTCGGCCTGTTCACGACTCAGATCTACGGTGGAGTGCCGCAGGCGCGACAGGTCGGCGCGCTGAAGAAGGGTGTCGACATCATCATCGGCACCCCCGGCCGCATCGAGGACCTGCACGAGCAGGGAAAGCTCGACCTCTCACAGATCGCCGTCGCGGTGATCGACGAGGCCGATCACATGTGCGAGCTGGGCTTCCTCGAGCCGGTGCAGCGCATCCTGCGCCTTACCAGGTCGGATGGTCAGAAGCTGCTGTTCTCGGCGACGCTCGACCGCGAGGTCGCCTCGCTCGTCGATGAGTTCCTCACCGACCCCGCCGTCTACGAGGTCGCGGGCGAGACGCAGGAGACCGGAACGATCGACCACCGCGTGCTCGTGATCGACCACCGCGAGAAGCCCGAGATCCTCGAGCAGCTCGTCTCGCGCGAGGGCAAGACGCTCGTCTTCTCTCGCACCCGCGCGTTCGCCGAGCAGCTGGCCGAGCAGTTCGACGATGCGGGTATCTCGGCCGCCGCGCTGCACGGCGACCTGAACCAGGCCAAGCGCACGCGCAACATCGAGCGCTTCGCCAAGGGTCGCGTGCAGGTGCTCGTGGCGACGGATGTCGCCGCGCGCGGCATCCACGTCGACGATGTCGATCTGGTGGTGCAGGCCGACGCCGCCACCGAGTACAAGACGTATCTGCACCGCTCGGGTCGCACCGGGCGTGCGGGCCGTGCGGGCCGCGTCGTCACCCTCATCACGCGTCCCAGGCAGCAGCGGATGGCCGAGCTGCTCGAGCGTGCAGACATCGACGCGCCGTTCGAGCGCGCCCACGCCGGCGACGAGCTGCTGGACGAGCTGGCGGGCACCGCGCCCTCCGCTGCCGACCTCACCGCCTGAGGCTGCACCTCCGCTCCCGGGCTGCACTTCGGCTCGCGGGCTGCACCTCCGCTCTCAGGCTGCACGCGGGCTCCGAGGGTGCGCGTGGCACGCGCGGTCTGCGAGTGGCTGCGCAGTCTGGCGTGGTGAGGTCGGGGTCCTGCACCTCCGCTCCCGGGCTGCACTTCGGCTCGCAGGCTGCACCTCCGCTCTCAGGTTGCATGTGGGCTCCGAGGGTGCGCGTGG
>JASGDS010000042.1:0-2752 GCA_047607025.1 Microbacterium sp.
GCGAGAACAGGTGAGGCGAGCCATCCCGCCGCCACTGGTACTCGCCGCCCGTCCACAGCCGTTCGTGCGCACGAACCGCCTGCTCCTCGGGGTAGGCGTATTCGTGTCGCACCTGGTTCTCGGCCTCGATCACCTCGAGCCCGATGCCGCCGATGCGGGTGACGGTGCCGGTGAAGTAGGCGTCGACGAGCTCCTGGCTGAGACCGACGGCCTCGAAGACCTGGGCGCCGGCGTAGGAGGGCACGGTGGAGATACCCATCTTCGACATGATCTTCAGCACGCCCTTGCCGAGCGCGTAGATCAGGTTCTTGACGGCCTTCTCCTGCGTGATGCCCGTGATGGCGCCCGAGCGCACGAGGTACTCGACGGTCTCCATCGCGAGATACGGGTTGACGGCGCTCGCACCGTAGCCGAGCAGGGTCGCCACGTGGTGCACCTCGCGCACGTCGCCCGCTTCGACGACGAGCCCGACCTTCATCCGCGTCTCGTTGCGGATGAGATGGTGGTGCACGGCGGAGACCGTCAGCAGCGACGGGATCGGGACGAGATCCTTGGTGGAGTCTCTGTCGCTGAGCACGATGAACTCGGCGCCGTCCGCGATCGCGGCGTCGACCTCGGCGCAGATCTCCTTCAGGCGCTCCGCCATCGTCCGTGGCCCCGCATCGAGGTGGTACAGCGCGCGGATGGTGGCGCTGGTGCGCCCTGGCAGCGCACGACCGATGTGCTGGATCTTCGCCAGCTCGTCGTTGTCGATGACCGGGAAGTCGAGCCCGACCGACCGTGCGTGCTCCGGCCCCCAGGTGAGCAGGTTCGCCTCGGGCCCGAGGCCGAGACGAAGGCTCGTGACCACCTCTTCGCGGATCGAGTCGAGTGGCGGGTTGGTGACCTGCGCGAACTGCTGCACGAAGTAGTCGAACAGCAGCCGAGGGCGCTTGCTGAGCACCGCGATCGGGGTGTCCGAGCCCATCGCACCGAGCGGCTCCGCCCCGTTCTGCCCCATCGGGGTGAGCAGGATCTTGACCTCCTCCTCGGTGTAGCCGAAGGTGCGCTGCCGCCGGGTGATCGAGGCGATCGGGTGCACGATGTGCTCGCGCTCGGGCAGGTCGGACAGCCGGACGGTGCCCTGATCGAGCCACTCCTGCCACGGCTCGAGCTTCGCCAGTTCGCCCTTCACCTCGGCGTCGGAGAGGATGCGGCCCTTAGCCGTGTCGACCGTGAACATGGTGCCAGGGCGCAGGCGTCCGCGCCGTGCGATGCGCTCAGGAGCGAAGTCGAGCACGCCGGTCTCGCTGCCGATGACGACGATGCCGTCCGTCGTGACCGTCCAGCGCCCGGGACGCAGCCCATTGCGGTCGAGCGTCGCGCACACGAGCGTGCCATCCGTCGTGATGAGCGCGGCCGGACCATCCCACGGCTCCATGATGCCGGCGTGGTACTCGTAGAACGCACGCAGGTCGTCATCGACGTAGACCTTCTTCTCGTACGCCTCCGGCACCATCATGAGCAGCGCATGGGGAAGGCTGCGCCCGGTCAGCGTCAGCAGCTCGAGGGTCTCATCGAACGACGCCGAGTCGCTCTCGTCGTCGCTGCAGATCGGCAGCAGGGGCCGGATGTCGCCGATCAGGTCGCTGTGCAGCTGCGACTGGCGCGCACGCATCCAGTTGCGGTTGCCCCCCACCGTGTTGATCTCGCCATTGTGCGCAAGCATGCGCAGCGGCTGCGCGAGCGGCCACGAGGGGAAGGTGTTGGTGGAGTAGCGGGAGTGCACGACGGCGAGCTCGGTCGTGAAGCGCTCGTCCTGCAGGTCGAGGTAGAACGGCTCAAGCTGCAGCGTCGTCACCATGCCCTTGTAGCCGAGCGTGCGGCACGAGAGCGAGACGAAGTAGGCTCCGATCTCGTGCTGCGCGCGCTTGCGCAGCCGGTAGGTGCGGCGGTCAAGCGCGATGCCCTCCAGCGGCTGCTGGAACCCCGCCTGCGCACTCGCGAGGAAGATCTGCTCGATGTGGGGCTGCGCCTCGGCCGCGAGGCGACCGAGGTGCGACGCGTCGACGGGCACCTCGCGCCATCCGAGCACGGTCAGGCCCTCGGTCGCGGCGATCAGCGCGATCTGCTCCTTCTGCTCGATGCGCTCGGCGCGATCGATCGGGAGGAACGCCATGCCTGCCGCGTACTGATGCACGGGCGGAAGGTCGAAGGGCACAACGGCCCGGAGGAACGCGTCAGGCATCTGCGTGAGGATGCCCGCTCCGTCGCCCGTGCCCGCGTCGGAGCCGATGGCGCCGCGATGCTCAAGATTGCGCAGCGCGTCGAGCGCCAGATCGACGATGTCGTGACCAGCCTCGCCGCGAAGCGTCGCGACCATCGCCAGACCGCAGGCGTCCTTCTCGAAACGGGGGTCGTACATCCCCTGCTTCGCAGGATGAACGCCCGGTGCTCCGTGGGGTGGCTGAAAGTACATGCCTACCGTCCTTGTGACTTAAATGCGACAGGGACGCCGTCGGCCCTTCAGTGCACGTTAGTGTGCCGCGGCGATGCTTGTGGCTGCAGCTTCCGGCTCTTCGTCGGTGCTGGGGGGTGCGCTCACGTCGACGAAATCATCCGGGTCGCTCGATTCTACCGCGATGTCCTTCCGGCTTCTTCCCGGACGGTACGGAGATGGCTCGATTCCGGTGTGCTTTGACTGCACGATGAGCAGTGCGATGCCGATCAGCACCAGCGCGAGGGCGCCCCACACGTTGGTGCGCAGCCCGAA
>JASGDS010000043.1:0-7519 GCA_047607025.1 Microbacterium sp.
GGCGCTGCTGCCATCGGAGCCGACGCCCGAGCCCACCGAAACGGCCGAACCGACACCGACACCGACGGCGACGGAGACGGCCACTCCGACGCCTGAGCCGACGCCGACCGAAACAGCGACGCCCGCTCCGACCAAGACGGCTGCTCCGACTCCCACAGAAACGGCCACTCCAACTCCCACGGCGACGGCGACGCCGACCGAAACAGCCACTCCGACACCTGAGCCGACGCCGACCGAAACAGCGACGCCCACTCCGACCAAGACGGCCACTCCGACTCCCACAGAAACGGCCACTCCGACTCCCACGGCGACGCCGACCGAGACCGCGAGCCCGACTCCGACGGCTTCGGTGACGCCGACACCCACAGAGACCGCGACTCCGACGCCGACCGCGACTCCGACACCGACATCGACCGCAACGACAACCCCCACGCCGACAGCGACTCCAACACCAACGGCGACGCCCACGGCCACCGCAACGCCCACGGCCACGGCCACCGCAACGGCCACCCCGACACCGACCGCGACCGCGACCCCCACGGCCACCGCAACGCCCACCCCGACACCGACCGCGACCGCGACCGCAACGCCGACGCCCACCGCTGACCCCGCCGCGCTCGCGATCGATGACGCCTCCGAGGTGACGTCGAAGAACGGCGGCACGGTCGCCATCCACTTCACGGGCGAGCCGGACGCCGACGTCACGGTGACCGTCGGTGATCACGCGGGCATCGCCGCGACCGTCGACTCAGACGGCGACGGCACCGCCACGTTCACCGCGACGAGCGCGGATGACGTCGATGCCGACCTCCCCGTCGCGCTCGCGTACGACGACAGCGCGCTTGCCGACGGCGACCTCGACACGACGCTCGGCGAGATCATCGACATCGACGATCTCGCGATCGATCAGGACATCGAGTTCACGGGGCTCAGCGACATCGTGACCGTCCCGACCGGTGTGACAGGCGAGCCGGACACGACCGCGGACGTCACCCTCGGGTCGACGACACTCGGCACCCTCGAGTTCGATGAGGATGGCACTGCGAGCCTCGCCGACGTCACCATCGACCCGACGGACGACGACACGCTGCTGACCGTGGCCTACACCGCGGCTCACGCGACGGGCTCCTCCGCCGAGGTCGAACTGCCGACGGTCACCGCGACGGTGTCTGTCACCTCGGCCGCCATCGTGAGCAAGGATGCCGGAACCGTCGCCGTGACGCTGACGGGCGAGGCGGGTCGAGAGGTGTCGGTCTCGGCCGCCGACACGACGACCACCCTCGGTGACGACGGCACCGGCTCCGTCACGCTGACGCTCTCGGCGACGCAGCTCGCCGACGCCACACTCACGGTCACGACGAACTACACCGACGGCGACGAGACTACGGCGTCGACCGCGGCGCTGTCGTCGCTGCTCGGCTCGGCCTGGCCGGTCGCGCCCTATGCCACCATCGTGATCGGCCAGGCGACGGTCGACGGAGTCGCCGTGACGATTCCGGTCACCGGTGAGCCTGGCACGGCGGCCACGGCGACCGTGGCGGGCACGACGATCGACCTCACCTTCGACGAGTCGGGCGCGGCCACGATCTCGACCGACCTCAACGTGCTGAGCGCGGGCTCCGTGCAGGTCGCGTACACGTCCGGGCATGCGGGCGAGTCGACGTCGGACTCCAAGGACCCCTCCGAGATCGGCGTCGTCGCCCACGCGCCGCTGACCCTCGCCGCCTCCGGAGCCACGGGCGGCACGACCCTGAGCTTCACGCTGACGGTGACGGGAACCCCGGGTGCGGCAGTGACCATCCTGGTCGATGGCACAGCTTCATCCGCCACGCTCGATGACTCGGGCAACGCCACCGTGGCCGTCACGCGCACCGCCGACCAGACGACGAGCGATGCGGCGATCACCGCGAGCTACGACTCTCCCCTGTCAGCCGATGTCACCGCCGAGACGAGCATTTCGGGTCTCGGGCTGCCTGTCGCGCCGACCGACGCTCCCAGCGTGACGTCGCAGCAGATCTGGTTCGACGGACTCGAGCTCGTGCTGCCTCTGACCCTCACCGGCACCGCGGGGTCGACCGTGCAGCTGAGCTACGCGGGTGCAGATCTCGGCTCGTTCACCCTGGACGACGGCACGGCGACGACCGAACTGCGGCCATCCCTGCAGCAGATCTTGAGCAATGCGTCGGTGTCTCTGCGGTACGCCGTGACCGCGGGCGGCGTGACGCTGCTCGGCCCGACGACCGACACCACCCTCTGGGACCTCGGGGCCTCACCCTCCGCCCGGCCCTACTGATGCTCGAGTGGCGCCGCGGTACGGCGATCGCCGCCGACGGCGCCAGGCTCGCCTACTGGGCGACAGGTGACGGCACGCCCCTGCTGCTGATCGCAGGGCAGTCGGTCGATCACACCTCGTGGCGGATGGCCGCGCCGCGCCTCGTCGAAGAGCGCACCCTCATCGTGTTCGATCACCGCGGCATCGGCGAGAGCCAGATCGGCGAGCGCGAGCGCTTCACCGTGCGCGACTTCGCCGCCGACGCGGTCGCCATCCTCGCATCGGCGGGGTTCGAGCGGGCCGACGTGCTCGGCCATTCCATGGGCGGGATGGTCGCGCAGTGGGTGGCCATCGACCATCCGGATCGCGTGCGCCGGCTCGTGCTCGCGGCCACCTCATCCGGCCTCTCGAACGGCACGGGGCGACAGGTCGAGGCCGAACGGGCTGTTCTCTCGGGCAGGCCCGACGAGATCGCGACCGTCTTCTGGGGCGACGAGCACGCGCCCGAGCAGCGCCGCGAGCTCGCGGCGCTGCTCTCGGTCGGGCGCAGTCGCACCGCGCTTCGGCTGCACTTCGGCGCGAGCGCCGGCCACGACTCGCTCTCAGAGCTCGGGCGCATCACCGCGCCGACGCTCGTCATCCACGGCGCGGACGACGCCCTCGTTCCACTCGAGAATGCGCGCATCCTGAGCCGCGCCATCCCAACCGCGCACCTCACCATCGTGAAGCGCGCGCGTCACGGCATCATTCTCGACGCCGGCGTCGGCCTGTCGATCGCCGACGCCTTCCTCCGCCGCTGACCGTTTCGGTTCCTGAGCCTCCCGCGCGTTGCCGTCGCACTTTCGGCCGCCATCCGGCCCGGAGAACCACAAAAGGTGCGACGGGCCCTTCGACAGGCTCAGGACAGGCCGCAGGAACCGAAACGGTCAGCGGCGACGGCCGGTGCCGAAGAGGCCGCGGATCACACCGTTGACGAGGGTCTTGGCCGCGCTCTCGACGATGCGGTCGGTCGACGACCGCGTCTTTCGCTTCGTCGTCGTCTTGCCGCTCGTCGACTTCATCAGGCGGTCGTACTCCTGCTGCGCCTTCTTGTCCGCCGCGGCCTGCTGCTGCTTCTGCAGCTCGGCGGCGGCCGCCGCTTCAGAGGCGGCATTCATCTTGCCCGCGAGAATCTCGTAGGCCGACTCGGGGTCGATCCGCTCGCCGTACTTCGCGAGCAGCGTCGATGCCTTCACGGTGGATGCCACGGTGTCGCCCGGCGCGGCATCCATCAGCCCCTGCGGAGCGCGCACGCGCGTCCACGCGACGGGCGTCGGCGCACCATCCTCGCTCATCACCGTGACGATCGCCTCACCGGTGCCGAGCTCCTGCAGCACCCGCTCCAGATCGTAGCCCGAGGTCGGATAGGTGCTGACGGTGGCCTTCAGCGCCTTGGCATCGTCGGGCGTGAAGGCGCGCAGTGCGTGCTGCACGCGCGAGCCGAGCTGCGCGAGAACATCCTTGTGCACATCCTTCGGCGTCTGCGTCACGAAGAACACGCCGACGCCCTTCGAGCGGATGAGCCGGACGGTCTGGGTGATCGCGTCGAGGAAGTCCTTCGACGCACCGTTGAAGAGCAGGTGCGCCTCGTCGAAGAAGAACACGAGCTTCGGCTTGTCCTGGTCGCCCACCTCGGGCAGCGTCTCGTACAGCTCGGCGAGCAGGTACATGAGGAAGGTCGAGAAGAGGGCGGGATTGCCGACGACACCGGGCAGTTCCAGCAGCGAGACGATGCCGCGGCCATCCGGAGCCTGACGCAGGAAGTCGTGCACATCGAACTCGGGCTCGCCGAAGAACACGTCTGCGCCGTCTTCGGCGAAGGTGATCAGTTCGCGCAGGATGACCCCTGCCGTGGCCGCCGAGAGGCCGCCGATGCCCTTGAGATCGGCCTTGCCCTCGTCGCCGGTGAGGTACTGCAGCACGCTGCGCAGGTCGTTGAGGTCGACGAGTGCGAGGCCCTTGGAGTCGGCGTAGTGGAAGACCAGCCCGAGGCTCGACTCCTGAGTCTCGTTGAGACCCAGCACCTTCGAGAGCAGCAGCGGACCGAAGCCGGACACGGTGGCGCGGACGGGAACTCCCGTATTGCTGGCCTGGCCTGAGCCTGTCGAAGGGCCTGTCGAAGGGCCGTCGCCCAGGGTGTAGAACTCGACGGCGGATGCCGCGGGCTGCCAGTCCTGACCGATCGCCTTCGTGCGGGCGGTCAGTTTGTCATTCGCGGTGCCAGGCACGGCCATCCCGCTCAGGTCGCCCTTGACATCGGCGGCGAATACCGGAACGCCCTTGGCGGCGATCTGCTCGGCGAGGCCCTGCAGGGTGCGGGTCTTTCCGGTTCCTGTCGCGCCGGCAACGAGTCCGTGACGGTTGAGCATACCGAGGGGGATGCGCACCTGCGCCTCGGGAACCGGGGTTCCGTTGAGCAGCGCGCCGATGTCGAGGGTCGTGCCCTCGAACGCGTAGCCGGAGGCGATCCGCCGCACCTCCTCGGCCGAGAGCGGGCCGGATGCCGACGGCCCGTCGGCCGCGTCAGGGGCATCGCCCGACGAGGCGGGCTCGGGCGTGCCCTCGACCGGCTCGGGCGACACCTCCGCGACCGGCGCAGGTGTCGGCGTCGCGGAGGCCTCCGCGTTCCTCGCTGCGGCGGCCTCGGCGGCCGCGAGCCTCGCACGGGCCTCCGCGGCCTTCAGCGCGGCCTCCGCGGCCGCCGCCTCGGCACGCAGTCGTTCGAGCTCGGTGTCCTCCGCAGCCATGTGCTCAGCCTAGCGGCGCGGGCACCGGCTGGGAGGCCTGGCGCAGCCAGCGCTCGACGCCGGCAATCTGGGCCGTCGTCAGGGCGGTCGCGAGCGCGTCGTCGCGGTCGGCGATCGCCGCACGGGGCGCCGACTTCCTGGTGCGCGCGGGCGAGAGGCGCCGGTACGGCAACGCGCTGCTGCGCAAGGGCGTGGCCGGGCACCCCTCCGCCTGGCGCCGCGCGCGACGGCCCGGGGAGGGGCGCCGAGGAGGCGGGCGGGAACTCGGCATTGCCGGCGTGTGAGCGCCGGAGTATCCTCTGCCCATAGACGACTCGCCGGCGATCCGGTGAGCCTCAGCGGAACGAGGGGCGATGTCAGGAGACGGCGGGCCGGCCGGCCCGAACGCGACGCGGGAAGCCACCCGTCGGCCGACGGGGTGGATCGTCGCGGCGGTTCTCGCGGCCCTGCTGCTCGTCGTCGGCGGCATCCTGCTCGGGACGCTGATCTCGGGCGGCCGCACGGCGCCGGCCGCGACGCCGGAGACCACGGATACCGCCGCCTGGTCCGCCGGCGCGACGGCCGTCGCAACGCCCTCCGCGTCCTCGGCCCCGGCGGCAGAAGCGCCGGCCCCGCCGTCGGCCACGACCGACCCGCGCGCCGCAGTCATCGACTCCTTCACCGTAGGCGACCTGGCGGCGCTGTGCCTCGCCCGGCCGACCCCGGACGCGGACGTGCCACTCGAGTTCACGTGGTCGACGCGCCAGGCGGAGGATGTCTCGATCTTCGAGAGCGACGACGGAGTCTGGTCCAAGGTGGACTCCGGCTATCCCGCGAGCGGCTCCTCCCCGATCCTCAACGACTGCGGGCGGCCGCACGACTACCGGCTGACCGCCGTCGGGGCCGACGGGGTGGAGCACAGCGCCGAGGTGCACACCGACGCGGTGGACACCAGTGCCGCCGCCATCGGGTCGTTCGCCGCCGCGCAGGACGCCGCCGCGCTCTGCGCGGCGCTGCCCGAGGGGGAGAACGAGGTCGACCTGTCCTTCAGCTGGACGGCGAGCAACGTCGTGCAGCTCGCCTTCGGCATCGACACCCCCGACGCGATCTCGGCGCCGTATCAGAGCGGCCTCCCCGCGAGCGGATCCCTCACCGTCAACCACCTCTGCGACGACCCGCAGCAGTACACCCTGACGGCGGTGGGCACCGACGGCGTGCACCGCTCCCAGCAGCTGAGCTTCGGCTGACCCGCGCCCCGACCCGCCCCGGGAGGGCGACTCGCCCGCGGCGGGCTTCGCCCCGCGGAAGGCGGCGACGACGCTCTATCCGCCGGACGGCCTCGGTGCCCACGGGGCAGCGCTGTCACGGCTCGGCGAGCACTCCACCGGAGTCGGATGCCTGTGTCGCAGGGATCTCGCCGCCGTCGACCTGGCCGTGCTCGAGGGCATCGTGGCGGTCTCGTTCCGCGCCGCCACCGCCGCGCCCCACGGCGGGCGCACCCGCGACGGCGGCGCCCGAAAGCGCCCGCCGGCATCCGGGGATCAGGCCGGGGCGAGGGCTTCGAGGTGCGCGTAGACCGTGTCGAGCAACTCACGATAGCGCCCCGCGACCGCGCGGCCACCCTCGGTGAGCGTGTAGGCGGGGCGCGGGCCCGCACCGCGTTCAACGAACCCATTCTGCTCCAGCATGCGCAGCGTCTGCGCGAGCATCCGCTCGCTCGACCCGCCGATGCGGCGGTGCAGCTCACCGAAGCGCGTGATCCCCTCATCGAGGGCGATCAGCACCAGCGGCACCCAGCGTCCGGTGAGGTCCCGCAGCGTCGCCTGCGACGGGCACTGCGCGCTGAACGCGTCGAACGTCGACCTCACGGCTCGCCTCCTCTCCTTGACGTTCATCGTACCGCGGCTTACGATGCGTAAGGACTTACGAATCGTAAGCATTTGGGAAAGGGAACCTCATGACCATCGCCATCACCGGTGCCACCGGCGGGCTCGGACGGCTCGTCGTCGACGCGCTGCTGCAGCACACCGGCGCCGACCAGCTCCTCGCCCTCGTCCGGGATCCCGCCAAGGCGGCAGACCTCGCCGAGCGCGGCGTGGAGGTGCGCGCCTTCGACTACGACCGGCCGGACGGCCTCGCGCCGGCGCTGGAGGGCGTCGAGCGCCTGCTGCTCATCTCGGGCAACGCCATCGGCCAGCGCGTCCCGCAGCACACCGCGGTCATCGAGGCCGCGACCGCCGCGGGCGTGCCGTTCGTCGCGTACACGAGCGTGCTGCACGCCGACTCCGCGAAGACGCTCGCCGTGGCGCCCGAGCACGTCGAGACCGAGCGGCTGCTCGCCGCCGCGCCCTTCGCCGTCGCGCTGCTGCGCAACGGCTGGTACACCGAGAACTACCTCGGGGCGGCGCAGCAGGCCGCCGCCGGCGGGGTGCTGCAGACGAGCGCGGGCGACGGCCGGGTGTTCTCCGCGGCGCGCGCCGAC
>JASGDS010000044.1:0-2777 GCA_047607025.1 Microbacterium sp.
ATCGCGGCCGCGCGCCACACCTTCGACAACACCGACTGGGCGTTCCTCGACCCGCGTGAGCGCGCCGGGTACCTTCGCCGCATTGCGCAGAGGCTGCGCGAGCGATCCGAAGAGGCCGCGATCTTCTGGACCCGCCAGACGGGTCCCGTGTTCCGGATGTCGTCGTACTCCATCGCGCGCGTGCCCGCGCTCTTCGACTATTACGCCGACCTCGCGGAGACGTTCGAGTGGGCGGTGCCCGCCAAGCCGGAGTTCTCCGACTGGGGCGCCGTCGTCCAGGAGCCCGTCGGCGTCGTCGCGGCCATCGTGCCGTGGAACACCCCGCTCTCGCTGGCCGCGTACAAGGTGGCCCCCGCGATCCTCGCCGGCTGCACCATCGTTCTCAAAGCGCCGCCGGAGGCGCCGGGCGAGCTGTACATCCTCGCTGAGATCGCCGAGGAGGTGGGCCTTCCCGCGGGGGTGCTCAATCTCGTCAACGGCCACCGCGGGGTGTCCCAGCAGCTGGTGGCCGATCCGCGCGTCGACAAGATCGGCTTCACCGGCTCCGGCCCGGTCGGCCGTCAGATCGCGACGGTCGCGGGTGAGCGGCTCGCCCGCTACACGCTGGAGCTCGGCGGCAAGTCGGCCGCCGTCATCCTCGACGACTACGACCTGGAGACGGCCGCTCAGGCGATCGCGCAGGCGGAGACCTCCATCACGGGTCAGGTGTGCATGTCGTTGACCCGCGCCATCGTCTCGCGGCATCGCCACGACGAGTTCGCCGCTGCGCTCGGCGCCGCGTTCGGTGCCGTGAAGGTCGGCGACCCCTTCGACCCGGCATCGCAGATGGGGCCGCTCGCCATGGCGCGACAGCAGTCTCGTGTGCTCGACTACATCGACAAGGGCCGTGCGGAGGGGGCGACACTCGTCACGGGCGGCGGGCGGCCCGCCGATCTCGACCGCGGCTTCTTCGTCGAGCCGACGGTGTTCTCCAACGTCGACAACTCCTCCACGATCGCGCAGGAGGAGATCTTCGGGCCGGTTCTCTCGGTCATCCCGGCGGAGAACGAGGAGGATGCCGTTCGGATGGCCAACGACACTCAGTACGGTCTCAACAACGCGGTGTTCACGAACGATATCGACCGCGCCTACCACGTCGCCCGGCGCCTGCTCTCCGGAACCGTCGGGCACAACGGTTTCAAGGTCGACACCACTCTCGGCTACGGCGGCTTCAAGCAGTCCGGTTACGGTCGCGAGGGCGGCCCGCAGGGGCTGCATGCCTATCTCGAGTCGAAGACCATCGTGCTCGACGCAAAGCCCACCGGCTTCTGATGCGGCAGGGATGCCCTGCTGCGTGTCGGCGGGGCGGCCCTGTTGACACGCGAGGCAGGAAGCGCGATGCTAGTTGTATCGTATTATGCAATGCGCGTTTCGCAGTACAGAACAAGGAGAGTCGCCGATGACCACTGTCGACATCGATCCCGCCGTGGTGGACTTCTTCACCGACGCGCAGATCGCCGAGAAGGCAGAGCCGTACTTCGACTACATGCTGGAGCATCACCCGGTCTACCGGGAGCCGAAGTACGGGGTCGTCATCGTGACCGGATATGAGGAGGCTCTGCAGGTCTACCACCAGCCGGACGTCTACTCCTCCATCAACCGCACGGGCGGTCCCGTCCTGGACCTGGACTTCGAGCTGGAGGGCGATGACCTGAGCGACCTCCTGGAGAAGCACCGGTCGTCGTTCCCCACGAACGACCAGATCGTCACCTTCGATCCACCCAGGCATACCGATCACCGGGCGATCCTGATGGGCCTCATCACGCCCAAGCGGCTCAAGGAGAACGAGCAGTTCCTCAAGGACACGGCCGACCGGTTCCTGGATGAGATCCTGCCGAAGGGTCAGACGGAGTTCATCTGGGACTACGCGAAGAAGTTCGCGATCCTCGCGGTTGCCGATCTGCTCGGCGTTCCCGTCGAGGATCACTCGATGCTCCTGGAGATGCTCGCGGCCAAGCCGACGCCCGTGCTCGGCAACCTCGAGCTGCAGACGAGCTACCACAATGGCCTCGAGGGCCTGTACGACTACTTCGTCTCCACGATCGAGGAGCGCCGGAAGCGGCCGACCGGGGACATCCTCACGGGTATGGCACTGGCCACCTTCCCCGACGGCTCGCTTCCCGAGCCGATCGAGGTCGCCCGCATCGCCGCGAACCTCTTCTCCGCCGGGCAGGAGACGACCGTCCAGCTCATGGGCATCTGCTTCCAGCGCATCGCCGACGACGCCGATCTGCAGGATCTGCTCCGCCGCGAGCCGACGCTGGTGCCCGCGTTCATTGAGGAGAGCCTTCGGGTCGAAGCGCCCATCAAGGGCTCCTTCCGCCTGGTGAAGAAGGCGACGACCCTGGGCGGCCTCGACCTCGCACCGGGCACGAACGTGATGCTGCTGCACGGCGCATCCGGCCGTGACCCGAAGCTGTTCGATAACCCGGCCGAGTTCGACGTGCGGCGGGCCAACGCCCGCCAGCACCTCGCTTTCGGGCGGGGCATCCACACCTGCCCCGGGGCGCCGCTGGCGCGCGCGGAGGCGGTGTTCTCGATCCAGAGGTTCCTCGCGCGCACCGCGTCGATCACGATCGACGAGGACCACCACGGTCCGGCCGATGCCCGGAGGTGGGACCTGATCAGCAGTTACAAGTTCCGCGGCCACACCCACCTGTACCTGACGCTCACGGAGGCGGTCTCCTGATGACCGGCGGCCGGCTGACGATCGACCGGGATCGCTGCATGGGGTCGGG
>JASGDS010000045.1:0-2525 GCA_047607025.1 Microbacterium sp.
ATGCGCTCCTGGAGCACACCCATCTCGTCAGCGAGGTTCGGCTGGTAACCCACGGCTGAAGGCATGCGACCCAGCAGCGTGGAGACCTCTGAGCCGGCCTGCGTGAAGCGGAAGATGTTGTCGATGAACAGCAGCACGTCCTGCTTCTGCACGTCGCGGAAGTACTCCGCCATCGTCAGCGCGGAGAGCGCAACGCGAAGACGCGTCCCAGGCGGCTCATCCATCTGGCCGAAGACAAGGGCGGTCTTGTCGAAGACGCCCGCCTCCTCCATCTCGCCGATGAGGTCGTTACCCTCACGGGTGCGCTCGCCGACACCGGCGAACACCGACACACCACCGTGGTCCTGCGCCACGCGCTGGATCATCTCCTGGATGAGCACGGTCTTGCCCACGCCCGCACCACCGAACAGACCGATCTTTCCACCCTGCACGTAGGGGGTCAGCAGGTCGATCGACTTGATGCCGGTCTCGAACATGGTCGTCTTCGACTCGAGCTGGTCGAAGTTCGGCGCCTTGCGGTGGATCGGCCAGCGCTCGGTGACCTCGAACGTCTCTCCCTCTTCGAGGTTGAGCACGTCGCCGATCACGTTGAAGACCTTGCCCTTGGTGATATCACCGACGGGCACCGAGATCGGGGCACCCGTGTCGCGCACCTCCTGGCCGCGCACCATGCCATCGGTCGGCTTCAGCGAGATCGCACGGATCATGTCATCACCGAGGTGCTGAGCGACCTCGAGGGTGATCTCGGTCGCCTCGTCGCCGATCGTGATGGTCGTCTTCAGTGCGTTGTAGACATCGGGGATCGCGTCGTGCGGGAACTCGATGTCGACGACCGGGCCCGTGACGCGTGCGACGCGCCCGACCACGGTGGTCGCAGCCTCTGCCGTTGCGGTAGGAGTCATCTCTTCGTCTCTTTCCTATGGGTTCTGTGTCACGACGCCAGCGCGTCGGCGCCGCCGACGATCTCGGCGATCTGCTGGGTGATCTCCGCCTGACGCGCGTTGTTGCGCAGACGGGTGTAATCGGTGATGAGCTTGTCGGCGTTGTCGCTGGCCGACTTCATCGCCTTCTGCGTCGCGGCCTGCTTGGCGGCGGCCGACTGCAGCAGCGCGTTGAAGATGCGGCTCTGGATGTAGACGGGCAGCAGCGCGTCGAGCACCGATGCGGCATCCGGCTCGAAGTCGTACAGCGGGTAGACCTCGGCGGATGGCGCATCCTCGGCCTCGACGACTTCGAGCGGAAGCAGGCGCACCGTCTCGGGCGTCTGCGTCATCATGCTGACGAAGCGGTTGTAGACCACGTGGATCTCGTCGACCCCGCCGTCGGCGGCATCCTTCTCGTACGCCTCGAGAACCGCCGTGGCGATCTCCTCCGCCGACTCGTAGTGCGGTGTGTCGGCGTCTCCCACCCACTCGCGCTGCGCCACCAGGCGGCGGAACTGGAAGTAGGCGACGGCCTTGCGACCGAAGATGTAGAAGACGACCTCGCGGCCCTCCTGCTTCAGCAGCTCGGCCAGCTCCATCGCCTCGCGGATCACCTGCGAGTTGAAGGCGCCCGCCAGCCCGCGGTCGCCCGTGACCAGCACGATCGCACTGCGCGTAATGGTCTCGGGCTCACGGGTGAGCGGGTGGTCGACGTTGCTGTGCGTGGCGACGCCGGAGACGGCGCGGGTGAGGGCGAGCGCGTAGGGCGACGAGGCACGCACGCGCGCCATCGCCTTCTGAATGCGCGAAGCCGCGATGAGCTCCATCGCCTTCGTGATCTTCTTGGTCGTCTCGGCAGAAGAGATCTTCTGCTTGTACTCCCGCAGTTGTGCGCCCATCGATGCCGGTCCTTATGCCTTGCGGCCCTTGACGATCTGCTGCTGGTGCACGTCTTCGACGCCAGCCGCATCGAACTCCTCGTGACCGGGATCGCCGATGCCGCGGGTGTCGCCCCGCTTGAACTCCAGGATGAACTTGTCCACGACCGTCTCGAGCTCGGCGACGGTGTCGTCCTCGAGCTTGCCCGTCTCGCGCAGCGTGTCGAGGATCGACGTGTTGCGCCTGAGGAAGTCGAGCAGCTCGCGCTCGAAGTGCAGCACATCCTCGACCTCGATCGTGTCGAGCTTGCCGTTGGTGCCGGCCCAGATCGAGACGACCTGCTCCTCGACGGGGTACGGCGTGTACTGCGGCTGCTTGAGCAGCTCGGTCAGACGCGCACCGCGGTCGAGCTGGCGGCGGGAGGCGGCATCCAGGTCGCTCGCGAACATCGCGAACGCCTCGAGGGCGCGGTACTGGGCGAGCTCGAGCTTGAGCGTTCCCGAGACCTTCTTGATGTGCTTCAGCTGCGCGTCACCACCGACGCGCGACACCGAGATGCCCACGTCGACGGCCGGACGCTGGTTCGCGTTGAACAGGTCGGACTGCAGGAAGATCTGGCCGTCGGTGATCGAGATCACGTTGGTCGGGATGTAGGCCGACACGTCGTTGGCCTTCGTCTCGATGATCGGCAGCCCCGTCATGGAGCCTGCGCCGAGCTCGTCG